>DATJYM010000336.1:0-34494 GCA_035499615.1 Candidatus Acidiferrales bacterium | reverse complement strand
TCAGGTTGACATCACTTTCACGGCCAACATTCAGAGCCCCGAGATTAACGGGATTGAAATCATCCCGGCTCCGTAACGTCCCGCGGCCAAGATTTTTCGCGTGAACTGAACTTCAGCCGACGCGGGTCAATCGCGGCGGCTGTATTCCTGAATGGCCGCCCGCCACCACGGCGCGAGCGATTCGTCGGGCCGCATCCAGGATTGCTGGTGCAGCCAGACCATTGCGTGTGCATCGGTCATGAGGAGCAGCCGTTCCGGTGCCGTCAGCAGTGCCGGGCCTTCGGCCAGCAATTTTTCTCCGAGCGCTTGCACCCCGGCGTGGCCGACGCCGAGCCGGGCCAGTTGTTCGGCATAAACCGGGTTGAACCGTTTTTCGCGCAACAGCGAAACATGGATGGCATTGACGTAAGGATCCAATACGGCTTCCACGAGACCTGCGTGCGGTGGGCGGGGGCCGTTGTCGTCGGTAAGTTCATGAATCTTCATTTGGGCACGCAGCGAGACAAGTTCCAGCGGCGGTTTGGTCTCTTCCGGTGTCAACAGGAGCCCCAGTTTGCGCGCCCGTGCGCCCAGGTTGAGCCGGCTGGTCACGACGCTGAGGGGAACCGAAAGCACCATGCCGGTAAAGACGGGGGTGAACCACCAGAACAGGTATCGATTCAACTGCCACATGAACAGGCCCCATACCAGGCCGATCAAGGTGTGGCCCCAGTGCCGGCGCAAGGCGAACCACCACGTCGTGCCGTCCGTGCCCCGCCGTTGCCGGCTCCAGCTGACGCTGGCGCCGAACAGGTTGGTCACCACGAAACGGGTATGCCACAGCATCAACAGGGGCGCGTGCAGGGTGGAGAAGATGGTTTCCACCACCACCCCGGCCGTGGTGCGCGCCAGACCGCCAAAAGCCCGGCGGCGCTCCCAATCAAATGCGAGGTCAATCAACGCCAGTACCTTCGGCAGAAACAGGACGGCCATGCAGATGACAAAAACGAGGAGGGCGTGTGCCGTGCCGCTCAGGTTCAAATAGGGTGTGAAAGCATGAACGGTGATGTTCGACAGGCCGGTGTACTTTTGGTACCAGTGAATCCAGTTGAACGTGAGCAGGAACGCCAGCCACAAGGGGCCGGCGAGATAACCGCCAATGCCCAGGAGCAGATGCAGGCGGCTCACGCCACGCAGTCCCCGGGCCAACAACACCAGACTGTGCTGCAGATTGCCCTGGCACCACCGGCGCTCGCGCTGGGCGTTTTCAATCATGCCCTGCGGGGCTTCCTCGTAGCTGCCTTCGAGATCGTAAGCAAACCACACCCCCCAGTTTTCCCGCGTCAACAGCGCGGCTTCGACAAAATCGTGACTCAATATATAGCCGCCAAAGGGTTTTTTTCCGGGCAATTGCGGCAGGTCACAGAATTGCATGAACGGCTCGACGCGGATGAGGGCATTGTGTCCCCAGTAATTGCCTAGATCGAGCGCCCAGTAATTCAACCCGGCGATGAACAGCGGGGCATAGAGGCGGTTGGAAAACTGCTGGATGCGGCCAAAGAGCGATTTGGCATTGACGAGCGCCGGCACCGTTTGAACCAGGCCGACCGTCGGATGCGCCTCCATTAACCGGACCAGGGCGACCAGGGTTTCACCGCGCATGACACTGTCGGCATCGCACACGAGGAAATAGCGGTAACGACGGCCCCAGGCGTTGAGAAAGTCGCGCACGTTCCCGCTCTTGCGCCCTTCGTTGTCCGTCCGGCGGCGGTAATAGACGCGTCCCAGGGCATCGAGTTCACGGACCAGTTCGTACCAGCGCCGCTCCTCCTCCACCCATTTGTCGGAATCGGTGGAATCGCTGAGAATGAAAAAATCGAAGTGTTCCAGTTGTCCGGTTTTTTGGAGCGACTCGTAAGTCGCCCGCAGGCCTTCGTAGACGCGGACGATGTCCTCGTTGTAGATGGGGAAGACTATGGCGGTGCTGGTGCCGTCAATGCTTTGCGCCCGGCAATCCGTCTGCGTGATACGCCGGGGATTTCCGATGGCCCGCAGGACGAAACCAAAGACACCATGCATGCTGCCGACGGCGATCAGCAGGAACAAAATGACGAACAGGATGAACAACACCGTTCGCGAGGCCGACCAGCCCGTGCGCCAAAGCAGGTCGGCAAAAAGCATCGAGACCAGTCCCGTCAGCAGCAGGGCGCAGGAATAAAAAATGAACACGCGCCAGCCGCGGTGGATACGGGGCAGGGGAGCTGCTACCAGCGGCGGCGGACCCGGCGCAGGAGCGGACTGGGGGATGGCGCCGGCCATGGTTCAGTGGGTAAGCACAAAAATTTTGATCAACAACAGGACGAACAGCGCCCAGGCGAGGGACATCTTTAAGTAGGGAATCCGGCCCAGATTCGTCAGCGTGGCAAACGGGCCGAGGTCGAGCGAGCGCGGCGCCATTTTAGACAGTTGAAAATCCGGGCCGGCGCGCAGGTAAACGTCGCGCATCGACTGGACAAATTCCTGCGGCCAGGGCGGCGGACGAAGGAACTGGTCCTGCCACTTGCCGGGCATGTCCGCGAGCAGCATGGCCAACCGGCCGCGCGTGGAGAGCATCTGGTCGGCATTGGTGGGCGGTTCCTGCAACACCTCGGCGAACCATTCAGTCACCGTGCGGTCCATTTCCTCCGCCGCGATTTGGGTGGCGGAATGGTTGGGTTCGGCCGGCGCGCGTTTCATGGCCCGTTCGAGCACGCGGAGGACAAGCTGGCCCAGCAGCGCCTTGTTACGGATGCGCAGGGCGTGAAAATAATTCTCCACCTTGCCGTAAGCGGCATTCCATTCTTCCAAGGGGCGTCCGGCCAGCCGTCCGGAGACGTCCGTCAACGCGCCCGGTCCGGTTAAGGGGGACTCCACTGGTAGGTCCATGTTTCGCTCAAAATGTTCGTTCCTTTTTGCAGCGTGCACCGGATGTCCACGGGATCCTTGTTGCCCGGTTTGGGCTGCAGGTTCAAAATAACACGCCACGTGTTCAGGAAAGTATTGCGCAAAACCTGGGGATTCACAATCGCGGCATTGGTGCTGCAATTGGCGATGACCTGCGGCGGGTTTGCTTCAGGAATGGCATCCAATTTCGGTCCCTTAAAGTCAATCGCAATCAGCCGGGTGTTGGTTTCACCCTCCACGAGGCCAATACGCGTCGCCACCACCCGGTTTTCAGACAGTTTCTCGTCCGCCGCGCCCATTTCCCAGTAAAGCGTGTAACCAAAACGAAACGGCTGCATCGGCGCGGGCTTGTCTTTGGGATCCCAGAACGCGACAATGTTGTCCAGACCTTCATAATCCGCGCTTAATTCAACGAGATGCAGGTCGCCGTCGCCCCAATTGCCATGCGGTTCAACCCAGACGCTGGGTTCCCGTTGAAACAGATTGAACATATCCTGATAGGCGGCAAAGCTGCGTTCGCGTTGGAGCAGTCCGAAGCCGCGGATGTCGGGCGCGTGAAAAACCTGATGACGCAGGATGGCCGGATTGTCCAGCGGACGCCAGAGGACCTCGCCGCTTCCCATGTGCACGAGCAGGCCGTCGGCGTCGTGCACCTCCTGCCGATAGTCGTCAAACTTGCGTTCCGAATTCTTGCCGAACAGGAACATGCTGGTCAACGGCGCCATGCCGATGGTTTTGATGGGCAATTTCCGGGCGGGATTCGCCTTGAGCACTTCCTCGGGATTGCGGAAAAAGAGCACGGCCTCGACGTCGGCCCGGGTCGTTTCGCCGGGGTGGAGGATAAATTGATACGCACCGGTGCAACTGACCGTGTCGAGCAGCGCGTAGAGGGTCAAGGCACTGGCGTCCGGCTCCGGTTTGCCGAGCCACCAGTCGGTGAAGATGGGAAATTCCTCCGGTCGGTCCATTTCGCCGCAATCCAGTGCCAGACCGCGCGCCGACTGGCCGTAGCGCTGGTCCTTGCCCAACAACCGGAAATAGCTCGCGCCCAGGAACGCGCCAAGTTCGTCCCACTCATTGGTCTCATTCAGTTGATACAAAACCCGGAACCCGGCATAGCCGGTGTTCGCGGGGATTTCGTTCTGGATGTTAAGACCGCCGTAATCGAAGAAATCCTGCACAAAACGGATCGGCTGCAGATGCGTTGCCGTGAATTCATACACGTGCACCGGTTCCTGGTAGAGATAACCCGGGTGGAAGAATTCGATGCGGAACGGAAGGTTTTCCACGCGCCACAGGGCCTGGTTGCGGCGAAAGCGAATCTGCCGGTACTTATCATAGTCCAGGTTGTCCTGTCGCAGCACCACCGGCAGGTCGGCGCGGGGCGAATGAAACGGGCGGTGCGCCCGCTCCTCGGCCCGCTTGATGACATATTCCATGTTCACCTCGCCGGATTCCGGACTGGCCGCGACCCGACCCGTCAAGGTCAGGACGACTGTAAATATCAGGCAACCGCGTCGCCACATTTCGGTTAAGGAGAACCGAAGTGGGGGAAATTTGCAAGTACAGCACGAAACCTACTGGCCAACAAAAAGTTATGCTGATGATGCCGATTCTTTAATCCAATGTCTGCCGGTACCGCTTGATGCCAATGGTCAGCATTACCACCAGGAACAAGGCAATCGGCCACAGGTCGGGCGCCACATCTGACAGACCGTTTCCTTTTAATAAGATTCCCCGTACAACGCGCAGGAAATGGGTCAGCGGCAGGACTTCGCCAATATCCTGAGCCCAACCGGGCATGCCGCGAAACGGAAACATATAACCGGACAACAGCAGAGACGGCAGGAAGAAGAAAAACGCCATTTGCACTGCTTGAAGCTGGTTTTTGGCTACGGTCGAGAAGGTGATGCCGACCGCAAGGTTCGCCACAATAAACAAAAAAGCCAGCACGACCAGCAACAGCACACTGCCGACAATCGGCACGTTGAACAAATAGCGCGCCGCCAGCAAAATCACGAAAATCTGGACGTAACCGATCGTAATGTAGGGAACTATCTTGCCGATCATCACCTCGCCGGGCCGCGCGGGCGTGGACAGCAGATTTTCCATGGTGCCGCGCTCCCGTTCGCGCGTGATGGCCAGGGCGGTGATGATGATCATGGTCATGGTCAGCATGACGCCCATCAGGCCGGGCACGATATTGTACTGGGTGTTATTTTCCGGATTGTAATGCAGATGCACAACGAGGTTGAAAGGCGGAGATGTGCCTTGCAGACCCACCAGCGGTCCGGTGAGGTCGCGATTCAGAATCGTGGTCACCAGTGAATTCGCCGCGGCATTGGCGTAACCAATGGCCGATGGATCCGTCGCATCCGCTTCCAGGAGCAGATCCGGCCTGTCACCGCGCACCAGGTTTCGGGAAAAATCCACCGGAATCTGCACCGCGAACTGGACGGTGCCTCGGGCCAGCATTTTCCGGATGTCCGCCTCGTTTTTCGCTTCGCGGACAACGTCGAAATAGCTGCTGTTGCGCAGACCCCAGACGATGGTGCGGGAAAAGACACTGTTATCCGCCGAGTAAACCGCCGTGGGCAGATGTTTGGGGTCGGAATTGATGGCATACCCGAAGAGGACGAGCTGGAGCACGGGAATGCCGACCATCATGCCGAAGGTCAGCCGGTCCCGGCGCATCTGGATGAATTCCTTGCTCACCACCGCCCAGAACCGCCGCCAGTTGAATTCGTGGAGTTTCACGCGAAAACCTGCATGCTTAAAACGTCCGTCCTCACCGCGGCCTTCTCCCCCAGGAGAGGGAGAATCGCTACCAGCCGACCGGACAAATGAATAACGCAGGAAAAATCACACGCCGGAGATTGATCTGCTGCGCCAGAATCAAAAGGCGCCGACTGATATCGGCTGCGACAACAAAGATTTTTCATGAGAAATTATCCTTGGCCGTTTCCATCAGGCTGATGAACACGTGCTCCAGCCCGGATTCGATCTGCTCCCAGTGATAGGCGCCGGTCATCCACGGCCCGGCGCTTTCCCGCAATTTTGCCGCGTCGCGCCCGCTCACGTGTAATGTGGCACCAAAAGCGACAATTTGTTCCACGCCGGGTCGGCCACGGATTTTTTCAGCCAGAGCCGGCAGATCCGGTCCTGTGATTTCCCAGGTCGTAAGCCCGGCGTTACGCACCACTTCCTCCACGCTGCCGCGGACCAGCAGGTTGCCGTAGGCGATGTAGGCCAGGCGATGGCAGCGTTCGGCTTCATCCATGTAATGCGTGGTGATGAGCACGGTAAGACCTTGAGCGGCGAGCTGATGAATTTCATCCCAGAAATCACGGCGCGCCTTGGGATCCACACCTGCAGTCGGTTCATCCAGCAACAGCAATTGGGGTTCATGGATCAGGCACGCGGACAGCGCGAGCCTCTGCTTCCAGCCGCCGGAAAGGGTGCCGGCGAGCTGGCGGCGGCGGGCGGTCATGCCCAGCCGTTCCAGGCTCTTTTCCACGGCGGCTTTGCGCTGCGGCACGCCATAAATCTGCGCGATGAAATCCAGGTTTTCTTCGATGGTCAGGTCCTCGTAAAAACTGAACCGTTGGGTCATGTAACCGATGTTCTTCTTGATTTCGCGAGCATCCTGTCGGATGTCGAAACCCAGGCAACGCCCGCTGCCCGCGTCCGGCGTGAGCAGACCGCAGAGCATCCGCAAAAAGGTTGTTTTGCCGCTGCCGTTCGGGCCGAGGAAACCGTAAATTTCGCCGCGCCGCACCTGCATGGGGATGTTGTTGACCACGGTGCGGCCGCCGAACCGCTTCGTGATGCCCTGCACGTCAATGACAAGGTCGGAAGCGCTCATATCAATCCAGCGACCAAACCGAAGACGGCAAACACCGAACACGGAACATCGAACGCCGAACGTCGAACCGGCCAAGGTTCGATGTTCGATGTTCCGTGTTCGGCGTTCGACGACTCATCTCAACTCCACGTCCACCGGCTGGCCGGGACGGAGGTCGGCGGCATCGGCCGGAGCGAATTTTGCCTCGATCATGTAAACCAGTTTCGCGCGGTTTTCCTGGCTGTAAATTACCGGGGGCGTGAACTCGGCGGTCGCGGAGATATAATTGACCGTTGCCGGGTAGGCGTGCCGGCCGCCATCGAAGGTCACGCTGACGGTCTGGCCGGGCTTGATTTTGGCCAGGATGGTTTCCGGCACAAAAAAACGCACCTTAAGATTGGTCGGCGGCAGCAGTTGAACCACGGGCTTGCCCGCGCCAACCCATTCCCCAACGCGATACAACGTGTCCTGCACAAACGCGTTGGTGGGAGCGAATTGTTCCTTTTGTTCGAAAGACCAGTCGGCTTTGGCGAGCGCGTCGGCTTTGGCGGCGACCTGGGCTTGATCGGTGTCACGCTGGGCGCGAGCCCGGTCCAGTTCCTCCGCGGAAATCACCCCCTGATCACTGCGCAATTGTTCGCGGCGGATCAGAGTGGACTCGGAAAGCGCGAGGTTGGCTTTTGCCTGCACCAGATCGTTGCTGGCCTGACGGGCCGCATCGGCTTCGGAACGGCGTTCCAGTTCAAACAGCTTTTGCCCGGCTTGGACCTCATCGCCGCGCACGACGTCCAACTCCTGCAACGTGCCGCCCAGAGGCGACGCCACAAAGACATATTCACCTTCGATGTAGCCCTGGAACTCATTCACCGAACCCGGCGAACAACCGGCGAGGAAAATCGCGGCGAGCACCCCCCCGCAAATCATTTTAACCCGCATCATCAGGCTCATACCTTTGTTGTTTTTCAGGGAGTTAACAAAAAAACATTGACATGTCAAACAAACGTTTCAATTATCTGTTTGAAGCATGTATTTAAAACCATATTCCGGCGCCGGGGCCCCGGCGCATGATGAAACGCGGCGTCAGCTGTTGGAAGCGGCGGGCGAGGTTTTTGCCGAGGTCGGCTTTCGCAATGCCACCGTGCGGGAGATCTGCCGGCGCGCCCGCGCCAATGTCGCCGCCGTGAATTACCATTTCGGCGACAAGGAGACGCTGTACATGGAGGTGCTGCGTCATTCACAACAAACGGCCTTCGCGAAATATCCGCCCTTGCTGGGTGTGACGGCGGATGCGACCCCGGAGGAAAAGCTGGGCGCCTTTATCCGCTCGTTTCTGCTGCGGATTTTTGACGAAGGTTCCACCGCATGGTTTGGCAAAATGATGTCCCGTGAAATGGTGGAGCCGACGGAAGCGCTGGATTCGCTGGTCGCGGAACGGTTGCGGCCGATGGCCGGTCTGCTCCTCGGCCTGGTGGCGGAAATTCTCGGCCGACCGCCCCGCGACGAGGCCGTCCGGTTATGTTGTTTCAGCATCGTCAGCCAGTGCGTTTTCTATCATCATTGCCGGACCATGATTTCCCGGTTGTTTCCCGAACAACGGCTGGACGCTTCGGCGGTTGATCAACTGGCCGGACATATCGCACGCTTCTCGCTTGCCGCCATTAAACACTTGCCCAACCCTGAGAGGCCAGGGGCCAAACCGGATTCGGCCGGGCGTCGCCGGCGCTGATAAATTTTATAAACTATGAGAACGATCAAATTCATCCTTCTGTTGTTGATTGCCGGTTACGTTGCAGGGTCAAAGGCGCCGGCGCAAAGCGCCGCCGGCGACACCAACGCACCGGGGTGGATCACCCAGCCGCTGTCACTGCTGAACTGTCTGAATCTGGCCCTCAGCCAGAATGGGACGATTCTAAAGGCCAAGAGTGATTTGCAGGCCAATTACGGCATCGTCATCCAGACCCGGGCTGTGGCTCTGCCGCAGTTGCAGGCGACCGGCCAATACAAGGGCTCGCAACGCAGCGCGATCGAAGACATTCCTCCGCCGTTTCCAGAATTACCGAATCAAAACTGGAACGCGGGTATTCAGCTCGTGCAATCCATTTATGAAGGTGGAAAGATGCTGTCGGCCGTGCGCGCCGCCCGGTTGATCAAGGAGGAGTCCTTATTGGAATACCAGACGGTGGTGGATGATACCCTGCTAAGCACAAGGCTGGCCTATTATGATGTGTTGCTCGCCGCACAGCAAATTGTCGTGAATAAGGCTTCCGTGGAACTGCTGACCAAGGAGCTTGAAGACCAGCAGCGGCGTTACAACGCCGGCACGGTGCCGCATTTCAATGTGCTTCGGGCCGAGGTGGCTGTGGCCAACGAACGACCGGCCCTGATTCAGGCGCAAAACAATTATCGCATTGCCAAGAACAACCTGTCCAACCTGCTCGGTTACAACCTGCCGCGCGATATCTGGGAGGACATTCCGTTGAACTTGACCGATAAACTCGATGACCGGCCGTATCAGATTGAGCTGCCACAGGCCATCGAGCAGGCACTGGCCAATCGCACCGAACTCGCCGCCTTGCGCAAGGGCGAGGCTTTGCAGCGGGAAAACGTCATCGCCGCCAAATCCGGTTACAAACCTACGTTCCAGATTTTTGCCGGCTACACCTGGTACAACACACAATTTACGCCGCCCATCGAAATCACTCACGACCTTTATGGCTGGAACGCCGGCGCGCAGTTGAGCTGGGATATTTTCGACGGAATGCTGACCCGGGGCAAGGTGATGCAAGCCGAGGCGCTGCACGACAAATCCAAGACCGAAATTGAGGACAAGGGGCGCCAAATCGAGTTGGAAGTGCGCACGGCCTATTCGCTTTTCATTGAGGCCCAAGAAGTGCTGGATTCACAAAAGACGGTCCAGGCCGAGGCCGAGGAGTCCTTGCGCGAGGCTCAGGCCCGGGCCGAGGCCGGCACCGGCACGCAATTGGACGTGCTCGATGCCCAGACTTCGCTCACGCAGGCGCGCACGACGGAAATCCAGGCGTTACACGATTACGCCGCCGCCCGTGCCCGGCTGGAACGGGCGATTGGCGCCGACCTGACGCAGGCGGAAGGACCGAAATCCTGATTTGACATTGACGGCATTGGCGGCTTTAGGGGATTTTTGTGGCGCTATGGCAAAGATTCAAAGGGCATTGCTCTCGGTCTCAGATAAAACCGGTCTGGTTCCGTTCGCACAGACTC
Organism: Candidatus Acidiferrales bacterium; assembly: GCA_035499615.1. Lineage (GTDB taxonomy): Bacteria > Verrucomicrobiota > Verrucomicrobiia > Limisphaerales > UBA11358 > UBA11358. Next base: position 24,488 of record DATJYM010000336.1, on the reverse strand, counting down.
TCACAGCAGCAGGCGTTGAACTGATTTCGACTGGCGGGACGGCCCGGACCCTGCGCGATGCCGGATTGGTGGTAAAAGACATCAGCGACCACACCGGCTTTCCCGAAATGCTCGACGGTCGCGTCAAAACCCTGCACCCGAAGGTTCACGGCGGGCTCCTCTTCATTCGTGGTAATGCCAAACATGAGGCCGCGGTGTGCGAACACGACATCCTCCCCATCGATCTCGTGGTGGTAAACCTTTACCCGTTTGAGCAGACTGTGGCGAAGCCGGACGTAACCTTGCATGACGCGATTGAGAACATTGACATCGGGGGCCCGTCCATGCTCCGGAGCGCAGCCAAGAATCACGACAGCGTGACGGTAGTGGTGGATCCGTCGGATTATGTGGAAGTGGCAAAACAAATCTCCGAAACTGGTAACACAACCCTGGAGTTGCGCCGCAATCTTGCGGCAAAGGTTTTTGCCCGCACGTCGGCCTACGACGCCGCGATTGCGGCACATTTGAAAGAGGAGTTCAAAGGGGAGCAGGCTTCCCGCCTGCCGGACGCGGGCAAGATGCCCGCGCCACTGCTTTCCATTTCCGCGCCGTTGTCACAGCCGTTGCGGTATGGCGAGAACCCCCACCAACCGGCGGCGCTTTTCGGCAAGTTTCGCGAGTATTTCCAGCAGTTACATGGCAAGGAACTTTCCTACAACAACATCCTGGATTTGACGGCCGCCGGGGCGTTGATTGCCGAATTCGCAGAGGACCGGCCGACGTTGGCGATTCTCAAACACATGAATCCGTGCGGCGTCGGCCAGGGCGCCAGCTTGCGCGAGGCGTGGGACAAGGCCTTTGCGACGGACAAGCAGGCGCCCTTTGGCGGCATTATCGCCGTGAACCGCACATTGGATGGCCCCGGCGCGGATGCCATCGCGGAAATTTTCAGCGAGGTCATTGTCGCGCCGGATTTCGCGCCGGAAGCGCTGGCGATATTGCAGAAGAAGAAGAATTTACGATTGCTGAAATCATTGAAATCACCGTTAACAGCGCAATCATGGGACGTTCGCAGCGTCGGCGCCGATTCCTTTTTATGGCAAGAGCGGGACACGAAAGCGACCACGACGGCGGATTTGAAAATGGTTACCCGCCGGCGGCCCAGCGAGACGGAATTAAACGCGATGCTTTTCGGCTGGCGCATCGTCAAGCATGTAAAATCAAACGCGATTGTCTATGTCGCGGACGATCGGACGCTGGGCATCGGCGCGGGGCAAATGAGCCGCGTGGACGCGAGCCGGATTGCGGTCTGGAAGGCCGGCGAAGCGGGGTTGTCACTCACGGGCAGCGTCGTTTGCAGTGACGCCTTTTTCCCGTTTCCCGATGGTTTAATAGCCGCGGCGGAAGCAGGGGCCACGGCGGTGATTCAACCCGGCGGTTCGGTGCGTGACGCGGAGGTCATTGCGGCGGCGGACGAACGGAAGGTGGCGATGGCGTTCACCGGGGTGCGGCATTTCCGGCATTGATGCGTCCTCCACATAATCGAGCGCGTGGAATTCGAGGACGAGGACGACAACGAGTACGAAATTCAACTGAGCAACCAATAAATCAGGGCAAATTGGCCGAGCAAGACGGTCAGCAGGAGCGCCCAGACGAGTTTTTCCCGCAACCACAAACCGCGCTGGCGGGCCGCGGTCAGCCAGACTTGCAGTTTGGCGGAGCCCAGCGTGATGACGTCACCATTCCGGAGTGATGCGGTTTGGACCGGTTGATTATTGACCATCACCAGGGCGTTCTGCGCGACGGCGAGTTTGAATCCCTCCTGCCGGTGAAATTCCAGCGTCAAATGTTGATCCCACGTGCCGTCGTCCGTCAACTGCAGGTCATTTCCCCCGGCGCGACCGATGCGGAAAGGGAAACGGCGGACAACCGATTGGCCGCCCGCCTGTTTTCCTGTCAGAATGTGGAGTTCAATCATCAGAAAAGCCGGCGCGGCACCTGGATTTGGTCACCCGGATAGACCGGCGGATCCAGGGTCGGGTCCTGGAGGGCCTTGATGCAATTGACCTTGATGCGTTCTCCATTGCTGCGGATGAGCCAGACCTTGTTCCGATTGGCAAAGTCAGTGAAGTCACCGGCCGCCTGGATGGCCTTGGTCACGGTGGTTTCACCGATGTAAAGTTCGCGGCCCGGCTGTTTCACTTCTCCGCCGACATAGAAAACGCGTTGGGGCGAACTCACCGTGACGGTCAGCCGCACATAATACTTGGGCACGAAAAGATCGTGGATCTCGTTTTGCAGTTCGCCCGCCGTCTTGCCCACCGCCCGTACGGGTCCGATTAAAGAAAGGGTGATCGTTCCGTCTTCCTTGATGGGTTCGATATGATCAGGGATGGGATCCACGGTGCCGGAGAAGCTCACGGTTACCGTATCTCCCACTTGAAAGCGGGCCGCCGTCAAATCCCCCGAGGTTACATTGGCGGGTGTGGCACCGGTTCCGCCTTCGCTTCCCGCCTGGCTTCCGGTCTGGGCGGAAGGCGGTTCCGGGCTGTCGGAAAAGAGAATTTCATCGGAAGACGATGAACATCCGTTGAAAACAAATGCCGCCAGCAATAACCCTAAAGCCCGCCATTTGAAGCGCGACAGATTCCAAAAAAGTTTCATTAACAGTAATCCTCGTGAAATCGGCCGCAGAATCAATACTTTTGTTTGATACCGATCTTGTCAGGGTCTTCCGGAGTGTTTTGCGGGGTGGTTTCCACTTCGTCTTCGTTACGAGAATAGTAGTAATAATACCCCTCGTCCTGCGACATGGTGATGTTGTTCAGGACGATGCCGACCAGGTTGCCGCCCGCCTTTTCAATCAACTGCTTGGCGCGAATGTTCATCGGCTGCGGGTAACGGCGATATTGGATGACTTGAATGGCCATGTCCACTTCACTGGCGAGCACTGCGGCGTCACTCACCCCAAGAATGGGGGGTGAATCGAAAAACACAAAATCGTAACGCTGTTTTAAATCGGAAATCAGATCTTTCATTTGCGGCGAATTGAGAATGCTCATGGAACTGCTCGGCAGCTTGCCGCTGGCCATAAAATCGAGCAGGGGCACCGAGGTCGTCTGAATGACTTCTTCCAAGGTGCTTTGTTTCAGCAAATAATTGGTCAGGCCGACGTTGTTGCTGACGCGAAGTATCTTGTGCAGGGTGGGGCGGCGCAGGTCCGAATCCACGATCACCACCCGTTGGCCCGCCTGGGCGAAGACGGTGGCCAGATTAAGGGCGGTGGTGGATTTGCCTTCACCCATGCCGGCGCTGATGATGACGATGCTGTTGAGTTTGTCATCTTTCCGGGAGAACAGAAAGTGAGTGCGCAAGACCCGATAGGCTTCGGCATGCTGGCTGTCCGGCCCTTCCTCCAGCAGGTAACCGACATTTTGCGGAATAACTCCCAAGACCGGCGCCTGGAATGCCCGCTCCACCTCGTCGATGGTTTTAACGCTGGTGTCCAGATATTCGATGAAGAAGGCCAGGCCAACGCCTACCACCAGGCCCACCACCACGCCCAGCACAATGTTCAACGTTTTGTTGGGACGAACGGGATCCTTGCCAGGCTCGGCCCGGCGTACAATTTCCACCATGCCCGTCTTGGGAATCTCCATATCAAGTTTTTCCGCTTCAATTTTGGTGTCCAGCAACTGGTGAAAATTCAACATGGTCTCCAGCTTTCGTTTTGCCTCCCAATACGGCTGGCCACGCGTGGATTCTTCCAAGTCCCTTTCCTTTGCCTCGTTAACCCCTTCGGTGAGTTTATCCAAGGCAGCCTTTTGGGACTGCACCTGGTTATTCAGGGCTGCCATGATGCCGCTGACCCGGTCATCAATTTGTTGATTCAACTCATCAATCATGGATTGAATACGAATGACATTTGGATTCGCCAGGGAGTAATCGTTCGTGAGGCTGACATAACTCTGTTCCGCGGTGTTCAGCTTGCTCAACAAATCAGACAGCGTCGGGTCCGGCAGTATGGTGGGGAGGACTTCTCTTAGTTTTTCCGGGCTTAACGGCTGCAGCTCGGTCAACTGCCTTTCCGCCTTCGTGTAGGTCGCCTCGTATTCGATCATCAATTGATTATAATTGCGCAACATCTCCGAGGTCAGTGTGGGGGTGGGGCTGACGGAACTGGGATCGTAGTCGTGAATGTGAAGATCGCTGCGCAATTGATCCACGTTTGTTTGCGCGATATCAATTTTTTGCTCGTCGGCCTGGTACTGATCCTCCAGGGCTTTGATGCCGCGTTCCGCTTGTTCCGAATGCAGGTTAAGCCGGTAATCCCGATAGGCGTCTACAATGGCATTGGCAATGTTCGCCGCCATGTTTTTGTCCTCATCATATACCGTAATTTCGATCAATTTGGTATTGCGGACTGGGTCAAGCGCCAATCGCCGCTTGAGCATGGTCATGGTAAGGCTCGTCTGCATCGGGACGCCGTCATTATAACGTTTGCCCCACACAGTATTTAAATCCAGCTTGGCGATGACCTTGCTGAGTACCACCTGGTCCTGAATGATTTCAAACGCCGTTTGAATGAAGTAAGGATCATAAGGGGCATAGGTGACGTCGCCGCCGCCGCCACTGACGCCGGGAATGTCGGAGATGATATCCGGTTCAATCTTGATCCGGGCAGTGCTCGAATACGATTCCGGCAGGATGAAGGTTACGACGGTGGCGATGGTGAAAGTGATTAAAAAGACCGTGATAATGATGGCCTTGCGGATGCGCAGAATGCGCAGGTAATCCAGAAAATGCAGTTTGGCTTCCTGCATGGAATCGGGTTTTGATGGGTCCATAATTCAAAAAAAAAGGAGCCAGAGTAAAAGACTCCTGCTCCTGTTCAAACGTTCAAAGACAGCTCACGAAATGCTTTCTGCTTGACCTTAATAGGTACCGGTCACGCCAACATAAACGCGATTACGGTTATACCCTGGCTGTACCGATATTGAGGTCACATCGTCGAAATTATAGCCGACGTCGGCTGAAACATGCGGATTAAAGATGTAGGCTAGATTAAGCCCCACACTGTACCAGGTTTGCGACTGGCCATCGACGGAACCGCCATTGAACGTCGCGTACTGAATCTGGCCGTTAAGGCTGCCAATGATTTTTGGGGTAAATTGGTGGTTAAGGACGGCATAAATCGTCGAGGCCAACTGGTCCTGGGTAATTTGGTCGGTGGCAGTGGGTGCTATGACGTCGGTTGCCACCCGCGACTCATAGAAACCCATTTGCACGTAACTTCCCGGCAAATAAGTATAGGTTCCCGACAAAACGGCATAAGGAGACCATTGGTCGGATGACGAGTACCCGGAAGCGGGGTTGTAGTAGTCTGTATATTGAACACCCACTTTTGCCAGCAGGTTCAGGTTATCCAGAGGAGTATATTGCCCGCCGACATATAAGTATTGTGACCGGTTATTACGGTTGTCACTCATCTGCGGTGATGGCGGGTCTGCGAAGTTAGGAGCAATCTGTTCATTTCCAATATAATTGATCTGCTCATATTTGTAACCGACAAAGCTCACCAAGGTCGGCTGCAAGCGCCAGTTGACGTCCAACGACACATCATTTTGCAGCCGGTTCAACAGTCCCGCAAGGCTGGGGTCAAATTCATTGCCTCCGCTGTTCTGGTAGTCGAAATAATTATTTTCGTAAACCAGCGTGGTGCCGAGGAGCCGCGTCCATTGGGTGTTCAGCGTCAGAGCGCCATCGTTGTGAAGATTGTTTCCTTCCACGCGCGTCAAGGCGCCGCCCTGAATCAATTGCGGTTCCTGGCCGACGGCCAAAGTATCCTGCACCCTTCCTTGCCACCGCTCGGAAAAGGCGTGGTCCACCCACAAATCAACCTGTTGTGTCTGGTCAATCGGTTTCTGGCCGAGGTCTTCCCGATTCTGATAATAGTACAGACCGTAAATGTAACGCAGCCCGATTTCCGTTTGCTGTAACGGCACATTCAAGTCCAGGGAAGGGCTGACTTCGAATCCGGCACTGCCACGTTTGTTCGGCCCGTTGGGCTGAGTGTTGTAATTGCTATCGTAGAACCCGCGCAAGGTGCCAGCCACGCTCCACATCTTGGTGGTGTCCATGGAATTTGAGTCCGGCGCGTAAGCAGCTTGAAGACTGGTCGTGCCAGCCATTGCCAGACCCGCACAGACAAAAAGTTTTCTCATAGGGCTAAGTTTTATACACAATACTTGACATCTTTTTGATGTTCAAGGAAAAGTAACAGCAACGCTGATGGAGGATTACCAGAAAATCGACAATGCTGTCAAACATCATTTTGTCTTTTTTATTCCTAAAATTGAACATAAAAGTTTCTCATGAATCCATCAAATCCTGCTGTTTTTTAAACGTTTGAGACTCAATTTCCCCATAATACCCCTAAGCGGAGATGTGTTTATCACATCTTCTTTTTCCAGCCAGCCTTTGGCCGCAATTCTGGTGCCAAATCGAAGAAACCCGGCATGCTCATTCCGATGCGCGTCCGGGTTGATGACGCAGGCAACTCCCCGCTTTTTTGCGTAGTGCCAGAGTCGCCAGTCCAAATCCAGCCGATGCGGATTGCAATTCAACTCCAGCCACGTGCCGGTCTCCGCGCAGGCATCAATAACCGCCTGCGTGTTGACCGGATACGGTTCGCGCTCCAGCAGCAGTCTTCCCGTCGGATGAGCAATCAGGTGAACGAAAGGACTTTGCGCGGCGCGGATCAATCGTTTTGTGTTTTCAGCTTCATTATTGGCCGGGACATGCAAACTTGCGACAACCACATCCAATTCGGCGAGCAGGTCGTCATCGAAATCCAGCCGGTCGCGCAGGATGTCCACCTCGCAACCTGTGAGGAGCCGGAATTCACAGTTGCGCCCGGCAAATTGATCGTTGATTTTTTTGATTTCCTTGACCTGTTGTCGGAGGCGTTTTGCATCCAGACCGTTGGCTTGAAAAGATGATTTTGAATGGTCGGTGATGGCCCAGTATTCCAGTCCGAGTCCTTCCATGTAGCCAGCAATTTCTTCCAGGCGGTTATGACCATCGCTCCAGTTCGAATGATTATGCAAGGCGCCTCTCAAATCCGTCCACTCGACGGGCTTGGGCAGATTGTCTTTCTCGGCGGCGGCAAATTCGCCGTGGTCTTCGCGCAACTCGGGCGGGATGAACGGCAAATCCAGTTCGGCGAAAATGTCCGCCTCTTCGCGGCAGGGCACGAGCAATTTTAGATCGCGGGTTTCGATTTTGGATTTGAACAGACCGTATTCATTCAAACGCAAGCCGCGCTGAATCGCGCGCTGGCGCATAACGATGTTGTGCTCTTTGCTGCCGGTAAAGTAAGCCAGGGCAAAAGGAAACTCCCGGTCGTCAACCACCCGCAAATCGCACTGTATCCCGCCCTGGAGGATGATGCTCGCCTTTGTGTCGCCCTGGGCCGTGACTTTGATGACGTCCGGCTGCGCGGTGAAAAATTTAATCACGGCCACCGGATTTTTCGACGAGGCCAGCAAATCGATGTCCCCGATGACCTCTTTGAAGCGGCGCAGGCTGCCGGCGGCGCTGCAGCGGATCACCTCCGGGTGCCCCCGCAAACCATCCAACAACGGCTCGGCGGCCAGCCACGCTTCGGATAACAGATGTTTTGACGCATAAGAGCGGCGGCGTTCGATGCCTTCGAGCAGGTTCGCCTGTGTCTTTTCGCCGAAGCCGTCGAGTTGCGCGACCTCACCTTTTCGACATGCCGCCTCCAGTTTCTCCACTGAATCCACACCAAGTTTTTGGTTGAGTGCGCGAATTTTTTTTGGGCCCAGTCCCGAAATCTCCAGCAGGCCGATCAAGCCCGGGGGGATCGAGGCCTTTAGCCTGTCGTAGTAGGCAAGCTTGCCCGTTTCCACGAGTTCGGTGATTTTTTGTTCCAGCGCGGTGCCGATGCCTTTGATTTTGCCAAGTCGTTTTTCCGCAACGAGATTTGCGAGCGGTTCACTCAAGTTTTCCAGGGTGCGTGCAGCATTTTGGTAGGCGCGTGTCTTGAAGGGGTTTTCTCCCTGCAGCTCCAGCAAGGTTCCGATTTCGAGCAGAACTTCCGCGACCCGATCTTTGTCCATGGCAGGAGTATAATTAGCGGTGCCAAGGATTCAAAAGGGAAAGTGGCATGCAACGCGCTTGAACAGAAAGCCGCCTGAATTGTGAAAATGGCCCGCCGCTTGCTGTATCTGGTTAAATCAGTCGGTTTGGGACGCATGGGATAGAGCTGGAATGAAATTTGTGAACGTACATTTGGATTTTTCCGAGCAATACCTGCAGGCGACATTGTTTGTATCGCTGTTGAGCGTGTGGGTGTTGGTGGGGCTGTTCTATTATCTGAATCATTACACAAGGCGGCCGTATTTCAGCGTTTGGACCGTGGCCTGGTTGTTCTACGCCTTGTGGCTGACGTTGGGACTAACCACCGGAAAACTTTCCGGGGGGAATATTATTTTCATGCTCAGACAGGGTTGCGTCGCTGTTTCCGCGGTATTCCTGTTGTGGGGAAGCGCCCGCTTTCTCAGCCTGCCGGTCCGACAGAGTTTGATCGGTTTGTTTATGGTGTTTCTGCTGGTATGGACGTTTGTCAGTCCGCAGGTCCTTTCCAATATCCTCCAAATCGAATTGCCGGTTTTCATCCTGATCGGTCTCGGCAGTGTGTTTGCGGGGGTTTGCTTTTTCCGGGTGCGAAAAAGGATGCCGTTTGTCGGGGCGGGCATGCTGGCCCTGGGTTTCTTGCTATGGGGATTTTACCTCGCCAGTTACCCGTTCACTCTCGAGCACCAAAACCTGTATAACGCCGGCTTTCTGATTGCCGCCGTGCTGCAACTCTTTATCGCCGTCAGCATGATCGTGCTGGTCATGGAAGAAGTGCGTTACGCGGCTGAGCAGATGCGTGTCGAAATCGCCGAGGTCCGGTCGGAGAAGGAGGCGTTGCAGGTCAAGATCCTGACCACCGAGGAACAATGCCGCAATCTGTACGACCAGGTGCGCCTGACCGAGGGCGTGCAAAAGGCATACGACGAATTGCGCCGTACGCAACAGGTGGTGGTGCAACAGGAACGCCTGCGCGCCCTGGGTCAAATGGCCAGCGGCGTGGCGCATGACGTCAACAACGCGCTGTCACCCATCGTCGCCTATTCCGAATTGTTGCTCGCCACCCAGACGGATTTGCCGGATGCCGCGCGCCAATACCTCAAAATTATCCATCAGGCAGGGGAAGATGTCGCGCATATTGTCGCACGGATGCGGGAATTCTACCGCCGCCGCTCCGACACCGAGGATCTGTCCAAAGTGGACATCAACAAACTGGTGGGAGAGGTCATCGAGCTGACGCGTCCGCGCTGGCGCGACCTCTCGCAACGACAGGCGGTTTCCATACAAGTGGAGCGCGAGTTGGAACCCCAATTGCCGCTATTGCTCTGTGAGCCCGGCGATTTGCGGGAGGCGTTGATTAATTTGATATTTAACGCGGTGGATGCCCTTCCCCAAGGCGGCACCATCACCCTGACGACACGTTCCGCCGACCGCCCGGCTCCGGGAAAAACCCCGCCTTCCGAAAAGCAGATTCAAATTGAAGTGCGGGATAACGGCATGGGCATGGACGAGAAAACCCGTCAACATTGCCTGGAACCCTTTTTCTCCACCAAAGCCAAACGCGGAGGGACAGGTTTGGGATTGGCGATGGTTTACGGAGTGATGCGACGCCACGACGGCGCCATTGAGATTGAAAGTGCGCCCAACCAGGGAACCTGTGTCCGTCTGACCTTCCCGGTTCGCGAAGAGACTTCGACGAAAGCGGCTTCCACTTCTCCGCTGCATACCGGCCAAGGCCGTTCCCTGCGCATTCTTTGCATCGACGACGAATCGCAAATGCAGGAGTTGCTGAAACATTGTCTCACCACTCTGGAACATCAAGTGACAACCGCCTCGGGAGGCAAACAAGGCGTGGAAATGTTCCGCACGGCCATACTTCAAAAACAGCCCTATGAGATGGTGATAACGGATTTGGGCATGCCGGACATTGACGGGCACCAGGTGGCCAGAACCATCAAGGCGGAATCTCCCGCGACACCCATAGTTATGATGACCGGCTGGGGAACCATGATGAAAGAGGACGGGGAAACCGCTCCCGAAGTGGATGCCGTGGTTGGCAAACCCCCGCGTATTCAGGAGTTGAACAGCCTGATCCTGCAACTCACTGCGTAGAGCCAAATGAATTTACGATTGACGATTTAAGATTTACGATTGCTGCAAATGACCAGGCAGAACGTCAATCGTCCATCATCCATCGTCAATCAACAATACCCGGTGGCGCTGACTATCGCAGGTTCGGACAGCGGCGGTGGCGCGGGCATCCAGGCTGACTTGAAAGTGTTTGCCGCTTTTGGCGTCCATGGCACCAGCGCATTGACCTGTCTGACCGCCCAAAATCCCCGGCGCGTTCTGGCCGTGCAATCCGCTTCCGCCGGAATGTTGCGCCGACAAATCGAAGCGGTGTTTGAAGAATTGCGCCCGGCAGCGGTAAAAACGGGGATGCTTCTTTCAACGGAAAACGTTCTCACCCTGGCCCATTTTTTCCAAAGGAAAAAGCGTCTGCCCCTGGTCGTGGATCCGGTGATGATGGCCACGAGCGGCGCAAGGTTGTTGGAAGCGGCGGGCATCAAGGTGCTGAAGGAACGGTTGTTGCCGCTCGCCACGCTCACGACGCCCAACCTTCCCGAAGCCGAAATATTGATCGGACACCGACTTGCCTCTGCCGACGACCTGCGCGCCGCCGCCCGTGAAATCCACCAACGATTCGGCTGTGCCGCAGTGGTCAAAGGCGGGCATTGGCGGAAAGGCCGCGAGGCGGTGGATTATTACTTCGATGGCAACACGGAATTAGTGTTGAGGGCACCGTTCATCAAAAACGTTCACACGCACGGCACCGGTTGCGCCTATTCAGCGGCCATCACCGCCGCACTGGCGTTGGGCCACGATCTGCCGCGTGCGGTCGGGATGGCCAAGCACTACATCACGCAAGCCATAGGGCGAAGCTATCGCGTCGGGAAACATATCGTGCTGAACCACCTTTTTCGTTAGGGCGCCCGCCAGTCCAGGACCAGCAACGAAACCGCTTCCCGTGGCAGGTTCAGGTGCAAAATGACCTGCCCATTTTTGACTTGGATTTTTTCCGGCTTCCCCAATTCCGCGAGCTGCCCCGCTTTTCGTAATTCGGCGAATTGTTTCGTGGTCGGTTGCATTGGTGATCCCATTCGTTGCCAGACCGTGAACGCGTCACTGTGATCGGTGTCGATGCGGAAATGCCGGATTTGGGCGCTCGTAATTTGGCCAGGGAAACCGTCCAGCGTAAGCTTTGCATCCGCGGCCGGTCCCGGCGTGTCATCATCGTGATAATGCCAGACCAATATGCAGAGCCGGTTCGCTTCCCGGCTCGCCAGCGCCGAAACATCGGCCTGGCCACGAACGCCGCTTTTCAAGATTGAATCCAATGAGACGGCATGATCACTTTCGGTTGCGAGTTGTTGACCGTCCATCCGGCTGAGCATCCGAAAGAGGTTGAATACCGGCAGATCGATGCCGTCGCTGGCCAGCGACCGAAAACCGGCAAAGGGCGGCTGATCTTCAAATTCAAATGCCCAGGTCAGCGCCCCCTCGAAGTTCACGCCATATTTGTCGGCCAGTTCAAATTCGCGCGCGATGCAGTCGGCCGTGTAACTGGCATAGACCGGCTCGTTGCGATAACCCAATTGCGGCGCCTGGCACGCCGCGCAGGTGTCCGGATCTGATTCGCCAATGATAACGGGCGTGTTTCTCAATTCCGGAAACGACGCGACGATGCCAAAGCCGGAATTAATGTCGCGCAACTGATTCGCAATGCCCATCCGCACATGGCCGGCAATGAAACCCGGCGAGCCTTTGGCATGAAACGAAATGAAGTCGAGCGGCGTGCCGATCATGCCGGTAGCGGAATTCGTTCCATGCAGGCAATGTTCCAGAAATTCCTGGAGAAATTCCGTACCGCCGCCGGCTGAGTCCGGTCCGCCTACTTTGGCTTCAGGCAGGGCGCGTCGCACAGCCTCCACCGAATCATCGTGCAGCCGGAAAAATTCCTGCGGCGTCCCCTGCCAGTACCCGATGTTCGCCTCATTCCACGTTTCCCAATACCAATTCCTCACTTCGCCGCCCCCGTATCGTTCCACATCATGTTTCGCCCATTGGAACACCAGTTCCGACCATTTGGCGTAGTCCTTGGGGGGATACGCCCAGCCGGTAAACAGATTGTTGTTGGTCTTCGAGCCCCAATGATGCTGGTAGGGTTGGGGATGGGTAGAGAGCGCCTCCGGCATGAAACCGATTTCCACGTAGGGCCTGACTCCTTGCTTGCGATAGGTGTCAAAAATCCGATCCAGGATTGTCCAGTTGTAAATTGGATCTCCCTGCGCATCCTCGGTATAGGCATCCGTCGAGCCCCACTTGAGCGCCGGCGTGCCGTTGCCGCTGGTCAACAAATTATGAGCGCGGAAATAAACTTGATTGGTCGCCAGTGCGCCAAGTTCGCCGAGCAGTTTCTCTCCGTTTGGCCAGGTGGCGTAGTTCGGTTCGTCCGCGCCGAAGTACCGCCAGGTCGGACGCCAATCACCTTGCGGTTTGTCCACGTGGACCCGGATGGTGACAGGAAATGTTGCGTCGGCGGCAAGCCTACCATCGCTGCCAAAGCCAACAACCGCTACGGTCAGAATCGAAAATGCGCGCGTGATCATAATTCGAGACCTCTGCAAAACTGGAGCGCCGGGTCGGAGACCGGCGCTCCGTTGCTCAACGAACCGGGTTTTACACAGGTCTCGATTCAAATACCAGCGCGACTTTTCCTTTCAATGAGTTGCTCCTGTTGGTGCTGATGCCAAAAATGTGGAGCCAACGCGCATTCATTCGCCGAATGGCCTGAATCGCCCGCCCGAAATTTCAAGTGGGAATGAAGTCGCGCCGGAGGGACCGCCCTCGGGGTTACGGTGGTTGTAAGCGGAAAAACTGACCGGCGTTGGTCGCGTTGATCAGAACCTGGTTCAAATTGTTCGTCACCATCGGCGCCGGATTATTCGTGTTCCAAACGACAGGCGGAGTCAGACTGCTTGCCGAAGCGAGCACAAAACCATCCGGATAAATCGGCCAGGAGAGCAACAGATTGCCGCCGGATTGCGCGGCGTTCAGCGACGTTGAGAGAAATCCCCAGGCCAGGGCGTAGGTTTCCGAATGGCTGACGGCGGTCCCCCCGATCCCGACGGTTCCAGCTGCCTTCCAGACCTGCAAGTCGTAACGGGCGGGCGCCAGATTCGGCACAAAAATCTGTTCCACGTTATCCACCAGGCTGGTGCTGCACGCGACGAGATTGCTGTTGGCGGCGTTGTATAAAAACAAATTGAGGTTGTTGATGTTGGTCTGGTTTAGCTGCCGGTTCCACACAAGCGTGGCTGTAGCGGCGAAAGGGTCTTTGCCGAAGCCGTTGGTGACGTTGAAATAATAATGGTAGATCTCATCCGAAGTATTGGCGCTGGTGTTGGTGTTGAAATCCCAGCCGTTCAATGCCTCGATCGTGCCGGTCGCCCCATTGGGCGGGTGCGCGCCGCCGGACGGAACACTGGTGGCTGCGATATAACCATGTTCGCCGCCGGCGAGTTGTTCGTAGGAATTGAATACGTTTAAGATGCCCGCCCCGTAACGTGGGTCGAATGGCGATGGCGGATTATTTGTCCAGTCAGCAGGTTTCACAGCACCGTTGAGCAATAAAGCCTTGGTCGTGCGCATGTCGGTGGCGGAATTGGTATTGCTGCCGCCGTCACCGCGCAGGCTCGTCTGCATCAGCACCGCCGCCGCGCCGGTTACTTGAGGTGTGGAAAAACTTGTGGCGCCGGCCGGCGCGGTGATGTCCGGCTTGGCCCGGCCGTTGTCCTCGGTCGGACCAACGCTCGAATACGCATAACCGTACGCGCCAACGGACAGGCCATTGTAGCACGTCGAGGGTGGCGCCACCGTACCGCTGCCCGGCCCGCCGTTGCCGGCGCCGGAAACGAAAAGCGTATTATATTGCGCCGCATAGTTATCAAATTGCGAGTCAAGCTGCCGTTGTTGGGAAACCGTTACTTGGCCGGGAACATAACCGAAAATGAAACTTTGGTTGACCACCCGGTCGTTGATGTTCGGCGGAAACGTCGCAACGATAATGCTGTCGTAAAAATAATTTGCGTCATAGTTGTCCACATGCACGACATTGGTGGCCACGCCGCCCGGCAATCCGTAAAAATTGGCGGCCACGTCGTCCGCGTGTCCCGATTCCACCCCCAGACTGTTGGGAAAAATATTGGTGGTGCCATTGGTGCCGATATACGTCAAAAGACCGGCCGATTGCTGTACTGAACTGTTCGCCGGGTTGACTTCAAAGTCGGGCGGGTCATTTGTAGTCCACGCTTCAGGTTGCGCCACGCGAATGCCCGTGCCATCCGCGTTGGTGACCACAATTCGCAGCAATGTCACGCCGATGGTATTAAGTTGCTGTGCCTGCGCAGTTGAACCGATTTGACATCCTCCCAAAAGAACCGCCAGAAACCGTAACAGCCGCAAAAAACGGGTTGTTTTCATCAGAGAATCGCACCAATTAGAGCAAATTTCATGCTCAGAAGGCGAGCTTTTTTCGTTTTCGCCCGTCGATGGCGGCCTTTGCTTCCTTTTTAAAGCCAAAATATTACACTGCCGGACGATGTCCGATACGCTGGTCGTCAACGAAATTTATTTAAGCTTGCAGGGCGAGAGCAGCATGGCCGGCCTGCCGTGCATCTTCATCCGCCTCACCGCCTGTAATCTGCGCTGCTCGTATTGCGATACCGCCTACGCCTTTACCGAGGGCAAACAAATGCCGCTGGAGAAAATCCTGGCTGAAGTACACGACCTGGCGGCGCCTTTCAAAGTTTCGTCACCGGTCACCGGTCACCCGTCACTGCCTTTGGTTGAATTGACCGGCGGCGAGCCGTTGCTTCAAAAAAATTGCCTGCCGCTCATGAAATCGCTTTGCGACCACGGCTTCACGGTGCTGCTGGAAACCGGCGGCGCGCACGACATCTCGCCGGTGGACCCGCGCGTTCATCGCATCCTGGATTTGAAATGTCCGAGCAGCGGCGAAATGGAACGCAACCGGTGGGAAAATCTCAAACATCTCAAGGCCGCCGACGAAATCAAATTCGTCATCGGCACGCAGCAGGATTACGATTGGACGAAAGGGCAAATTTCCGGACACAAACTCGATTCAATTTGTCCCCTGCTGATTTCATGGGTCCATCCGCTGTCGCCGGAGCAGCAGGACAAATCGTTAAAAAAAGTTCCAGCCGGGCAGACGCCGGTTTCGCGGCGCGAGTTGGCGGAGAAAATCATTGCCGACGCCCTGCCGGTCCGGTTTCAGGCGCAACTGCACAAAATCATCTGGCCGCCGGAACAGAGGGGAGTTTAGCGGTTTACGATTTACGATTTACGATTTACGATGGCATTGGACATGTTCGAACGCGCGCCCATCGTAAATCGTCAATCGTAAATTGTGGCCGAAACTAAACAGATTCTCCGATTGCTTCGGGATTTTGAGTCGCGAAATGTCCTCTTTGTCGAAAAAGACGGTTCCTGGCCCGTCGTCTGGGAACGCGCCCGGGGTGCCGCGGTCTGGGATGCCAACGGGAAAAAGTACCTTGATTTGACCGCGGCGTTTGGTGTGGCCGCCGCCGGGCATGCCAACCGGCGCGTGGTAAAAGCCGGTCAGAGGCAACTGGCCCGGCTGCCTCATGCAATGGGTGATGTACACCCTCACGCGCGCAAGGCCGAACTCGCGCGCGAATTGAGCCGGATTACTTTCGGGCGATGGACAAGCCCTGGGGAACCGAAAACTAAAAATTCAAAACTCAAAACTGGAAAAACCATTTTCTCCAACTCCGGCTTCGAAGCCGTCGAATCCGCGCTCAAAACTGCCATGCTGGCCACCGGTAAGCCGGGGGTCATCGCCTTTTCCGGCGCTTATCACGGACTGGGCTACGGCGCGCTTAACGTGACGCACCGCGATTTTTTCCGCAGCCCATTCCATTACCAGCTTCGCGAATTTGGACATTTTGTACCGTTTCCGGCTGTAACGAACGAACTTTCTGCCGTGGAATGGGCAATCCGCCGGATTTTTCGACGTGAACGGATTGGAGCCATTCTGGCCGAACCGGTACAGGCGCGCGGCGGCATTAATGTCCCGCCGCCGGAATTTTTGCCGATGCTCCGCAAGCTCTGCGACGAACACCACGTATTGTTGATTCTCGACGAAATTTACACCGGGTTCGGCCGCACCGGAAAATGGTTTGCCTGTGAACATAGCGAGGTCGTGCCCGATCTGATCTGCCTCGGCAAGGCCTTGACCGGTGGCTTTCCTTTGTCCGCGTGTGTCGGGCGCGCAAATCTCATGGATGCCGCCTGGCCAAGGTCGCGCGGCGAAGCAATTCATACCAGCACCTTCCTGGGCAATCCGGTCGGTTGCGCCATGGCGCTGGCCCAGATCAAAGAAATCGAGCGCCGCAATCTGTGCCAAAGGAGCGCCGGACTGGGAAAATATTTGCTGAATGAGCTGGGTTCACTCCGCACCCCGCGTTCCGCACTCCGCATTTCTATCCGTGGTTTGGGCCTGATGGCCGGCGTCGAATTGCGACTGCCCGACAGCAAACCTGCGACCGATGTCACCATGCAAATCATCAAAATGATGTTGCTTCGAGGTTTCATTTTTTTGCCCGAAGGCGAACACGCCAACGTCATCAGCTTCACACCACCGTTGACCATCACCAAGGCGGAATTGGCGAAAACGGTCAAAGCACTCGCCGAGATTTTGACCACGGATGGACACGGATAAATACGGATTGAACACCGTAGTGCGCGACTTCGCTTTCTCCCTCTCCACCAGCGGAGTTGTCGCAGGACCGGGGTGAGGTAACGCGTAAAACTAAATCCCCTCGCCCTGTCCCTCTCCCCGCTTGGGCGGGGCGAGGGAATAGAACTTATTCATCGCATCGTTTTTATCCGTGTCCATCCGTATTCATCCGTGGTTAAATTCTGCCGGTGAAACTGTCCGAAATGCGGGAACTGCTGGCGGCGCGCGGGATACGACTCACGAAATCCCTCGGACAGAATTTTCTGCACGATGCCAACCAACTGCGGCGAATCATCGAGGCCGCTGAATTGTCCAAGATCGACAAAGTCCTCGAAATCGGGCCGGGGCTGGGGCCGCTCACGGAATTGCTTCTGGAAAATGCGGGCGCAGTTCTGGCGATTGAGAAAGACGCCCGGCTCGTGGAGTTTTTGCGTGAAAGAAACATACCCCTCGCCCAGTCCCTCTCCCCGCCCGGCGGGGAGAGGATGTCCGACAGGACGGGTGAGGCGAAATTTGAACTGCTCCATGCCGATGCATTGGAATTTCTAAAACGCGAGCAACGCAATTGGAACGATTGGAAATTGGTCGCCAATTTGCCGTATTCGGTCGCCTCGCCGATTCTGGTGGAACTGGCCGGTGGAGCTCGCGCGCCCAAAAAAATCGTGGCCACGCTTCAGCTGGAAGTGGCGCAACGTCTCATGGCCAAGGCCGGTGAGAAAGATTACGGCGTACTCACATTGCTGGTGCAACTCGATTATGAGCCGCGCAGCTCCTTCAAGGTTCCGAGAAGCTGTTTTTTCCCGGAACCGGACGTGGATTCGGCCTGCGTGGTTCTGGATCGCCGTACCGTACCCCTTTTACCGGAAAGCCACCGCAAGATGTTTGTGAAAATTGTGAAGCGTGCCTTTTCCCAGCGGCGAAAGATGATGCTTAAATTGCTGCGCGAAGACTGGCCCGTGGAAAAATTAGAGAAGGCCTTTGCCGGACAGAAAATCTCACCGCAGGACCGGGCGGAGAAACTGAGTTTGAATCATTTTGTTCATTTGACAGAGGAACTTTTATCGTAACCGCATTTGTGAAAATGCGCCATTTCGCCGATTAACATCAGCGGCTTCAAAACCATGAACGAAGAAATATTCGATGTCGTCAACGAGCGCGACGAGGTGATTGACCGCAAGCCGCGCCGCGACGTGCATCGGCTGGGTCTGCTCCACCGCGCTATTCACGTGCTCGTGTTTAATTCGCGCGGCGAAGTTTTTCTTCAGAAACGTTCGATGGCCAAGGACCGGGAGCCGGGCAAATGGGATTCCTCGTCCTCCGGCCACGTGGATTCGGGTGAGAATTATGACGCCTGTGCGGTGCGCGAATTGCGCGAGGAAATTGGACTGATTGTCCCAAAAACGCCCGAATGTTTGTTCAAAATCGACGCGTCTGCGGAGACGGATCATGAATTCGTCCGCGTTTACCGCTGCGATGCCGAAGGGCCATTCCACTTGCATCCGGAAGAAATCGACAAGGGCGAATGGTTTGCGCCGGAAGCGGTTACGCGTTGGGTGAGGGAGAAACCCGAAGACTTCGCGAGCGCGTTTCGGTTGGTTTGGTCGAAGTCGCAGTCTGTTTCCTCCTCGTCCGCGTCCGCGTAATCGAAAAGTTACCGGGGACGAGAACGCGAAGGAGGGCGAGGACGATTTTTTGGGGGTCGGCACGAGGTTTGCTCCTTTACTTGCGCCAAAAATAGAGTAGTAATTCAGCTATGCAAAATTTTTTGGTTCCAATTGTGGTTGAGCAGACCGGACGGGGCGAGCGGACGTGGGATATTTACTCGCGCCTGCTGGTGGACCGCATCATTTTTCTCGGTACGGCGGTGGATGACACGGTTTCCAACATCATCATTGCCCAGTTGCTTTTCCTTCAGATGTCCGATGCCAAGAAGGACATTCATCTTTATATCAATTCGCCGGGCGGCAGTGTCACCTCCGGGCTGGCGATTTACGACACGATGCAATTTCTCACGTGTGACGTGAATACCTATTGCATCGGCCAGGCGGCGAGCATGGCGGCGGTGCTGCTGGCGGCGGGGGCCAAAGGCAAACGCTATGCCCTGCCGAACGCCCGCATCCTGATTCACCAGCCGTGGGGCGGAGTACAGGGCCAGGCCAGTGACATCAGCATCCAGGCGAAGGAAATTTTAAGACTCAAGGACCGGCTCAACGAAATTCTCGGCAAACATTGCGGACGCAAAGTCGACGACGTCATGCGCGATACCGACCGCGACCGTTTTATGTCCGCCGACGAAGCCAAGGAATATGGCCTCGTGGATCAGGTTGTGCAATCGCGCAAGGAGATCGTTGGTTTGGCGGAAAAGACCTCAGTGAATGTCTAAAATCGTAAATCGCAAATTATAAATCAAAAATCGAGAATGGCCCGCCCCAACCAACTCACCATGTGCAGCTTCTGCGGCAAATCGCACGCGGAAGTGCGCAAGCTGATTGCCGGGCCGGGCGTTTACATTTGCGACAACTGCATCATCCTTTGTAAGAACGTCCTCGACCGGGAACTCGAACTGCAGGACCAGAAGAAGCAGCCAAAATTCACCGTTCCCAAACCCGCCCAAATTAAACGGCAACTGGACCTGTATTGCGTCGGCCAGGAGCACGCCAAGAAAACGCTGGCGGTCGCGGTTCACAATCATTACAAGCGCATCCAGCAGGAGCCGGAGGGCGGATTCGTCTCTGGCAAGACCAAACATGCCGGCGTGGAAATCGAGAAGAGCAATATTTTGATGATCGGCCCGACCGGTTCCGGCAAAACGCTGCTCGCGCGCAACCTGGCCAAGGTTCTGGATGTGCCATTCGCCATTGCCGACGCCACGACGCTTACGGAAGCCGGTTACGTGGGTGAGGACGTGGAGAACATCATCTTACGGTTGCTGCAAAATGCGGATTATGATGTGAAGCGCGCCCAGCGCGGCATCGTTTATATCGACGAGATCGACAAGATCGCGCGCAAGGCGGAAGGCCCGTCCATCACGCGCGACGTTTCCGGCGAAGGCGTGCAACAGGCGCTGCTGAAAATCCTTGAAGGGACGGTCTGCAATGTGCCACCCCAGGGTGGCCGGAAGCATCCGCAGCAGGAATACATCCGTGTGGACACGACGAACATTTTATTCGTCTGCGGCGGGGCGTTTGTCGGCCTGGAAAAAATCATTCAACGCCGATTGGGCCGGCACACCATGGGTTTTGGCGCCATCGGCGAGGTGCAAAAGAACGGCCAGACGGCGCGCAGCCAGATTTTACAGCATACCGAGCCGGAAGATCTGCTGGACTATGGTTTCATTCCCGAGTTCGTTGGTCGCCTGCCGGTGGTAACCACGCTGATGGAATTGACCGAAGACCAACTGGTATCCATTCTCGCCGACACCAAAAACGCGCTGACTAAGCAATTTGCCAAGCTGATGGCAATGGAAGGAGTGGAACTCGAGTTCACGCCCGATGCCTTGCGTGAACTGGCGGTGGTGGCACTGAAAAAAGGCACCGGCGCGCGGGCGTTGCGTGGCTTGATCGAAAGGTTGATGCTCGACGTGATGTACGATGCGCCTGAAAGCGGCGACGTCGTCCACGTGAAAATCTCGCGAGCGGTCGTGCTGGGGGAAACCCAACCCATCGTGCGGCGCAAGCCGGACATGGAAGCGGCCTAGCAAATTACGCTTTACGATTTCGGATTTACGATTGAAGCCGGATTTCAGGGCAGGCTCCTGAATTAGAATCACTCTCCGAACCTTTTGTTCCCAGATTGCAACATTCTGAACGGCGCTGAAAAAGGAGGGATACCAGTCGTTTTTACTTGCAGGCCGGAGCGATTTCGTGAGTTTAAGGGGCACTTGAATGAATTTGCCGTCCGCCAAAGTCGCCAATTCCGGATCGCTGGTCACGGAAAGCCCGATTCGTGATTTGGAGGCCATCATCCGCTCGCGCACTCCGCTGATTGTCGTCGAGACCGGCGAGGAGCCGCAGATCGTCCAAATGGTGCGGCAAATTGCCAGCCGTTTTCAATGGAAAGCTTATCGCTGGACGGTGACGGAAGGTTTGCAGGCATTTGATCCTTGCGACCAGCCGATGCAGTCGGTTGTCAAATCGCAGGAGGTTTTAAGTTATATTAAAAACTCCGCGACCCATTCGCTGTTTGTGCTTCTGGATTTCCATCCGTATCTGGACGACGCGGTGGTGGTCCGGTATTTGAAAGACATTGCCCTGACGTATTCGCGCCACTATTCAACGGTGGTCTTGGTGGGCTCGACCATGCCGGTGCCGCCGGAGCTGCAGCCGTTCGCCGCGCGGTTTCGCCTGCCGTTGCCGTCCGCCGATGAAGTCCGGGGCATCGTTTATGACGTGGCCGCCGACTGGGGCGCGGAACACGGCAAACGCGATGTCCAGACCACCAACAAGGCGGTGGATTTGCTGGTGCGGAACCTGGTGGGTCTTACCACCACGGATGTCCGCCGCCTGGCACTGAAGGCCATAAACGACGACGGCGTCATTTCCGAATCGGAAATGCCCGAAGTCATGCGGGCGAAATATGAATTGCTCGGACGCGACGGCGTTTTGGCTTTTGAATATGAAACCGTGCAATTCTCGGAAATCGGCGGCATGCAGCGGCTGCGAAACTGGCTGAACGTGCGCAAGGATTTTTTGCTCGGCGACGCCGATACGCAACTCGACCCGCCGCGCGGCGTGTTGCTGTTGGGTGTGCAGGGTTGCGGCAAAAGTCTCATGGCCAAGGCCGCCGCCGCGATTTTTGGCGTGCCGCTGTTGCGGCTCGATTTCAGCGTGCTTTACAACAAGTACTACGGCGAAACCGAACGCAATTTGCGCAAGGCCTTTGAGACCGCCGAAGTCATGTCGCCGTGCGTCCTGTGGATGGATGAAATAGAAAAGGGCGTAGCTGTGCAGGAAGACGATGACGGCCTGTCCCGCCGGATTTTGGGAACGTTCCTGACCTGGCTGTCCGAGCGCAAAAGACCGGTTTTCGTGGTGGCCACCGCCAACGACATCATGCGCCTGCCGGCGGAACTGGTGCGCAAAGGCCGCTTCGATGAAATTTTCTTCGTGGATTTGCCGGCGGCGGAGAACCGCCGGGACATTTTGCAGATTCACCTGCGCAAACGGTTGCTGGAGCCGGCGCAATTTGAGCTGGACGCGCTCGTGGAAGCCACGAAGGGTTTTTCGGGCTCGGAAATCGAACAAGCCATTGTGTCGGCGATGTACACGGCCCACGAGCAGGGGCACGGCCTGACGCAGGCCGATTTGCTCGCCGAAATCCAGCAGACCCGTCCCTTGTCGGTGGTCATGCGGGAAAAGATTCAGGAAACCCGCGATTGGGCATCCGATCGCACCGTGCCCTGTGATTAAATCATCGCGCGAAAATCTGGCGGATGACGTCCTCGATCGGCACTTCCTGGATGTCAATGTCGGTCACCGGCAGTTCGTCGAGCAATGATTTGCAGACGGCAATCACGCGGTCACGCTTGACCTTGAGTGTGAGGGAGCTGGGATCCTTTTCCACCACTTCGCCGTATCGCGCCAGGCTTTCGGCCGGCTGCGCATCCGCATTGGCACATTGAATCGTGACGAATTTGAAATCGGCGAAGCGGTCCACAATCTCGTCCAGCCGGCCGTCAAAGAAGATTTTGCCGCGGTCAATGATAATCACGCGCTGGCAGAGCGCCTGGATGTCGGCCATGTAATGGCTCGTTAGCAGAATCGTGGTTTTCTGCTCGGCGTTGTGGCGGCGGATGAACTCGCGGACGGTTTTTTGTGAAACGACGTCCAGTCCGATGGTCGGTTCGTCGAGGAAAAGCACCTTGGGCTGGTGTAACAACGACGCTATGAGTTCCATTTTCATCCGTTCACCAAGGGAAAGTTCACGCACGCTGACATTGAGCTTGTCCTTGACGGCGAGCAATTCACTCATTTCAGCGACGGTGCGTTCGCAGCGGTCGGCCGGAATGCCATAGATTTTCGCATTCAACTCCAGCGATTCGCGCGCCGGCAGGTCCCACCAAAGCTGGTTTTTTTGACCCAGCACGAGTGCGAACTGGCGGCGGTATCCGTCGGCGCGTTCCCAGGGCGTGTAACCGAGGACCTTGGCCGAACCGCTCGTGGGATAAAGCAGGCCGGCGAGCATTTTGAGCGTGGTAGTCTTGCCGGCGCCGTTCGGTCCCAGGAAACCCACCAGTTCGCCGGGTTCAATCCGGAAATGCACCTCATTGACGGCAACGGTTTGTTCATATTGACGGTGGAAAAGTCCTTTTACCGCGCCCGCAAAACCGGGTTGTTTCTTGTAGGTGTGAAAAGCCTTGGTCAGGCCGTTGACTTCAATGACCGGCATGACGGAAGTGTCGAGTGATGAACGAAAAGTGTCGAGTGCGGAATCAGCGCATCAACTGCTTTTCGAGATAATGGACGACCTGGCGGACATTGGCGTCCACTTCCATGCGGTCCTTCACCAGGCGGCAGGCGTGGAGGACGGTGCCGTGGTCGCGGCCGCCAAACGCCTCGCCGATGGTGTTGAGCGAACTTTCCGTCATCTGGCGCGAGAGGTACATGGCGACCTGCCGCGGGAAGGCGATGTTTTCCGGGCGGCGCTTGCTGGTCATGTCGGCCAGGCGGATGTCAAAGTGTTCGGCGACCCGTTTCTGGATGACTTCGATGCTGATGGAGAGCCGGCCTTCCTCATGGAGGATTTCGCGCAACAGACCTTCGACCACCTCAATCGTCAGCTTCTTGCCGGTGAGCGAGGCGTACGAAGCAACCCGGATGAGCGCGCCTTCGAGCCGCCGGACGTTCGTGCGGATGCGGCTGGCGAGGAAGTTCAGGATATCCTCCGGCAGGGTGACCCCCATGAGTTGCGCTTTCTTATTCAGGATCGCCAGGCGCATTTCGATGTCAGGCGGTTGCAAATCGGTGACCAGACCCCATTCAAAGCGGGACACCAGACGGTGCTCGAGATTCTGAATTTCGCTGGCCGGGCGGTCGCAGGTGAGCACGATCTGTTTGTGCGCCTCGTGCAATGCGTTGAACGTGTGGAAGAACTCCTCCTGAATGCGTTCCTTGCCGGCCAGAAACTGGATATCGTCAATCAGCAGCACGTCGGTCTGACGGTATTTTTTGCGGAATTTAACCAGTTGATTGTTCTGGATGCCGTCAATGTATTCGTTGGTGAATTTTTCGGACGAGACATAGGCGACGCGCGCGCCTTTCCTGGTGCCCGCCGCGTGCTGGCCGATGGCGTGGAGCAGATGCGTCTTGCCCAAGCCGACGCCGCCGTAAAGAAAGAGGGGATTGTAGGATTTGCCGGGCGCCTGGGCGACCGCCAGCGCGGCGGCGTAGGCAAAGTTGTTGTTGTTGCCGACGACAAAGGTGTCGAACGTGTTCTTGGGGTTGCAGTTGAGCTCCGGCGTCACCGCCGTGCGTTTGCCCGGCGGCTCTTCGGTTTTTGGCCTGGCCAA
>DATJYM010000335.1:0-4263 GCA_035499615.1 Candidatus Acidiferrales bacterium | reverse complement strand
GATTTGACGGGGCATCTCGGTGAATTGCGCGCTGCCATGAGCCACGGCGTGGATGTGCGTGGATTTTTTTATTGGTCCCTGCTGGACAATTTTGAATGGCAATTTGGCTATACCAAAAAATTTGGTCTCTTTTCCGTAGATTTTAACGACGAGCAACTGCCCCGGAAAACTACCCGCGTGGCGCAATTTTACCAGGAAGTTTGCCGTGCTGCCCGGGCGACATAAAAGAATTCGCATGAAATCAAAAATTTCATGAGCACAACCCCGGGAGCTTCGCGCCAGCATAAATTCGTTCTGTTGCTCTGCCTCGCTGGTGCCATCCACGCCTTCGTTTTCTCGGCGGCCTTTCCGGTCTTCAACCAGGTGGATGAAGGCTGCCACTTCGATTTGGTGGTCAGATATTCGCACGGCGACCTGCCGCGCGGCCTGCCTCCCATGAGCCGGGACGCCTCGTTGTATCTTTTGACATACGCCTCGCCCGAATTTAAGGGGCTCGAAACGAACTTTCCCGGCGGCCGTTTCCCGACGCCATCGTGGGTAGCGACTTCGACCAACCAAACCGCCTGGCGTGAGGCCGCTTTCGCCCGGGCTTCCATTGATTGGGAGCGTGTTAGCAAACTGCCGTTTTGGACCAATTACCAAACCTCGCAACCGCCGCTTTACTACGCGCTGGCGGCCCTGTGGTGGCATGCCGGGCAGATGCTCGGCTTCGCCGGTTTGTCACTGGTTTATTGGCTGCGTTTCCTGAACGTCTTCTTTGTCGCCGTGCTGGTTTGGATCGGTTACCGCGCCGCGCGCGAAGTTTTTTCGGACAAAAAACTCTTCACGCTGGGTGTCCCGGCGCTGATCGCTTTTGCGCCTGTCCAGGCATTTTATTCGATTCAAAACGATATCCTCTCGCCGGTCTGTTTCGGTATCGCCTTCATTCTGCTGATGCGATTCTGGCGCGCTGAAACTCCCGGGGTTCCCCTGTGCGCCGGCCTTGGCCTGGCGCTGGCCTCGGCATATCTGGCCAAATTGACCAATGTGCCGCTCATCGTTGCCGCAGGAATTTTTATCGTATTGAAACTGTTCCAGCTCGCCAGGCAGGGTGCGTTGCGCCCTTTGCTGCCGGTGTTGTTGTCCTTAGTTATTTGCGCCGCCGCGCCGGTCATCGCGTGGGTGGCCTGGATGAAAACGGCGTTTGGAGATTTCACCGGCTCGGCAGCCAAGCTCCGCTTCATCACCTGGACACCCAAGCCTTTCAGCCAATGGTGGCATCACCCCATTTTCACCCCGCACGGCCTTTGGATCTTTGTTTCGCAACTGGCCTATTCCACATGGCAGGGCAGCGAAATCCAGTGGCACGCCAATGTGCTCGACCAGCCTGCCGTGGACACAGTTTACGTCATGCTCACCCTGGGCTGCCTTGCCTTCGCGTTGATCAACCTGGCCACGCGGCGCACGCCCGTCACCGGCTTTCAGCGCCAGGCGCTGTGGTTCAGCCTCGGCTGCCTGGCGGCGGGAACGGCCTTCCTGGCCTGGCTCTCCATCAGATATGACTTTGGCATTTGCTTGGACCCCTCGGCGGAACACCCCTATTTGGCCGAAGGGCGCCTGATTCTCGGCGCAATGATTCCCTGCCTGCTGCTCTATTTTTATGGCCTGGATTACCTGTTGCGCGACGCCAGGAAACCGTGGATAAAACCTCTTGTCGTCGTGATGATCATCCTATTCATGCTCGTTTCGGAAATTGTCACGGACTGGACAGTCTTCGCCAGCCAATACAATTGGTATCATTTACCCTAACCCAGGATGGAGAGATATGGATGGATTTATGCTATTCATATCTATCCCTTCACTCCCCGCTCATGCGATTCGGCCACCCAGGCGGTTTAAGCCTCTTCCAAGGGCAATGAGAATAGTTAATGCGCTTCGTAGGTGTAGAACCAGCCTTTGATGTTTTGCTGGCCTTTGTTCGTCTGTGCCTTGATGGTGGGGCCGACGGGGCCGACGCCCCAAAAGAAGTCGTCAAAGTCCCAAACGCCGCCGGGGCCGATGGGCCCAAGGAACGCGGGATCGCCGGCTCCTCCACTTTGCCAGAGAGGCCCAGTGGTCATGGCGGCGTGGAACCATGCCTGTTGCATCGTGAGAGGCCAGCGCGGTTGGCCGCCCATTCCTTTGACGAACACGGTTTCGAAGCTGTCGCCGCCGATTCCCGTGATGCTGCCGGCCCATGAGTCGGTTTCAAACCCGAGCATCGAGTGCAATCCATTGAAGGCATGGCCCCAGCGCGTGTAGGCCAGGCCATCGGGGTTGGGGTCATCCACTTGGGCCAGGACCTGGCAGGATAGGAGAGCCAGCCAATCTGCCTGGGAGCTTCCCCAGTTACCGATGTCCAGTGCATTATTCCACAGCACCAGGGCCGGAGTGCCCGAGCCGTAATAGGAACTGGTAAAAGTGATGGCGTTGGGATTGCCGTGGCCGTTATAGAAGACCAGGGCGGCAGTATCGATGATGTTTTCCTCCCAACCATGTGGATAGGCGATGAAATCCTGCGGAACAGAAATGTATTCGCCGCGATCAAATTGTTCAGGGCCGAAGATGCCGGGATAGGCTTCCATGGAGGAACGCCACGAAGCGTCATCCCAGGATTCAAAATCCTGGTCGTAAGGCGTCTCGCTGCCCCAATTGATGGCCTGCGTTTTTGGCCCCAGTTTTATCAGGGGCAGGACGCTGACCCCGACGATTTGGCGGGTTGCGACAGAAACGCCATTGTTATCGCCGATTTTCAAGCCGACGGTTTCGATCGCCCCCACCGGTTGATTGGGAAGTTGCAACCGGAAGAATTGGGCCTGCGCCGTAGGATAGAATGTAACCTGGTTGAGGTAATTGCAGATGTACTCCTGGTTGGGGAAATTGAGCCAACTGGGAAGACTGAGACTGGGTGAATATTGAATTTGATACAAACCTTGCGGATCCGGCCAGGAAAGTGTCGCTGAGCCCGATGCCCCCGAGGAGATAGAAACTGCCGTGGGAGTTTCCTGCAGGACAGGCATGTATTTGATGCGGGAGCCGGGGTTAGTGAAAAGGTCCGGAGGCGAACCGCTCCACAAATAACTGTACGGCGGAGTGCCGCCGGTGACCACGGCGCTGGCCACCACCTGTGTGCCGCCGAGGGTGGAAGCGGTCTCGGTGACCGTTGGCACATAATTGGGATCGGCCGTAGCGGGGATGAGCGTGCGATTTAAATGAATGGCTGAAGGCAGGCCTGTCACCGGATTGGTGACCATCATGGTGCCGCCGCACAGGTACCAGGGAATAAGCGTGGACACGGTGGTGAGGGAAAGCGGCGGTGCGTAATAGACGAGCTGGAGGGTAATCTGCGCGTTAATGCCGCCGTACATGGCCACCGCATTATTACTGGCGATAGTTGCCGAAATAAGGGCAACCGACGGGCCGGGAACCACCTGCCGGGCCGCATAATGAAGGCGCGTGACCGCGCCATTGGGACCGTAGGCTGCTTGCACTTGCGCGCCGGGCCCGATCAACGGTAATCCCTGCAAGGTTAACTGGAAGTTCACCTGGGTATCGATGCTATTGCTGGCGAAGAAAACGGTGTTTTCGTCATTGGTGTAAATAGCCATCACGACGGTGTGCGTGACGATGGGTGTGGCAAATTGAGGCGCCAGGCCGGCGTTGGTGAGCCCAATGGCGAATTGGAGAACGGCGGTATTCGAAGCGGGGACGGTGATGCCGTTCAGGGCGGCGAAATCAAGTTGCTCGAAACGGATGGGGATGGCCGGATACTTGTTGACGGTATCGGCCATGAGATTGCTTTGGATCGTGGGATCGGTCACGGGTTGAACCGGGACGGCGAGATAGTTTCCCGGATCGATGAAGTCTATCTGGCCATTGGTCAGGACGTATGAGCCGGGCGGGATGCCGAGGGAGCCGGCCAGCGCAGCGGCTTGCGCCGGGATGGCCCCGGACTGGACGACGGTATAGACCGGCAGGCCGCCGCCGCTTTGGCCATGTGTGCCGATGCCAAACAGCAACAAAATCCACGTTGCGAGCAGAACACGGACTGCAGAAATACATGCACATTTCATAAGGACCTCACTTTCTCCTTAATACCGTAATGGTGTAGAACCATCTTTGTATCAGGAATGCTTAAAATGTCAATTAAAAAAGCAAGGCGGGGCGGGGTGGCGTATCCGATTTGTGCCGTTGATGAAAACAAGATATTCTTAATTCCTTGAGCCATCCTCACACAGATGAGCG
>DATJYM010000334.1:0-4884 GCA_035499615.1 Candidatus Acidiferrales bacterium | reverse complement strand
TCGGTGCTCGCGACCAACTGCTGGACAGTCTCATCTGCTATGTGCTTGTGGTAATCCCGATAACCGGCGTAAAAGCCAATCGCCAAGCCAACCACCAAACAAACGACGGATGCAATCAATGCTTTCATGCGTGATGTTTTCTAACGGTGCGTAGGCTGAATTTTGCGACCTTTTCATTTCACATTCTAATGTTAAGCCGGCTCTTTGGCCTTGTTCACATTGGCGCCGGCGGCATTGAGCAGGTTCAAATCAGAATGAAAAACGCCTCTGTCTCTTTACGAAAAGTTATTTTCCGCCCAATTGGATGATCATGCCCTCGCGGGCGGCGTCCACTTTGAGTTTCGCCTTCCGCCGGGTCACAATCTTGCGGGCGTGCTTGACGAGTTTATCCATGCGCCGGTCGCTGTGGTCGGGGTCGTGATGAAAGAGGATCAGCTTCTTCACGCCGGCTTTCAGCGCGAGGTCGACGGAATCGTCCACGCAGCCATGTCCCCAGCCGACATGACGTCTGGCTTCCGCCCGGTCGTACTGCGAGTCGAGGATCAGGATGTCCGTGTCGCGAAGAAAATCCGTCATGGCGCGGTCCTCGCCGCCGCGCGGCTCGGTGTCGGGAAAGAACGTGACAATGCCGTCGGGAGAAAGAAGCCGGTAGCCGACGCAGACCCCGGGGTGGTGGGCGCGGTGGGCGCGGACGAGAACAGCGCCAATGGCGAAGTTGAAGTCCTTGAGTTCCTCGATTTCGATGTTGCTGGGCAGCTTGTCAAAGGGAACGGGAAAATAGGTGCTTTCCATCTGGCCGGTGAGCGCGGCCACGAGACCCTTGCGGGCACCCTCGCAACCGAGTATTCGCAGGCGGCAACGCGGGTCGTAGATCGGTCCGAAGAACGGCAGGCCTTGAATGTGATCCCAGTGCGTGTGGGTGAGGAGCAACGTGAGATTGAGCGGCTGGTGTTTGAATTCGTGCAGCAGCGACTCGCCCAGTTTGCGCAGGCCGGTGCCAGCGTCGAGAATGATGATGTCGTCGCCGTGACGGATTTCAACACAAGAAGTGTTGCCGCCGTAACGCACGGTGGTGGGGCCCGGCGTGGCGATGGAACCGCGCACGCCCCAGAATTTTATGGATGTGCCCGCGTCGATGAAATCATTCTAGCGCCGCGCCGGTGAAAAGGAAATTGGAAAACACTCGAAAGAGGCGGGTGGGCCGCCACGCCATCCCCTTGTTCCGAGGCGAAAGTTGGTGGGTTGGGAGGGACTCGAACCCTCGACCAATGCCTTAAAAGGGCACTGCTCTACCGACTGAGCTACCAACCCATCGAAGTTGTTCAGGATAATTCACCCGCACCGCAGCGCAAGATTTTTCCCGGCGTCAATTCGATTGGCAGAAGGGCCGCACGCTGTCTAAGCTGTCGCGTGCGGTTGCTCGACCGATATTTATTCCGCGAACTGCTCACGCCGCTGGCCTATTGCCTTGGCGCGCTTGTGCTTTTGGGAGACTGCTTCAGCCTGTTCAGCGAGTTGGAAAAATTGCAGGAAAGGCAGCTTCATTTTTTTGATGTGCTTGCCTACAGCGTCGCCATCACACCCGAATTCCTGGTGCTGGTGATGCCCATCACACTGCTGCTGGCGCTGCTCTACACGCTCACCAATCTTTCCCGCTCGAACGAGCTCACCGCCATGCGCGCGGCGGGTCTCAGTCTCGGGCGGATTTGCGCGCCGTTTTTCCTGACCGGCTGCCTGTTGAGTGTGGCGGTGTTCGGCTTGAATGAACTGGTCGTCCCCCTCAGCGTGGAGTGGAAGAACAACATCCTGACCCGTTACGTGGAAAAAGCGGGCGACGTGGATTCGAAAAACGAATTCCGCAATTTTGGCTTCACCAACGCGCGCGGGCATCGTACGTGGTTCATCAGCAAGTACCTCGTGGCCACGGCGGAGATGTTCAAACCCAAGGTGAAATGGCAGCCACCGGACCATTCAATCCAGCAGCTATGGGCTGACCGCGCCGGCCGCACCAACGGGGTCTGGACGTTTTACAACGCGGAAATATTCTCGCAGGCAGACGACAATGCGCCGCTGGTGCCCACTTTGTTAACCAATGTGCTGGCGATGCCGGACTTCGATGAAACGCCGAGGCAAATTCGAAGCGAAATCAAGATCAGCAGCTACCAAAACCTCAAAAAAAATCGCAGCTCAGACATTCCGCTCGCGGATGTTTTTGCGTACTTGCGGCTGCATCCGAAACTGCCGCCAAAAGATTCCGGGTGGCTGTTCACGAAATTTCACGGCCGGATTGCGGTACCGTGGACGTGCCTGGTCGTCGTGCTGATCGCGATCCCGTTCGGTGCGTCGACCGGCCGGCGCAATCTTTTTGTCGGCGTGGCGGGCAGCATTTTTCTTTGCTTCGGGTATTTTGTGGTCCAGCAGGTGGGCCTGGCACTCGGCTCCGGCGGGCATTTGACCCCGTGGCTGGCGGCATGGCTGCCGAATTTGATTTTCGGCGCGTTGGGGCTGGTCCTGATGTCAAGAGTGCGCTGAATTTCAACTTCATATCTACTGAAAGTGAACGACGAACTGGCAAGAATGGCGAAGCGGCACGAGCGTCTGCGTCTGCTTTACCAGGTGAGCAATGTCATCCACTCCACGCTGGATTCCCAGGAGGCGTTGCAGCTCATTGTGAGCGAGGCTGTCCGGTTGATGAACGCCAGTTCCGGCTCGGTTGCATTGATCAATCCCACCTCCGACTTTCTGGAGATTTCCGCGTCACAAAACCTGCCGAGCGCGGCAACCAGGTTAAAATTGCGCGTCGGGGAAGGTGTCACCGGCTGGGCCGCGCGCCATGGCAAAACCGTTCGCGTGGGCGACGTGACCAGCGACCCGCGCTATATCGCGGCGCGTCGCGGCGTAAAATCGGAACTGGCCGTGCCGCTGGAGGTTAACGGCGAAGTCCGTGGCGTGATCAATGTGGATTCGGATCGCACGGACGCCTTCAGTGTTGACGACCAGGAATTGCTGGAGCAGCTCGCCGTGCAAGCGGCCAAAGTAATCCAGCACACATGGTTGTACGAACAATTGCGGCTGAAAGTGCACTTGTTCGAGTCCCTTGCGAGCGTGAGCCGCACGATTAATTCCACTTTGAACCTCGATGAAGCTTTGCGGGTGATCACTCGCGAGGCGTGTGAACTCATGCGTGCTAGGACGTGTTCGTTGATGATGCTCGATGAAAGCCGCGAATGGCTTGATTTACGTGCAAGTTACGGAGCAGGAGACACTTACATTAACAAGCCAAGGTTGAATGTGGAAGATAGCCTGTTAGGTGTCGTGGCCCGCCGTAAAAAGCCAATGCAAATCGCCAACGTGCAGACGTCCAGCCGCTATCAAAATATTGAGATCGCGCGGCGCGAAGGACTGATTTCGCTCTTGAGCGTGCCGCTGTTGTTTGCCGGAGTGTCGATCGGAACGCTCAACGTGTACACCAGCCGGCCGTATCATTTTTCAAACGAGGAGATCAAAATTTTAAGCGCCCTGGCCGAGTTGTCTGCGATTGCCATAGAAAAGGCCCGCCTGTATGAGCGCGTCGTCGACGTTGAGGAACAGTTGCGGCAGAACGAAAAACTGTCCGCCCTCGGTTTGCTCGCGGCCGAAGTCGCGCACGAAATCCGCAACCCGCTGACCGTGCTAAAACTGCTGTATCATTCACTGGATCTGAAATTTCCCGCCACGGATCCGCGCTCGAAGGACACGCGGATTATTGAGTCGAAGCTGGAGCACTTGAACAAAATTGTGGAGCAGATTCTGGATTTTGCGCGCACCACCGAGCCGAAGCTGGCGCCGGTGAATTTGAATGAGCTGATCGACGAGTTGGGATTGCTCGTGCGCCACAAGCTGGCCAATCAAAGCGTCCGGCTCGTGCGTGATTTGCAGCCCGATCTGCCAACGGTCATGGGCGACGCGCCGCAGCTGGAACAGGTCTTTCTCAATTTGATCCTCAATGCCGCCGAAGCGATGCCGGCCGGCGGCACGCTCACCATTAAGTCGCGGGCGGTTCATATGCCACGTTCCAGTCCGGCGCCGACGCACGTTCAGATGGAATTTAGAGACAACGGTAAAGGAATGAGCACGGAATTACAGCAGCGTGCGTTTACTGCCGTCCTGAGCACAACCAAGGCCAAGGGTTCCGGTCTCGGCCTGGCCATTGTCGGTCGCATCATCGAAACTCACCGCGGCGAAATCAGCATCAAATCAAAAATCGGTCGCGGGACCACCATCGGCATCACATTACCCAGAAAATAAGTCGGAACGGCCTCTTCTTTCCCGCACAGGTCAATTTGATATAATCTTCCTTCATAGCGATTGGAGGACCACCATTAACTTGTGCCTTCGGGCCGTATCAGGCCCACCGTGCCATAATTTTCAAGTTCCGCTCTGAGCTGGCATTGAGTTTTGGCCGGCAATCTTACGAAAGTCCCGATTAATGAATTTCCGAAAATAATTTTCCCAAAGCCTCACAAAATTTGACGACAGCTCATGTGGTGACGGTGTTCGTTGCTGGTTAAGTCAAGACCGACACGACCACCCAATAATTGGTGTAACCAAGAATCGGCGCACCTTGCTTTGGCGCAAGGCTTGAAATAGAATATCTGGCGTAACTATATTCATTCTTGGTTTTTGGCACTGAAGAAGAATGAAGAAGAATTGAAGAATGAGTTTCCACCAAATTCGCAATTGTTGATCTCGGGAAAAATCCAATATTTGTGGCATCGGTAACAATAATTAACGATAACTAAACAAAAATATTAATAGTTGGTGCAAGGATTGATATATCCGTCAGACTTCTCTTAATTTATTAATTCATCCTAATCCATGTTTGTCTATCCCAAGAGATACGAT
>DATJYM010000333.1:0-5517 GCA_035499615.1 Candidatus Acidiferrales bacterium | reverse complement strand
ATGGTGGACAACTCCAATCCACCCAATCCCATCGGCATCGACGTCATAACGAACCTGGACGGCAACAGCATGCTGACGACACCGGCCTTTTCCACCACGACGACTTCGGACCTGCTGGTGGCGTTCGTTGCGTACGACGGTCCGTCCACGGCACCGCAAACCGCCACAGTGAGTGGAGGCGGTGTGAATTGGCTGCTGGCCAAGCGCAGCAACTCACAGCATGGCACGGCGGAAATATGGGTGGCAAACGCCACGGACTTTTTGACCTCGGTATCTGTGGTAGCACAGCCCGGGATATCGGGCTATAACGGATCCTTGACTGTGCTCGCGTTTACCAACGCCGCTGGTTCGGGCGTCGTGGGCCAGACCAGTGCCTCGTCGGGAGCGCCCGACATTTACCTGCCCGGGGTGCAGGCGGGCAACTGGGTCTTCGCCGTGGGCAACGACTGGTCCCGGGCCACGGCCCGGACGCCGGTCAGCGGACAGGTGCTGGTCCATCAAAAGCTCGACACGGCGACCGGAAACACTTTTTGGGTGCAGTCAACCACCGCGCCTTCCACCGCCGACGCGCTCGTGGACATTCACGACAACGCTCCCACCAATGACGTGTGGAATTATTGCGCCGTCGAGGTTGTTGCGACACGGCAGTGAGCGCGGGCTTGTTGCTCCGTTGAAAATCTTCCGAGTGACCGACTCGTGCAGCGGCGTCCGATGAGGCTCATTTCATTAAACGCAATCCGGCTTCTACATCCTTGCCGGATCGAAGTTTTGCACCAAGGTTCCTTTCGGCCCATCCCCGCTGTTTCATTTCCTTCTCCACGATCCGCTCCGCCCTCTTTTCTCCCGTTCCGCGGCGCGTTTCGCCGAATGACTGGCTCCGACCCATTCCATGCCGGTTCCCTGACCGGCGCGATGCCGGGCGGGTAGCGAAGACAGGCAGTGATGCGCAGGCGAACCCGGCCCGTACCGCCGGGGTCGGCAAAGCTCTCCAATCCCGATAATAAAACGTTGCTCTGGACGGGTGCGTTACTTGTTCAAGGCTTTGAAGACTCCCTGGATCAGGTTGCTGGTTCCTGTGTCCACATGTACGCCGCTGCCCTTTAACAAAAGTTGGGCGTCTTTGCCGAGGTCCTTGCTGTCACTGCTGACGGCCTTCAGGGTGGCGGACAGCACAGCATTGAGCACGTTCCGGGATAAATCGGCTGCCGTGATGCCTTCCTCGTTTTGGCCCAAACCGGTGAGATGAATCGGCGGCAGGTCGAGGGTCATTTTCTTCCCGCCCAGATCCGTGAGGCTGACATGGACCTTGGCGCCGGTGATCACGAGGTCATCCACTTCAAACTTTTTGGACGATTTGGCCGGGGCGGGGGTATTGGTCGCAACGGGGGGACCTGTCTTGCCGGGGGCGTTGATGTTCGCCAGGATTTGACTGAGATTGTTGCCGCCCAGGCCGCCTTCAAACGTGATTTCCGGGGATTCCAGGTAAATCGAGCGCAGGACAATTTTGTCCGACAGGACGGACAAGGGATTCACGCCCACGGCGATGGTGCCGACGCTGATGGCCTGGGGGGCCTGGTAACCGGCAGGGTTGCCTACGACCAGACCCTTGAGGCTGGCCGAGCCGGCTAACAGAGACAAATGCACCTCGTCCACGTTGACGGAGACCTTGGTAATGTCGGGGCCGATGGTTTCCACCCCTTTTTTCACGATGTCACCCAGAAACGCGCTGGCGATGACGATACCGGTCAGACCGAGAACAATCAGGGCAATGACCACACTCCATAATATTTTTTTGCTCCTTTTCATAAGTGAGCCCATTCAACACTCCATCCGGGCGCCGCGGCAAGCCTGAATTTCCTCACTCGGCAATCAGCGAGTGAATCACTTCCACCAGCCGGTTGATTTGATAAGGCTTGGCGAGAAAGCGGTCCGGTTTGACGTCGGAACCGGAGTAAATCGCTTCGTCCACCGTACCGCTGAGCAGAATGGTCTTTTGCTGGGGGTTAAGCCGCTTGCATTCGCGGATCAAATCCATGCCGTTCATCTGTCCCATGGCGTAGTCGGTTACCAACACGTCCGGGGGTGGGCGGGCGGCAATGTACTCCGTCAGCGCCTTTTGCGGATCCCGAAACAGGCGAACATCAAAACCGGCCGGTTCCAAAATCATTTCC
Source organism: Candidatus Acidiferrales bacterium (assembly GCA_035499615.1). Lineage (GTDB taxonomy): Bacteria > Verrucomicrobiota > Verrucomicrobiia > Limisphaerales > UBA11358 > UBA11358. The sequence goes on along the minus strand of DATJYM010000333.1, from coordinate 3,346 downwards.
GCCAAATCCAGCAACATTTGTTCATCGTCCACCACGAATATGGTGGGTGACGAACCGGCGACCCCGCTCGTTTCAATCTGACTCATACAGGTCAGGGTTTAAGAAAACATAACTGCTGGTCAACGGCAAGTGCATTTGGCAGGCGAAATTCCCGTTGCGCCGGTTGCGTTCCCGCCGTAAACTCCTCATGGCGCTGAAGGCATGGCCACGAAACAGGGATTTGCTGTTATGAAAAGAAAACCGGCAACCACATTGATCAAGAAGAAGACCACCACCCCAACCCTGCCTCCGCCCCGCGCTACCGAAACTTTGCCCGAAGCGACCAATCCCGGGGCCCGTCCGGTCTTGGCGGCCAAGTCAGCCAGAACCCGGCGGCCCGCGGCCGGAAAATTGAAAAACGGCATCGCCTCCGCGTTTGAAGCCGCCACCGCTCCGTTGAAAACCAAACGTGCCGTCAAACCCAAAACGGGGGAAACCGCCCGGCCCCGAAAAATTCAAATTCCCCCGATACTGCTGGAGGGTGATCGGCCTTCGGCGCCGCCGGTCAGTGGTCCGGGTCAGAAATTTGCCCTCGGCCCTGTGCCGCCGGCACAACAATTTGAAACCGCGGAGGCTGAATTGCCCGACGGCTACGGCACACGCCAGTTGTTTTTGACCGCCCGCGATCCGCATTGGCTGTACGCACACTGGGATTTGACACGGGAACAGCAGGCCCGTTGTAATACGCGTTCGGCGGATGGCCATCTGGTTCTCCGTGTCTATAGCCATAAATTCGAAGGCCACCCGATCAACGAAATTCACGTCCACCCTGAATCACGCCACTGGTTTGCGCATGTCGAGCGCGCGGGAAGTTCCTATGCCGCCGAACTGGGTTATTACTCGCCGGTAGGCAAATGGGTGCGCGTGGCCGTGTCGGCCTCCACCGTCACTCCGCCGGACGCCGTTTCGCCCGAGGGCGGTGTCGATTTCGCCACCATTCCGTTTGAATTCCCCTTTGCCCGGTTGATGGAAATCATCAAGGCGGCCGTGCAGGAAAATCTGCCCCTGGCCCAGGCGCTCGAGGAACTTCGGCGGCAAGGCCATCCCGACCTGCCGCGGGTGGCCCCCCGGTCCGCCTCGCCCTGGACATCACAGCAGGAGCAGGCACTCGCCCGGATCATCAATATCGACGATGTCCGCCGGGTTTGGATGGGGTCGTTCGAAATCACGGAATTGATCCGCCGCCGGCTGGTTCATGAAATTTCTTCGCTCGGAGTTTCAAGTCTTTCCAGTCCTTTTGGCGGCATTCCGCCCTCGAAGGGTTTTTGGTTCAACGTCAACGCCGAATTGATCATTTACGGGGCCACCGAGCCGACCGCCAAAGTCACGCTGGGAGGTCATGAAATTAAATTGCGTTCCGACGGCTCCTTCAGTTACCGCTTCGCCCTGCCGGATGGCAAATATGATTTGCCGGCTGTGGCCGTTTCGACCGACGGCACGGAGGCCCGTGCCGCGGACCTGAAATTCAGCCGCGCGACGGATTACCTGGGCGACGTCGGCGCGCACCCGCAGGACCCGTCTTTGAAAGCGCCTTTGCCTGAGAACGTGTAATCCGCATGGACTCGCCCCACCGCGGAGCCCTGATGCTGGTCCGTTTCATCGCTGCGACCTTGATCGGCCTCGGCGTGATTGAGCTGAGCCTGTCCTGGGTCACCAGCTCCACGCACCATACCCCCATGCGGGCATTTGATTTTGTGCTCCCGGCGATTCTCCTGGTGCTGGGAATTGCTGCTTTGATCAAGGCCGACGCGCTGGCAACGTGGATTTCGAACAAACTGGACGAGTGACCCCGGGTCGCTGATAAATTATGCAAGGATATTTATCCCTCGTACTGCACGCGCACCTCCCCTTTGTGCGGCATCCGGAGCACGAAAAATTCCTGGAGGAATCCTGGTTGTTCGAGGCCATCACCGAAACCTACATTCCGTTGTTGCAAACGCTCGAGGGCTGGCGGCGCGACGGCATGGACGTGCGCCTGACCCTGTCGCTCTCGCCGACCCTGTGCGCGATGTTGCTGGACCCGTTGTTGCAGGGGCGTTACGAGCGGCACTTGAACGGCCTCGTTGAACTGGCGGAAAAGGAAATACACCGCACGCACTGGGACCGCGCGTTTCACGAACTTGCCTGGATGTATCATCACCGGTTCGCTTCCATTCGCGACGTCTGGCGGGACTGCCAGGGGAACCTCGTGGGCGCCTTCCGCAAACTGCAGGAGGAGGGACGCATCGAAATCATCACCACCGCCGCCACGCACGCCTTGTTGCCGTTGCTGGCCGGCCATCCGCCGTCACTCCGTGCCCAGATTCTGGCGGCACGCGACCATTACCGCAGTTGTTTCGGGCGCGATCCGCATGGCATCTGGTTGCCGGAATGCGCGTACGTGGAAGGTATCGAAGTATTTTTGCAGGAAGCCAACATCCGCTGGTTCATTCTCGACACGCACGGCGTGCTGCACGCGCGCCCGCGTCCGCGGTACAGCACGTTCGCGCCCATATTCACGCCCAACGGCATCGCGGCCTTCGGCCGCGACTTCGATTCCTCCCGGCAGGTCTGGAGCCAGCACGAAGGTTATCCCGGCGACGCGCGGTATCGTGATTTTTATCGCGACATCGGCTTCGATCTTGATTTTGATTACGTGAAACCGTACCTGCCGTCGCCGGAAAGCCGCGGATTCACCGGCCTCAAGTATTACCGCATCACGGGCGGCGCCGGCGAAAAGCAGATTTACCAGCGTGACCTGGCCTTGCAGGCCGCGAGCGAACATGCCCGGCATTTTCTGGATGAACGCATCAAACAGATGGAAAGCGTGGCGGGTTTCCTGGACCGTCCGCCGATCGCCGTGGCGCCCTACGACGCGGAATTATTCGGCCATTGGTGGTACGAAGGGCTGGAATTTCTCGATTACCTTGCCCGCAAACTTTATTACGACCAAAAAATTCTCTCACTCCTCACGCCGGGCGAATATCTGCACCGCCATCCGACCAATCAAATCGCCGCGCCCGGCGCGTCCAGCTGGGGTGAGGAGGGATACTGGCGCGCATGGCTGAACGAATCGAACGAGTGGATTTATCCCCACCTGCAAATTGCGCAGGAACGCATGACCGGGCTGGTCAAAAAATTTCCCACGGCGACCGGCTTGAAGGCGCGGGCGTTGCGTCAGGCCGCGCGCGAATTACTGCTGGCGCAAGCCAGCGACTGGCCGTTCATTTTGCGTGCCGGCACCAGCCCCGATTACGCACGCCGACGGGTGAAGGACCATCTGCTGCGCTTCATTGCCTTGCATGAACAATTGACCGAAACCGCCGTG
>DATJYM010000332.1:0-2426 GCA_035499615.1 Candidatus Acidiferrales bacterium | reverse complement strand
GATAAACACGGTGTCAAAGTCACCCGCAAAGGCACCGCCCCCGGCGCGGCGGACCAGACGTTCACGGTGGACGTCGGGGACATACTGGAAAAGGGTAAGATCGGGAACGACCTGACACTGCAGGCCGGCGACCTGATATTTATCCCCGAACGATTGGTTCACTTTTAAACCCGGCCTGTGCATGACCATTAATCAAACAACAACCAGCCCGCTACCGTGAATATGCCATTGATACCTGCCCCGGAGCAGAACCTCCAGTTGGCCGGCCCGATGGAAGAACTCCATACGGGCGGAGCTTCGCTTCGGTGGCGCCGATTCCTCCTGTTCCTGCCGAAATTCTGGTGGATCCCGGCTGCGACATTGGCCATCGGCATCGTGCTCGCGGGCATTTATATCTTTTCCAAAGCGCCCGCCTTCGTTTCCCGGGCCAGCATGTGGGAGACCCTTAAATTGCGGCTTCCCGAAGGCGGAGTTTTCTCCGACGACGCACAGAATAATTACATGCAAAATTACGCGGCGACCTTAAGCGGATTTCTCAACAGCAAGACGCTTGAGCAAGCGGCCATCGCCATCTTGAAGTCTTCAACCAACAGCGCTTCGGTCAAACTTGGCAAAGACGGTGAGCCATTGCCCGTTGCCATCAGCGTGGCAGGCAGCGCCAAGAGCGAGATGTACGTGATTCAAGCCGTCGGTACGGATCCCTGGTTCACCCAGACCTATCTGGACGCCGTCATGCAGGCCTACCTGGATTACATGAAAACGGTCCGCGCCCAGGTTTCCGGCGAAACCCTCGCGTCGCTCTCCGACCAAATGCAAAAGTGGGAACGCGACCTGAAAGCCGGGCAGGATGCGTTGTTGGCGTTCCAGCGGACCAACAATCTGGCGATTCTACAGGAGGAAGCCACGGTTGCCGGGAGCTACCTTACCAAGCTTAAAACGCAATTGTCCGACCTGCAACTGGAAGCCAGTCTCCTCGATGCCGCCACCAACAATCCGGATTTGGTGGCAAGCGGGGCCGTCACCGGCACTTCCGGCGCTGGTTCAGCCGCCGCCACCGGCGCGTCCGCCCAACAGCAGTCCTCCCGGAACGAAGTTGCCATGCTGAAACTGCAACGCGAAAAGCTCAGCAAGTATCTCCGGCCCAAACATCCCAAAATCGTCAAACTGGATGCGGATATCGAGCACGCGGAGCAAATGGAAGCTATCTACCAACGCCAGGACCGTGAGCAACTGGCCGCTACGCGCCAGGCCAACCAATTGAAAACCGAAAACGTCCTGGCATCCATCAAAGAATGGGAGGGCAAAGTCGTGGCGGCCAATGCCACCATCGCGGAAGCCGAACGGCTGAAACTGGATGTCCAGCGCACGCAGAGCGTGTACGACCGGTTGCAGTTGATGGTGCAAAACGTGGGCATCAGCCGCAACATTGATCAGGAGAGCCTGGCCGTTCTGGAGCCCGCCACGCCAACAATACGCTCGTACTCGAAAGAAAAAAACAGCCTCGTGCTCGCTGTTCTCGGCGGGTTGGCGGCCGGCTTGGGCATCGTTTTCCTGATCGCCATCCGCGATGATCGTTTTACTTCCGTCACCGAGGTCAGCTCGACGTTGAGCGACCCCGTGGTCGGCTTGTTGCCGGAAGTGAGCCGGCAGGAGGAAAGTGTTATCCCGTTGCTGAAACTCAACGACCCGCGGCATGTCTATGCCGAATCCTACCGCAGCCTGCGGTCGGCGCTGCTGTTCCAGAGCACCGATGGCGAGCGACCCAAGGTCCTGCTCATCACCAGTTCGATGCCGGGCGAGGGCAAATCCACCGTGGCCGCCAATCTGGCCCACACCCTGGCCCTGTCCGGCTCCCGCGTGTTGCTCGTGGATGCCGACCTGCGCAAAGGCCATCTGCATCGTCTCCTGGGCATGCACCGGACGCCGGGACTGGCGGAACTGCTGAATCAAACCGGCACGCCCGAACAGGTAATGCAGAAAGACCCGCAGTTGAATCTGACGTTCATTGGCTGCGGCGAAATCAACTCCGGCAATCCGGGCGATCTGTTTCTCACTTCCGGGCTGGACCAGATTCTGGCTCACTGGCGGCAGGATTTTGATTATGTGTTGATTGACAGCAGTCCGTTGTTCGCGGCGGACGACGCAAGTTGTCTGGCGCCGAAGGTGGACGGCACGCTCTTCGTGGTGCGGAACCAACGGTCAGGCGCGCGGGCAGCACGCGAAGCGCTTGACCTGCTCGCCCACCGCCAGGCCAGAGTCCTCGGCGTCGTCTTCAACGGGGCCAACACCACGAGCCGTTCGTACTATTACTACAAATACTCGGAATACCATCACCCGAAGACGGAGACGTAAGATGAGGCGCCCAGACTGTCAGCCAGTGAAGATGCTTAAGAGTCTGTCAAATAAATGGGTGGAACGGGCTGCCA
>DATJYM010000331.1:0-9124 GCA_035499615.1 Candidatus Acidiferrales bacterium | reverse complement strand
GTGCCCCCCAAAAAATCGAAGTAATGCAGGTTTAACCTGAACGAGCCGTCGGCTTTGACCTGAATCAATTCACGGCGGATGGCGTCGGCGAATTTCGGTTCACCGTACGGCGCGAGTCCCATGAGTTTGTATTCGCCGGAGTTAATGCGGAAGCCGCAATAATGCGTGAACGCGGAATACAGCAGGCCAAGCGAATGCGGAAAGCGCAGTTCTTGCAGGGGCTTGATGTCGTTGCCGCGACCGTGGCCAATGGTGGTGGTCGCCCATTCGCCGACGCCATCAACCGTCAGGATGGCCGCCTCCTCGAAGGGCGACGGATAAAAGGCGCTGGCGGCGTGTGACTGGTGGTGTTCCGTGAACAATATCGGGCAGTCCGCGCGCAGCGCCGGCAGGCGGGCACGGATGATCTTGCGGATATCGAGTTTTTCCCCCAGCCAGTTGGACAGCACGGTGGGAAAGGTGCGCCAGCCGTCCGGCGCCACGGCGAGATAAGTTTCCAGCAGGCGCGCGAATTTCAGAACCGGTTTGTCATAGAAAACCACGGCGTCGAGCTGGGCCGGTTCCACGTGCGCCCGGCGAAGACAAAACCGAACGGCTTGCTCCGGAAAATCGGAATCGTTCTTTTTTCGCGAAAACCGCTCCTCCTGCGCGGCGCAGAGGATTTTTCCCTGACACAGCAGCGCCGCGGCCGCGTCATGATAGTACGCCGAAATGCCGAGGACGTTGCGCGGCGCGGGCATGATTTAAAAAAACGGGTAGAGCGCCCAGGCAATACCGGAACCGGCGGTGAAAATTATGATCGCTCCGAGCAGCAGCAGCAAAACGACCAATGGAATGAGCCACCATTTTTTCTCCTGTCGGGAGAATTTCAGGAATTCTTTGAACAGCGACCACATAGGATGCTGGCAGTTTAACAATTTACTTCCGTTCCACAACGCCAAAGGAAACCCCTGCAAAACGGGAGCGCAATACGGGTAAAGAAACGTATCGGAATTCTAGCCCCGCAAGTATTTGACCACCGCTTCGGTCCGCGAGTGAACGTGCAGCTTTTCATAAACGGTCCGCACGTAACTCCGCACGGTATCGATGCTGATCTTCATGCGGTCGGCAATTTCCTTGTAGGAATAGCCGTTCGAAAGCTGGTTGAGAAATTCCTTTTCGCCCGGGGTCAGCCCCAACAGGGAGTTGGACGCGCCATCGGCGGGCCGGGTGAAAAACTGAACGACGCGGCGGGCCAGTTGCGGCGTCATGGGCGACCCGCCGGAATGGACGTCGCGAATGGCTTCCAACAATCGTGCCGAGGCCGTGCGTTTCAGCAAATACCCGCTGGCGCCGGCTTTAAGTGAATTGAACAGAGAGTCGCTGTCCTCGTAAACCGTCAGCATCAGGAATTGCACACCCGGCAGGGCGGCCTTTAATTGCTGGACACATTCCACGCCTTTCATGCCGGGCAGATTAATGTCCATAAGCACCACGTCCGGCGGGTGGCGGGGTATTTCCTTAAGCGCCGTCTCGGCATTCGCGTAATCTCCGGCGAGTTTGAAGTTCGGGGCGCGGCGGATGAGCGCGGCGAGGCTGGTGCGGATGCCCTCGTCGTCATCCACAATGGCAACTTTGATCTGCATATCCTGGGCAATGCTGGCAACCACACCGTAGTAACTACCTGAATCTCGCCGATATCTCAACTGCATGAATGTGCGGCCAGCCCGTGCTCACGCCATTTTATGACTCTTCCGACCCTTTAAATCCACCAAAAGTTTTACCCGGGTTCCCTTGTCGGCGGCGCTTTGTAATTCCAATTCCCCGCCTATGGCCTCGGCGCGCCGGCGCATATTCCCCAGCCCGTTCCGGCGGTTTTCCGACGACGATGACAAATTAAAGCCCTTGCCATCGTCCTGCACCAGGATTTCCAGCCTGTCGCCGGTAATGTTCGCGTGTACTTGAACTTCGCCGGCGCCGGCATGTTTGAGCGCGTTGGTCAGCGCTTCTTTGACGATCAGAAAAATGTTATGGCGGACATCCGGCGGCAGCGGCGTGGCCGGCAAGTCATGCGGCAGATCCAGCCGGCATCGCGTGCTGTTGCCGTCGAAGAGTTCATTGGCAAAATGCGCGATGTAGTCCGTCAGACTCTGCAGGGTGTCACTGCCGGGACGTACCGCCCAGACGATTTCCTCCAATGCCCGCACCGTTTGATCGGCAGACTGGGCCAGTTTGCTGGCGTGAACCTCGACCTGTTCGGGACTGTCCTTGTCCGTTCGAATCAAGCCGCTCAACAGGGACAGTCGCGTCAGCGTCGAGCCTAGTTCGTCGTGCAAATCCTGGGCGATGCGCGCGCGCTCCTGTTCCAGCGCATGCTGCTGTTCCGCGCGTTGCAACTGAAGCTGATACTTCCGTCGCTCGACCATGCGCACCGTCGCGCCAACCGCGGCGAGCACAAACAGGGCCAACAATGTGGTAAACCACCACGTCTGCCAGAAGCGCACCACCACAAAGTCGTTGAACGAAGTGGCGATGGCCATGTCGCTGAAAAACCAACCGTTGCCGCCGTCATGTTGAAGGCCGCCGGTGCCGTCATGGCGCAAAAGGATTTCGTCGAAGGTTGCCTTCGCCTTGAATTTGGTCGTGAGCTCTTCAGGCTGATTTTCCGCCGTCGCGCCGTGGGTCAGATTCGGATCCAGCCATACCGTCACCAAATCGTCACCGCCGGGAATGTATTGCACCTTGAAGACAATCGTGCGCGGATGATCGTGGCTCGGCAATTCGTAGGGAAAAAACTTTCCCATGCCCGCCGCCGCCGGATGCGAAGATTGCAGGTTATACTCGCCGCCGTCGTTATAGGTCAACTCGCTGGGCGGCTTGTTGGAAGGTCCGGTTTCCGAGGTGTAGGCCGCCGAATAGCCCCAAGCCTCCCAGGCGTTGCCCACGCCCAGGCGCATCTGGTTGCTTTCCACCAATTGAAACAGGGCGTAATACGGCTCGTCGGCGGGATCCGAAAGCGGGTCCACGCGGAATTTGAAATAAAGCGCGTCGCTGGCTTTGTCATCACGTTTGAGCTTGCCGCTTAAAATGTCGTTACCATAAGGCGTTTTATGAATCACGCGGGAACCGGGGTCGCTCCATAAAATGGCGGCGTGAACCGGCACCGGCCATGCCGCCAGCAGCCATAATGCGAAATAAAGCGGGACGGAGAAGGATTTCCAACCCGACCGGGAAAACGGCAATCCTGGCCGGTACCGAACAATGCGGCTTCGACGCACGGTTTCAGCCTATAATTGCCGCCACCTGAATTCAAGCAGAAGGATGACCATGTCTAAATTTAACGGGGTCCTCAACGTTTTCAGTGGAGTTAGATTTCACGCTCGCCCTCACCCCGGCCCTCTCCCCCGAGGAGAGGGTGAGCCTGAGCGCGTCGATGGTCAATTTCAGCGATCTCCGTCAGCGGCTCTGATTCCGTGTCATTGGCCGTGAGACGCGCGAAAAGCTGGCATTTCGACATGGCTCAAAGGGGGCGAACGATACTCCCTCGCCCGGGAGAGAGAGCCGAGGTAAGGACGGATGTCTTCCCAGATTTCCCGGTCACATGTCACATTTGAATAAAATTATTTCATACCCTGTCACCCACTAAACACCTCGAGGAACCAGCTGACGGTTGTAGCGTGGGCCCTGTCCACCCTCCGCAGTGCTGCTACGGAGAACGGGTGCGCCGATATCGAACCATCCGCCTTCGCGACACGTCCTGGCACCGCTTCGGCCCGACGGCGGCAGGCTCGACACTACAGCAAATCAAAGCACCGCCGGAAAGATGGCCTTTCGTCGCACATTTATGCGGTTGAATCGGGGCCAAAGCCTTTGACATCGTATGTCCGTGCTCAACCTGTTCCACCAACCGGCTGGGGGATTTTTCAATCCGGGAATCGGCGTCGCCCGGCTTCTGCTTCCGTCCATCCTCTGCGCTTGTCTCGTCATCGCCCAAACGGGTATCGCCGAGCCTGGTTCCGCGGATGTGGTCGTTGGTAAAGTCCGGGTACAGCTGCTTTCCGGTTCGTTGGTCCGGCTGGAATTGCGCGGACCGGAAGGATTCGAAAACCGTTCCACATTCCACGTCGTGAATCGGGAATGGCCCGGAACGGCGTTCGCCACCAACACGGACGCCGGTAACGTGGTCATCCGCGCAGCCAACTTTACCGTGCGCGTTCCTCAAAACGCCATGTCCCTGGACGGGGCACAGGTGGAAGACGCCAGCGGACAATTACTTTATGCCTATGACGGCAAACTGGAGAACAATCGCTGGCTGCCTGGACCCGCGGACAATCCCCGGGTCTGGTGGTTTGCCGACACCCCGCGGATCGTCCCGCCACCGTGGGGATTGACTCCACCGCCTCATCCGATGGCAGATGGCGGCTGGGATTTGAACAACGATGCGCCGGACATTTACGTTTTCGTGCCGGATGGCGACTACCGCCGGCTCCGAAGTGATTTTCTTAAACTAACCGGGCCGGCGGAAATGCTGCCGTTGTTTGCCCTGGGCGCGTTTGACAGTCGCTGGTTTGATTATAGTGAAGCCACGGCGTTGCAGCAGATTGACGATTACCGGGCTCACCGGATTCCGCTGGACGTGCTCGTCGTGGACACCGGCTGGCGGCGGAACGCTTCCACGGGTTACCAGCCGAATACGAACCTGTTTCCGAACGTGGAACGTTTTTTCCAGGAAGCCCATGCGAAACACGTCCGGATCATGTTCAACGACCATCCCGAACCGTCAGCCAGGACTGCCCTCGATCCGAAAGAATTGAATTATCGTTATGACAACCTGTCGAAATTGCTTGCGGAGGGGCTGGATTTCTGGTGGTACGACCGCAATTGGAGGGTGCATCTGGTGACACCGGCCCCCAACTTGAACAAGGAAGTATGGGGGATGCGGCTGTATCACGACACGACGGCGCGCGTCCGGCCGGAGTCGCGCCCGCTCATCATGGCCAACGTTGACGGCATTGACAACGGCATCCGCAAACGCCCGATGGACGCCGCGTCGCATCGCTTCCCCATCCAATGGACGGGTGATATCGGGCCCGGCTACAATTTTCTACGGCGCGCGGTGGAGAACGCCGTATTTTCCGGCGTGCAATCGTTATTTCCGTACGAGAGCGACGATTTGGGCGGGCACGTTGCCAACCCGACGCCCGAACAATACATCCGCTGGATCGAATACGGCGCGCTTTCGCCGGTGTATCGTCCGCATTGCACGCACAATCTGGAGCGGATGCCTTGGGTGTTCGGGCCGGAAGCCGAGAAGGTCACGCGGCAATTTGTGAATCTCCGCTATCGGTTGTTGCCCGTCTTGTACGCCGCTGCCCACGAAAACTACGAGACCGGCGAACCGCTGCTTCGCCGGTTGGATCTGGATTATCCGCAATTCGTCGAGGCGGGTAAGAACGACGAATATCTGCTGGGCAAATACATTCTCGTGGCGCCGGTGCTGCAAGGCTCGCTGCAATTAGTTCCGGGCGAATGGTTGAAAATCCCGGCCGGCCAGCTCGGGTTGCAGGCGGCCTATTTTACCAACGAGGACCTATCCGGCGCGCCGGCGTTCACGCGAACAGACGCAGCGATCGATTTCAACTGGGACGAGGAAAGCCCAAAACCGGATTTTCCCCGCACACATTTCTCGGCACGCTGGACGGGCACGATTGAAGTGCCGGTCGCGGTTGGCGACGTGAAGCTGGGAACGCTGGAAGACGACGGCGCACGGGTCTGGATTGACGGCCAACCGGTGATTGACGCCTGGGGCGGGCACGACTCGGCCACCAGTGAGATGCCAACCGTGCTCACCGCCGGAGTGCCGCACCAGATTCGCATCGAGTATCTGCAGCTTGATTACGGCGCGCACCTCAAGCTGCTTTGGGAGCCGGCAAAAGTGCCGGCGGCGACGCGCGCGGCCTGGATTCCGCCCGGCAACTGGATTGACGCCTGGAACGGCAAAATCGTTTCCGGTCCCGTAACGGTCACAAACGACGTGCCGCTCGACGAAACGCCGATCTGGATCAAATCGGGGGCGGTTCTGCCGCTCGCGCCGGAAATGCAATATACCGCCGAAAAACCGTGGGACCCCATTACGCTCGACTGCTATCCACACAGCAGTGAAACAAATTCGACGGTGTTATACGAGGACGACACGCTGACCACGGCTTACCAACATGGCAAATTCCGCAATACACCCATCACGCTGACAACGGATAATGCGGCCAAAACGGCGCATGTGGAAATCGGCGCGGCGAGCGGAAATTTTGCCGGCGCCTTAAGGGAACGCACCTGGACATTGCGCATCCATCTGCCTGCAAACTGGCCGAAAGATTCGACGCAAATCGCCATCAACGGTCAGAAAGCCAACCTTTCAAATCGATGGCTCAAGCGCGATGTGAGTGCGATGCCATTGGGCGATCCGACCGGCGCGCCGGACGGGGAGGTTTTCGAAATCAGCCTGCCGCCAAAGCCGGTGTCCCAAAGCCAGTCAGTGGAAGTCTCGTTTGGCCCGTAAGCTACGGCAGCAACTGCACGCGGTAAAAGCGCTTTGGTATTCCCGCCGGCGGCACGTCGGTAAAAATCAATGTCACCGCCGGCGGCACGGCGTAGTTCGAGCCGCCGGGGAGATTGCTCCAGATCCCGCCAGGTTGATTGACGAATTGCACCTGATAAGCACGGCCCGGCATTGCGGCATAGTTGATAACGCAATTGGTGTTTTGCAATCCGACCGACAGGATTTTGAACCCGCGTGCCGGGTCCAGCAGATCGAACGTGCCGTTACCCAACGAATCGCGCAGGGCGGCAACGGGCAGCACCAGAAATCCGTTGGTGCCAATGTTCGGCCCGCTGCCTGCGGGACATTCCGCCACCAGCAGTCCGCCGTTGGTGGTGGCGTAAGCGGCGGCGCACAGATAAAGATTCGCCGGCAGGTATCCGTAGGCCTGCACGAGATCCAGCGTGCCTTCCATGGCTCCGGAAGCGCTCGCGGACTTGGCACAGGGCCAGTTGGTCTGCGTGTTGTTTACGTACCAGCTGAGGTAAGTATTCTGGCTTTCCCCGGCGAGATAGGGCTTGGTCGCAGCCACCGCGACGGTACCGGATTTGGCCCAGGGCGCGGGTGCACTTGCGCCCGCCAACAATTGGTCGGAAATAAAAATGAAATTGTCGTTCGGGCCGCTCGTGCCGGGCGAACCGGTGGCCACATACAGCTTCGTGCCACGCACCGCGGCATAGAGCACCATGCTGTTCGAAGCCAGGAGATAACCCGGATAATCATAGGCACCGTCCAGCACAAATGGCGGCAGGTTGGTCGGCGCGGCGGCCAGCGAGTTCGTGCAAATCGTCGCGCTGGGCGTCGAGAAACCGACGCTGTTGGACGCCACAACGGAATAACAATGATAGCTGCTCGCCGCGAGGCCGATGTCGGAATAACTTGTGCCGGCCGTCGTGGCGATGGGTGAATCGTCGCGGTCCACAACATAACCGCCGGCGCCTGTGGCCGCCGACCAATTCAAATTGATTTGATTCGTCTGCGTCGGCGTGGCCGAAAGGTTTTGGGGTTGGCCGGGCGGTTGCGGATTGCCATTGGCGACGACAGAAAACCGATAGTCAATGCCCGAGCCGCCGTTGTTGTCCCAGGTGCCGGAGCCGTTGTTGAAATCACAATCGAGCTCAGTGGCGTTGACCGGAACATTGGTCAAGAACTGCCACTGACCGGAGGTGGAATTGAACGTCATCGCTGGATCGGGCGAGACGACGGTTGCCCAGTTATTCCAGCCCAGATGGATCCTGACCGGGTTGGCCGTGGCGATCGGACTGCCGTTGGTGCTGTAGGAAATCGTGACGGAATCGGCTTGAACCGGCGGGGATGGCGAAACACACGCGCGACCGACGCAAGCATTCGTATAGCCCCCGCCACCACCACTACCGCCGCCGGATCCCGCGCCCACCCAGACGTGTTGGATTGGCGTATTGCGCGTGTTACCGTAGGCGTCCGTGGCGCTGATGTAATAATCCACAAAGGCGTTCGAGATACCGGTGACCTGTGCATAATAGTAATCTGCAATGTATTCCGGCGTGTAACCGCTGACCGGTGGCGTCACCCGCCGAACCATGTTCGAGGTCTGCCATACGCCCGTCATCGGACCTCCGGCGTAGGTTCTGAACTGGTCGCTCGCCGGCGGATTCGTGCCGTCATTTCGCAAGAGGAGGCTGACGTTCGTGATGCCGGAAATGTCATAGGCGTAGGTCCAAATCCAGAAATCCGAGTTGGTGGCGACGATTTGCTTGTAGCCGTATTGCACCCCGAAGTTGGTGCCGCCCGGATTCCAGGGAGACCGTTGCGGCAGGAACACGGTCGGCGGCGTGGTGTCGGCGGCTGGATTGACGGCTATGAGCGCGTCCACGTTCCGGCAGGCATTGGATTGCGCGACGATGGCGCGAAGACATTCATCACCGTTGCAGCCGTAATAAACAAAACCGCTGTCGAGGCCCGCCAGACAATAATGCCAGCCGAGTTCAACGGCATTGGGCGTGCCGGAAAAACTGCCGGGGTCGCGCACCTGGTCAAGGTTCGGCGTGATGCCGGAAATCTGTTGCGCGGTCTCCACGCGGTTTTCCGTGGCGATGATGACGCGCCAGTTGTCGTCCTTGTCGCTGGTGCCGATGCTGGGGTCAACCACATTGTTGCCGTTTGTCGAATAGCTCGGCGGCCAGTTCCAATTGATGAAGCTCGGCGACCCGAAATCGCTGTCGGCAAACACCCAGCCGCCGTCCTCGACGTGCACGATGTCATTCGTGGCCGGTGGGAAATTAGAAATGAACTGCTCGATGGTGGTCGGCTCGTAGCCGTCACCCACCGCGGTGCTGGTCATCTGTGGCACCCACTCGTTGTAGTAGGAATACCCGCCGCTCCAGGCATTGTCGCCGTCATGGGCGCACAGGACGAGCGACGGGTGGGTGGGATTGTTGCGCGCGGCGATGGGCGCAATCATGCCAAGGTCCCAGGTGCCGTAGCTGTCTCGCCAGCTCAAAACCTGGTCGGATGGCACCACCATGATCGTGCTGGAGACACCCGTGTTTGGGTCCACGTAACGCGCATAGT
>DATJYM010000330.1:0-8455 GCA_035499615.1 Candidatus Acidiferrales bacterium | reverse complement strand
TGAAGAATCTATCGCCCAAGGATACCTGCGGTGCGAGGGTCAACTTGCCGAGCACCCCGCTCTGGGCCGTGCCCGAATCGTTCACGTAATCCGCGCCGCCTTCGAAGGCCAGGCTGAAGTATTTGTTGAAATGATAAATCGGCCGGACACCGCCCGAGAGCCATTGCACATTGCCCTGGAAGTTGTGGTAATCGGAGTACTGGTAAACAAGGGCCGGGCTGATGGACAGGTGCGCCCAAGGTTGCGTTACGAAGCTTTCCGTGACCCGGAAGCGCCACGAGGCAGGTTCGTCGGGAACGATGAACGTGCCGTTGGTGAAAGTGACGGTTTCGTAGCCTGACGTGAAGGTTTTGGCGGCGCCGGTGCCGAACTGGAGCGAGAACTTGTTGTACCCATCCTCGCTGATAAAGTGTTCATGCGTGTGCAGGACGGTGAAAGCTACGCCTCCCGAGTTGGGTGCCTGCTGGCCGGCGGCATCCAGGCCGCTGTTTTCCAGGGCCCCCACCACTCCGAATTCCACCTTGCCCAGAGGCGCGGGCACATCGTAAAGGCTTAAAACGAAACTTTGTTTGCTGAATCCGGCGAGGTTGTTGGGGTCCGGCAGGGCGGCGATATCGGAGGAATAAATGCCGCTTTGCTGGCCGTTGCCAATCCAGGCCAGGGCCAGCTTACCCACGGGAAGTTCCAAATCTTCGAAACCGCCACCGGCACCGCTCATGTTGTAATAGAAGAAATCGTTGATGGTGATGTCCTGCCGGTGGTAGAAGCGGTTGCCCCCCCAGAATTTGAGCGACGGTTGTGCTGCGAAGACATTCCCGACCTCGGCCCAGGCTTCCGGTAACGAAACCTGAAAGCCGCTGGTGGAGCCGGAACTGGGGAAAGGATTGTAAAAAGCGAGGCGGATCTGGGTGCGGGCGATCGGCCCGGTGGGCGTGCCATCGGGACGCACCCGGGTATCCGGGGAAAACAGGCTGGGCGCATACCAGTTCTTGCCGATGGCCAATTCGCCGTAGTCTTCGGCTTCATTGCCGAGGCGATACTTGGCAAAAGCGCCGGGCGCCTGGAAGGCCGGCTGCGGTCCGCCCTTGTCATCACGGCCATAGCCCGCGCGGAAGTAGCCGGTGACGTCCACAAAGTCGTTCAGCACTTGCTGCGCCCTTTCCTTGAGCGGCTGGCTTTGGTCCTGCGCCATCACCCAGTCGCGCGATCCGGTGTCCTGCCCGAACTGTTGCTTTGCAAAAGTCTGGTATCGTTCGTCCAAAGTTGGCGGAGGGTTTGTGTTTGCAACAGTGGCGGTTTGGGTTGGAGGGTTGGTCGAGTGGGCGGCGGTTTCGAGCTGCTGCAACCGTTGTTCCAACGATTGCATCCGCTGATCGTACTCCTGCTTCATTTGTTGCATTTCCACCCGGATGGCTGTCGTATCCGAATTGGTTCCCGTAACCGGCTGTGCCTGGAGCGGAGCAACAGCCAGAAGTGCCGGCAGAATGATCCCGAAAATATGCCGTTTCATTTTCGACATGGTTGAGGTTGGGTTCATAGGTTCAGGGTTCTGCGGATTATCCACCCGGCGCGACGCCATAACCAATCCGAACAGCACTTCAACAATGCTTTCTTCCAGGTCGAGCGCCAGTTTGGATGACGAAACGGCCTGTTCCGACATAAATAAAAACAAGTTCTCGTCTGACCATCACGCCGTGCCTACGACGCCGACGGGTTAATCAATCTAACCGGCCCGTTCAGTCACCGGCGGATTGGCTCCCGGCAGACATTCTGAACGGTACGCCTCCAGACAGGCCCGGCGCGAATTGAAAATTCGATGGGCGCCGATCAACCTGACCAGACCCATTCGTTCCAGGTCTCCGTTCCGTCTCAACTGCATGCGGGCCAGGGCGAGGACGACGCCCGCCTTCCTCAGGTCGTGATGCAGTTCCGCCAAAGCCCGGCCGGCGGAAAAATCGATGCCCGTGATGGCGCTGGCATCGATGACCAGCCAGCGCACGGGCGACGGGGACTCATCCACGAGCTTCTGCGCCTGTTCCACAAAAAAGGCGGCATTGGCGTAAAACAGGTCCGAGCCAAACCAATACATCACCATCCCCGGTTCGATCATTTTGCCCGGCACGGCTTCTTCCATCCGCCATTGATCCACGTCGTCCTGCAAAATCACCGCGGTGTGGGGTCGATAACTCCGGCGGACGTGCTGCAACAGGGAGAGCACAACCGCGAGAAAGATGCCCTGCTCGACACCGACGAAGACCACGGTGGCAGCCGTGGCCAGCGCCACGGAGAATTCCCTCGGTTTTTTCCGGCGGATTTCGGCGAGACCGCGATAGTCCACCAGTTTGATCCCGATCATGAAGACGATGGCCGAAAGGACGGCATTGGGGAGAAAACTCAACGGCCTCGTCAAAAACAATAGCACCAACAGCACGACCACGACCGAGGTCAGGTGGGACCACTGACTGCGCCCCCCGGCTGTGTCCACCATGGCGGTCTTCGTGGGACTGCCATTGACAACGAACGTGCTGCTGCAGCCGGCCGCGGCGTTGGCGAGCGCCAACCCCACCAGATCCATGTTCTGGTTGAAACGATTGTGATACCGCAGCGCATAAGCGCGCGAGGTTGCAGCACTTTGGGCCAGGATGACCATAAAACAGGAAATCGTCACCGGCATCACTGCCCATAGGTCAGTCATGGTGACGCCGGGCAGACCCAGTTGCGGCAGGCCGCTGGGAATGGCGCCTACGACCCGAACGCCGTGGTCACTCCAATGCAGAAGGGCGCTGGCCGCGGTTAACCCGATTACAGCCAGCAAAGCGCCCGGAAAACGGGGCGAGACAACTTCAAATCCAACAATGATGCCCAGGGTCGCCAAGGCAATATATAAACTCGGCAGATTCGTCTGCGTCAGATGCTGAAAAGTGAACAGGAGTTGCCCGATGAATCCATGTCCCCCTTTTTCGAAGCCCAGCAGGCCATGCAGTTCGCCGAAGGCAACCTGGATGCCGACTCCGGACAAAAACCCCACCAGGACCGTGCGGGACAGGAAATCCGCGAGAAACCCCAGCCGCAGGATTCCGGACAGCAGAAGCATTCCTGCCGCCAGGAGTCCGACGAGGCTGGTCAGCGCGACGTATTTCGGCGTGTAGGCGACCAGCGACAGGGAGGCAAAGGCCGCCGCAATCATGGCTGCCGTTGCGGAATCGGCGCTGACCACGAGCAGCCGTGAAGAACCGAAGAGGGCGAACACGAGCATCGGTAGCAACATGGTGTAAATTCCGGTAATGACCGGAGTGCCGATGATTTTGGTATAACCCATCACTTCCGGGATACCGAGCGCGGCCAGAGTCACCCCGGCGATGAGGTCGGAGGGGAGGCGCGATTTGTCGTACGGCAAAATGCCTTGAAAGATGGCCCAGGACGGCGGGCCGACGGTTTTGTCCTTGCTGGTTGGCGCAGTCTTCATTCCCAAGCCTGGCTGACGCATTCAAGTTTATCGTCTTGACCAGACACCGCAAGATTCGAGCGAAGCAGTCATTACCGACACACCGCCTGTTTCTTCACCCCCAATTGTTTTCCCGGTCGCCGGGGTTGCCGGAACGAGTTCGGCAAGGTGATTGCTAAAGAAAGTAATGTCATATTTGTCCAGCAAACCTGAGTGGTTGGGTTTGGCGAAGTCCTTTGCTGTGGCTTCTTTAAAAATTCGACAATTATTGGAGTATTTTGCGTTTTCCGGCACCGGCTGAGGTCGGAGGGCCGCGAGTTTTCTCTATTTCCATTACTGGCGACGGATGTTTCAAAATGCCCACCAAGTCCAAAACGCAACTGATTAAACGTTTGCTCGGCGAATACGAGCATGACGGTTTCTTCGATGAAATGCTCGATGCCGGGGGCCGGGTCCGGCCCCATTACCGGCAATTCCGGGAACTTTTCCAGACGCTGTCCGCCAGGGAATTTGAACACAAACGCCAGTCGGTGGACCTCGCTTTTCTGCGTCAGGGAATCACCTTCAACGTGTACGGCGATTCGGCGGGCGCCGAAAAGATTTTTCCCTTCGACCTGCTGCCGCGGGTCATACCGGCGAGCGAGTGGGAAATGCTCGAACGCGGCCTCGTGCAGCGCATTACGGCGTTGAACCTGTTCCTGCGCGACATCTATCACGAACAAAAAATTCTGCGGGACGGCGTCATCCCGCCATCCTATGTGCTTTCCGGGAAACATTTCCGGCGCGAGTTCGTGAACTTCAGCGTGCCGAGGGATATTTATATTCACGTTTGCGGGACGGATTTGATCCGTGACGACCAGGGCCGGTACCTGGTGCTGGAGGACAACGGACGTTGTCCCAGCGGCGTCAGTTACGTGCTGGAAAATCGCCGGGCGATGAAGCGGGCTTTTCCGGCGATGTTTGAAGGCATCGGCGTCCAGCCGGTCGAACATTATCCGCAGGAACTGCTCAAGATGCTGCAGCACATCGCACCCGCGGGCGCGGCGGACCCGACCATCGTGTTGCTCACCCCCGGCGCTTTCAACTCGGCCTACTTCGAGCACACCTACCTCGCGCGGCAGATGGGGATCGAAATTGTCGAAGGCCGCGACCTGGTGGTGCGCGATTCGCGCGTTTTCATGCGCACGACCAAAGGACTCCAGCCCGTGCATGTCATTTACCGGCGGATTGATGATGATTTTCTCGACCCGACGGTCTTCCGTCGCGACTCCCTGCTCGGCGTTCCGGGCATTGTCCACGCTTACCGCGCCGGCAATGTATCGCTCGCCAACTCCATCGGCACGGGCATCGCGGACGACAAGGTCATTTATTACTTCGTGCCGCGCATGATCAAATATTACCTGGACCAGGAGCCGTTGATTTCCAATGTGCCGACCTATCTGGCCAGTGAAGCCGAGGACAAAAAGTATATCCTCGAACATCTGGACCAGCTGGTGGTCAAGGCGGCCAATGAATCCGGCGGCTACGGCATGTTGATGGGGCCCCGGGCGACCCGGGCGGAAATTGAGGCGTTCCGCGGCAAAATCGAAGCCGAGCCGCGCAATTACATCGCGCAGCCGATGATTTCGCTTTCGCGGCATCCCACGTGTGTGGACGACGACAATTATTTTGAAGGCCGGCACGTGGACCTGCGGCCTTACATTATTTACGGCGAGAAAACTGTCATCGTACCCGGCGGCCTGACGCGCGTGGCCTTGCGCAAGGGTTCGCTCGTCGTCAACTCCTCGCAAGGCGGCGGCAGCAAGGACACCTGGGTGCTGTATGGAGATGAATGAGATGAACATCGAACAGCGAACAGCGAACGCTGAACATCGAAGTCACCGTCGAACGCAGGATAATTTCATTCGGCATTCGATGTTCGATGTTCGGAGTTCGATGTTTTCCCGTCCCCAATCATGTTAAGTCGCGTGGCCAATTCACTCTACTGGATGTCACGTTACATCGAACGCGCGGAAAATATCGCGCGCATTGTGGACGTGAATTTGCAGTTGCTCCTGGATTTGCGGAACCTCGATGAGGAACGGCTCGCGCAACACTGGCTGCCCATTGTGGAGACGACCGGCGACGAGCAGCAGTTTTTCCGGCTCCACAAAAAAGCCACCGGCCAGGCGGTCACCGAATTCCTGGTGTTCCAGGCCGGGAACCCCAATTCGCTGGTCTCCTCCATCTGCCAGGCGCGCGAAAACGCCCGCATGGTCCGCGACCAGATCACCATCGAATTCTGGGAAGAATTGAACCGGCTTTACTGGTTTGTCAAAACCCCGGAGGCGCGGCGGATTTGGAAGGAAAGCCCCAGCGAGTTCTTTCAGCAGGTCAAATACAGTTCCTTGCACCTGATTGGGCTCAGTGACTCGGCCCTGTTGCGCAACGAAGGCTGGTGGTTCGTGCAGGCTGGAAAATTCCTGGAACGCGCGGACAAGACATCACGCATCCTCGACGTGCGTTCAGGCATGTTGCCGGAGAAAGGCGCGCCGACGGGAAGCGACCAGCCGGAAGCTTTGGAGTGGTCGGCCGTTCTGCGATCTTGCAGCGCCTGGGATGCCTACAAAACCCTGCACGGCGCGGAGGTGCATCCCCGTGGCGTCGTCGAATTTCTTCTGTTGCATGATGACTTCCCCAGGTCGGTGCGATTTTGTGTCAGCCAGCTGAACCACGCGCTGCGCCGTATTTCAGGAGTGCCGGACGGCCGTTTCTGCAATGACGCGGAGAAACTGGCCGGGCGGCTGGTCGCGGAATTGCAGTTCAGCACGGCAGATGAGATTTTTGACCAGGGCCTGCATTCTTACCTCGATCTGCTGCAAACCAAGCTCAACGACATCGGCGCGGCGTTGTTCGACGCCTACATTTTCCAACAGTTCAACAATCTGGAGGATGAAATCATGGTCCAACAGGAGGAACAACAACAGCAATGAAGGAAAAAATGTTCAGTGGTGGTCGCCCTGACCCCGGCCTTCTCCCCCGGGAGTGGGAGAATTCTCGTCAGGCGGCTGGCGCAACCGGCGCGTCTAGAATTTTCACAAGCCGCTCTTTACTGTTCCCTCTCCCCGGGGGAGAGGGCCAGGGTGAGGGCGAGCGTTCACCCATATCCCTTCCAACCGGGCCGGTGCCGCCCGCCCGCAGGAGCTTCAGCGCGGCAAAAAGCGTCGCTCCAACTTTATGAAACGCATCGGTATCCTGACTGCCGGCGGTGACACGCCCGCCTTGAACGCCACCATTCACGGGGCGGTGGTACGCGCGAACCAGCTCAAGGTCGAGATCGTCGGCCTGATCAAAGGGTTCAATTGCCTGTTCAACCCGCGCGTGCCGCATATCCATCTCAATCCATTGTTTCAGGAAATCCCCGAACTCGACCCCACCAAGGGCGGCACCCTCATCGGTTCGTCCCGCGATTATGTGGATCCCGAAAATAAACAGGACCTCGACCTGGTGGAATCGCGCTTGAAAAAACTCGGTATAGAAGGGCTCATCTGCATCGGCGGCGACGGCACCCTCAACGGTCTGCAGCCGATTGCCGAGCGCCTGCCTGCCGTGCTGGCCCCCAAGACCATCGACAACGACCTGGGATTGAATTACCCTAGCGAGCCGGATGAGTGGGTGCGGGTCAACGATGCCGCGGCCAAACGCGGTTATCGCTACAAACAGGTTCCCGCCACCGAAACCTTCGACCTCGATCAAATCGTCAATTACGCCACGCCCGGTTATACCACGGCTGTTTTTGTATCCGCGGGCGGTGTGGAGCGCATCCGGACCACCGCGGAAAGCCACCGGCGCATTGCCATCATCGAAGTCATGGGCCGGCACTCGGGTTACATTGCGCTGGGCACCGCCTACGGGCAGCCGGACATCATTCTCGTTCCCGAACATCCTCTCGACCTCGAACACCTTGTCCAGCGCGTCAAACACATTTACGACCTCCAGAAAAATGTCGTCATCGTCTGCGGCGAGGGCATCGTGGATGAGCAGGGCCGCGAACTCGGCGCTGAAACCAAATCCACCGATCCTTCCGGCAACGTGGTGCTCAGCGGCGCGGCGGACGCGCTCCGCAACAAGTTGGTCCAGATGATCGGCGACCGCTATTTTCAGCTTTATCGCCGCGGCGAATCGGCCAAGGAAGCCATCTTCACCAGAAAAGTCGGCCACACGCAACGGGGCGGACGGCCAATTCTGTTTGACCGGTTTTACGCCGGGCTGCTCGGCGCCAGGACCGTGGACCTGTTGCTGGAAGGCCGCAACAATGCCATTTCCGTTCTCCAATACAATTCGGACAAGGGTTTTCATGTTGAGGGCTACGACGCCAACCGCTTCCGCGACCGCTGGGGCCTGATCCATGCGCGAAAGCTGCATCCGGCACTTTACGACGCGAAATTGATGAAGCCCTCCAGGCTGGGCATAGATTATCTGCTGCCGATTTTCACCGACGCCATCGGGAATGACGACGCGGAGCACATGCGTTCGACGTTGTTCGACCCCGGCAACCTCGCGCAACCCTATCACTCCATCAACACGGATGTGCACAAGCGCATCCGTTTTCTGGAAACGGAGGCCGCGTGAGTACATCCGCCAACCTGATTTCTTATATCAACGTCAAACTCACGTTGCTCGGCTTTCCGCCGGTGGCGGCGGACGACGCGGCGCAGTTGGGAGACATCGTCTCTTCGCTCATCGCCCAATACCGGGAGAAGGAGCGGCTCCTGGCCAATCACCTTTGCCCCGCCGACCAACGGATTCAAACCTTCCTGTACGATTACTTGCAGGATGTACCGGTAACCAAACTGCCGCTGCGTACGCTGACCCTGGACCGTCCCGGCATGGCGTGCACACTGTCGCTGCCGGTGGACCGCGATGAATTCGCCTCCAGTATTCTAAATTCCTATCGGGTGAAACAGGGCGTGCTGCACAACCCCAGGAGCGACCGTCGCACGACCCAGGGCATTTTTCATGTGGCCGAAG
>DATJYM010000329.1:0-7980 GCA_035499615.1 Candidatus Acidiferrales bacterium | reverse complement strand
TACCGACTGGTGGGATCACGTCCTTTCACTGCCCGCGCCGCGCGTGGTGGTAGTGCAGGACACGGCCAGCCAGGCCGGTCTCGGTTCCTTGCTGGGGGCAGTGCATGTCAACGTCCTCCGCGCACTCGGTTGCGTCGGCGCCGTGACCAATGGCTCGGTGCGCGACCTGCCGGCAGCCAAAAAACTGGGCTTTCACCTCTTTGCCGGCAGTGTTTCCGTCTCGCACGCCTACGTTCACATCGTGGAATTCGGCGCGCCGGTGGAAATTGGCGGCTTAACAATCCAGTCCGGCGATCTGCTGCACGGTGATTTGCACGGAGTCCAATCTATTCCGCTGGCCCTCGCCGACAAGGTGCCGCTGGCCGCCGCGGAAATTGTCGCCCGGGAGCAGGAGTTGATCACGCTGTGCCAGTCGAAGGAGTTTTCAATTGAGAAATTGCGTGAGGCCGTGGCCAAGGACCAGTCCTGAAACCAAACCCCAATACACGCTTTCATGTCGCGTTTTGCCATCCGCTATCCGTACCTGATCGTCGTCATCTGCCTGATCACGTGCGTGGTGGGGGTGACCAGCCTGGTGCGCATGCCGGTGGATTTGTTTCCGCCCATCAAAATCCCCGTGGTCGTCGTCGCCACCTTCTATTCGGGTATGCCCCCCGAACAGGTCGAGAACGACATCACCGGGCGCTTCGAGCGCTTCTTCACCCTGGGCGCCGGGATTGACCACATCGAGTCGCGTTCCCTCCCGGGCGTGAGTTTGATCAAGGTCTATTTCCAGCCGGGCGTCAACGCCGACTCGGCGGTGACCAGTATCGCCAACCTGGCCATGGCCGACCTGCGCCGGCTGCCGCCAGGGACCTTGCCGCCGGTGTTGTTGAAATTCGACGCCTCCAGTCTGCCGGTGTGTTTGATCACGCTCAAAGGCCAGGGCTTGAGTGAAGCCAAGCTGCGCGATCTGGGCCAATTCGACGTGCGCAACCAGGTGGCCAACGTGCCGGGGGCGTCGGTGCCCATGCCCTTTGGCGGGCGCTATCGCCAAATCATGGTGTACGTGGACCCGCTGAAGTTGGAGGCGCATCAATTGAGCGTGATGGACGTGGTCCGCTCGGTCAACAACGCCAACCTGATTCTGCCGGCCGGAGACGTGAAAATTGGCGGGCTGGACTACAATCTCTACGCCAACAGCCAGATCAACGACGTCAAGGACATCAATTTGCTCCCGCTCAAGACCGTGGGCGACGCCTCGGTGCTGGTGGGCGACGTGGGCAAGGCCCAGGACGCCTCGCAGATCCAATACAACGTCGTGCGCGTGGACGGGCAGCCCTCGGTCTATCTGCCCGTCCTCAAGCAGGGCGGCGACGCCAACACGATTGCCGTCGTGGACGGAATCAAAAACGCGGTCGCCCACCTCCTGGACGTCCCCAGACAACTGATCACCAGGGTCGTCTTCGACCAGTCCGTGTTCGTGCGCAACGCCATTGAAAACCTGATCCACGAAGGACTGATTGGGCTGGTGCTGACCGGCGTGATGATTCTGATCTTTCTGGGCAGTATGCGGGCGACGGTAGCGGTTTTTCTTTCCATTCCGCTTTCGGCCTTGGCAGCCTTCATCGCCCTGGCCATGGGCAATAGCACCGTCAACGCGATGATTCTCGGGGGGCTCGCGCTGGCATTTTCGCGGTTGATTGATAACTCGGTGGTCGTGCTCGAAAACATTTTCCGCCACATGGAGATGGGGGAACCACCCGAAATCGCCGCCGAGCGCGGGGGACGTGAAGTCGCATTGCCCGTGCTGGCGGCAACGCTGACGACGGCCATTGTATTTTTCCCGGTCATATTTCTTTACGGCGTCAGCAAATTTCTGTTCACCGCGCTGGCGTTAGCCGTGATCCTCTCATTGTTCGCCTCGTATCTGGTGGCGATGACGGTCGTGCCGCTGTTCTGCGCCAAGCTCATCAAAATCCATCACGAGCATGACGGTGCACCGGAAACCGGCGCCTCACTTTCGAGGGGAACACGCTTCAATCGTTGGTTCAACCGGAGATTCCAGCAGATGCTTGACCGGTATGAAGGCTATTTGAAGCTGGCGCTTGTCCGGCCGGTGGCAACGGTGTTGGGAATCACCGGGATTTTCATTTTGAGCTTGGGGCTTTATCCGTTTGTCGGCGAAGCCTATTTTCCGCGCACCGACCCCGGCCAGTTCGTCATCAACCTCAAGGCCCCCACCGGAACGCGCATCGAAACCACCGACCAACTGGTGGAAAAGGTTGAGCAAATCGTGCGCGAAGTTGTGCCGGCCGGGGACCTGAAAATCATCGTCTCGAACATCGGCGTCACCCCGGGCTTTTCCTCCATCTACACGCCCAACGCAGGGCCGCACACGGCGTTCGTGCAGGTGGGGCTGAAAGCCGGTCATCATCTCAGCAGCTTCCAATACATGGACCTGGTCCGGGCGCGGTTGAAAAAGGAATTGCCGCAAATGACCGCTTACTTCCAGACCGGCGGACTGGTGGATGCCATTTTGAACATGGGTTTGCCGGCGCCGCTGGACATTCAGGTGAGCGGGATGGATTTGAAAGCCATGCACCAGACGACGGTGGCGATTGCGCGACAGGCGCGCACCTTGCCAGGCGTGAGCGACGTGCTGGTGCCGCAGGACGTGGATTACCCGGCTTTGCAACTGAACATTGACCGCCTGCGCGCCAGCGAGCTGGGCTTGAACGAGAAAGAGGTGGTTGGCAACGTCATCACGGCGCTGACCTCGGACATGATGATCGCGCCCAGTTATTGGGTGGACCCTAAAACGGGCAACGACTATTTCCTCACCGTCCAATATCCGGAAAATTACGTGAAGAGCCTCCAGGACTTGTCGGCAATTCCACTCCGCGGCGCGGACCACCTGCAAACCACCCGCCTGGACACCGTCAGCCAGGTCAGCCACATCGAATCGCCGACCGAAGTGGACCACTACCAGTTGCGCCGCGTGATTGACGTCTATGTGTCCCCGGCAGGCGAGGATTTGGGCCGGGTGCTGGGCGGCGTTGAGAAAATCATCCATGACACCAAACTGCCGTCGAACTTGACCGTCACGGTGCGCGGCGCGGCACAGGCGATGCAGGTGTCCTTCCGCAGCTTCGGGCTGGGGCTGATCCTGGCGACGCTGCTGGTCTATTTGATCCTGGTGGCGCAGTTCAAATCGTTTTTGCATCCGCTCCTCATCTTGCTGGCGGTGCCGACGGGGCTGGCGGGCGTGTTGCTGATCCTGTTTCTGACCGGCACAACGCTCAACGTGATGTCGCTGATGGGCGTAGTGATGGTGGTGGGCATGGTGGTGGCCAACAGCATTTTGCTGGTGGAATTCACCAACCGCCAGCGCGAGCACGGCTTGGCCGTGCGGGAAGCGCTGGTCACGGCCTGCCGAAGCCAGTTGCGGCCTATCCTGGTCACGTCGCTGGCGACGGTCGTCGGGTTGCTGCCGATGGCAGCGAAGTTCGGCGCCGGCAGCGAGGCGTATGCGCCGCTGGCGCGGGCCATCATCGGCGGCCTGGCGGTGTCGGTGGTGCTCACCGTCTTTATCGTCCCGGCGGCGTATTTGCTGGCGCATCGAAGGGAAAAATCCGCGGCATCATCCCCGTGGGAACCACCGCAGCATTCAACCTGACAGGTTTCCATGTCGCGTTTTGCCATCCGGTATCCGTATTTGATTATTGTCATCTGCCTGATTACCTGCGTTGTCGGCGTGACCAGCCTGGTGCGGATGCCGGTGGATTTGTTCCCGCCGATCAATATTCCCGTGGTTGTCGTCGCCACGTTTTACTCCGGGATGCCTCCCGAACAGGTCGAGAATGACATCACCGGCCGGTTTGAACGTTTCTTCACGCTGGGCAGCGGCATTGGCCACATCGAGTCACGCTCACTGCCGGGGGTGAGTTTGATCAAGGTGTATTTCCAGCCGGGGGTCAACGCGGATTCGGCGGTAACGACGATAGCGAATCTGGCGATGGCGGACCTGCGGCGGCTGCCGCCGGGGACGTTGCCGCCGGTGTTGTTGAAATTCGACGCGTCAAGTTTGCCGGTGTGTTTGATTACGCTGAAGGGGGAAGGATTGAGCGAAGCCAAGCTCCGCGATCTGGGCCAGTTTGACGTGCGGGATCAGGTGGCAAACGTGCCTGGGGCGTCGGTGCCGATGCCGTTCGGCGGGCGTTACCGGCAGATCATGGTTTATGTGGACCCGATTAAACTCGAGGCCCATGAGTTGAGCGTGATGGACGTGGTGCGGGCGGTCAACAATGCGAACCTGATATTGCCGGCGGGTGACGTGAAGATTGGCGGGCTGGACTACAATCTGTATGCCAACAGCCAGATCAATGACGTCAACGACATCAACTCCCTGCCGCTCAAGATGGTCCACGATGCGCCGGTCATGGTGGCCGACGTGGGCCAGGCGAAAGACGCCTCGCAAATTCAGTACAACATCGTGCGGGTGGACGGGCAGCCGTCGGTGTATCTGCCGGTGCTCAAACAGGGCGGGGACGCCAACACGATTGCGGTGGTGGACGGGATCAAAAAATCGGTGGCCCACTTGCTGGACGTGCCCAAGCAATTGGTCACCAAGGTCGTCTTCGACCAGTCGGTCTTCGTGCGCAACGCCATTGATAACCTGATTCACGAAGGCTTGATCGGCCTCGTGCTCACCGGCCTGATGATTCTGATTTTTCTCGGCAGCATGAGGGCCACCGTCGCCGTTTTCCTGTCCATCCCGTTGTCGGCGTTGGCGGCTTTCATCGCCCTGGCGCTGGGCAACAGCACCGTCAATGCGATGATTCTGGGCGGGCTGGCGCTGGCCTTTTCGCGGTTGATTGATAACTCAGTCGTAGTGCTGGAAAACATTTTCCGCCACATGGAAATGGGCGAGTCGCCGGAGGTCGCCGCCGAGCGCGGCGGGCGCGAAGTCGCGCTGCCGGTGCTGGCGGCGACGCTGACGACGGTCGTCGTTTTCTTTCCGGTCACATTTCTTTACGGTGTCAGCAAGTTTCTGTTCACGGCGCTGGCGCTGGCGGTAATTCTATCGTTGTTCGCCTCGTATCTGGTCGCCATGACCGTCGTGCCGCTGTTTTGCGCCAAGCTCATCAAAATCCAACACGACCACGATGACGACAAAGCCGCACCCAAGGGTTGGGGCGCGCGTTTCAATCGCTGGTTCAACCGCCGATTCCGGCAGATGCTCGACCGTTACGAAGGTTATTTGAAACTGGCGCTCCTCCGGCCCATGGCAACTGTGCTGGGCATCACCGGCATTTTCATTTTGAGCCTCGGCCTTTATCCGTTTATTGGCGAAGCTTATTTCCCCCGGACCGATCCCAGCCAGTTCGTCATCAACCTCAAAGCGCCTACCGGCACGCGGATTGAGGACACCGAAAAACTGGTGGTAAAGGTTGAGCAAATCGTCCGCGAAGTTGTTCCGTCCAAGGACTTGAAAATCATCGTCTCGAACATCGGCGTCACGCCGGGTTTTTCCTCGATTTACACGCCCAACTCCGGGCCGCACACGGCGTTCGTGCAAGTAGGATTAAACGCCGGCCATCGGTTGAGTAGTTTCCAATACATGGACCTGGTCCGGGCGCGGCTGAAAAAAGAATTGCCGCAGGTGGCGGCATACTTCCAGACCGGCGGTCTGGTGGATGCAATTTTGAATCTCGGTTTGCCGGCACCCTTGGACATTCAAGTGAGCGGCATGAATTTGGAGGCCATGCATGAAACGGCAGTGGCGATTGCGCGGCGGGCGCGGGTGTTGCCGGGAGTAAGCGACGTGCTGGTGCCGCAGGACGTGGATTATCCAGCCCTGCAACTGAACATTGACCGCGTGCGTGCCAGCGAACTGGGGCTGGATGAAAAAGAAGTGGTGGACAACGTCATTACGGCGCTGACCTCGGACATGATGATTGCGCCCAGCTATTGGGTGGACCCCAAAAGCGGCAACGACTACTTCCTCACCGTTCAATATCCTGAAAACCGGGTGAAAAATCTGCCCGACTTGACTTCCGTCCTGCTGCGCGCGGCGCATTCCGCCAAACCCACGCGATTGGATGCGGTGAGTGAAGTGTCGCATATTGAATCGCCAACGGAGGTTGACCACTACCAGCTTCGCCGCGTGATGGACGTCTATGTGTCGCCGGCAGGCGAGGATTTGGGCGGGGTGTTGAGTGGCATCCAAAAAATCATCCGCGCCACGAAGTTGCCGGAAAACGTGCGCGTCACCGTGCGCGGCTCGGCGCAGGCCATGCAGGTGTCATTCCGCAGTTTCGGGCTGGGACTGATCCTGGCGACGCTGCTGGTGTATTTGATTCTGGTGGCGCAATTCAGATCATTCCTGCATCCATTGTTGATTCTGCTGGCGGTGCCGACGGGGTTGACCGGTGTGTTGCTCATGCTGTTTGCCACCGGCACAACGCTGAACGTAATGTCGCTGATGGGCGTGGTAATGATGGTGGGCATCGTGGTGTCCAACAGCATTCTCATCGTGGAGTTCACCAACCGGCTGCGCGAGGAGGGCCGGCCGTTGCGCGAGGCCGTGTCGCTGGCCTGCCGCGTGCGGTTGCGTCCGGTGTTGATGACCTCGCTGGCCACGCTGATTGGTTTGATCCCGATGGCGACCAAGCTGGGCACCGGCAGCGAGGCGTATGCGCCGCTGGCGCGGGCCATTATCGGCGGCCTGGCAGTGTCGGTGGTGCTCACCGTGTTTATCGTCCCGGCGGCATATTACCTGATTTACCGGAATACCGAGAAACCGTCTGATGGTTCCCTGTTCACGGCCGGCGACACACCCTCCACTCACGCTAATTCATAATCTATGAAACACATCCTTCCAATTTTACTGGGTTTATCCCTCGGAATCGGCGGAACGGAAGCCGGGGAGACCAATGCAGTGCGAACCTTGACGCTGGTCGATGCCGAAAACCTCGCGTTGAAAAACCATCCGCAAATCGCTGCTGCGAATTACCGCGCGCTGGCAGCGCAGGAAGCCATTGTGGAAAGCCGCTCCGGTTTCTTCCCCAACGTCAATCTATACGGCACCGCCGCCGGCGCCAATACTGAAGGTGCGCGCATCATGGCCGGCAGCTTAAACAATCCCAGCGTTTTCTCCCGGGTTGCGGGCGGCCTGCAGATCAACCAACTGCTGACTGATTTCGGCCGCACCGCCAATCTCACTGCCAGTTCTGAATATCAGGCCAAAGCCGAAGGCCAAAATCTTGAGTTGACCCGCGAACAAGTGCTGTTGCAAGTGGACACAACCTATTACAGTACGCTGGAGGCACAGGCGGTGCTGCGGGTCGCCCGGCAGACTTTCGATACCCGGCAGTTGCTGTTGGACCAGGTGACCGCCCTGGCGACGAACAAATTGCGGTCCGAATTGGACGTCAGTTTCGCGCAGGTGGAATTACAGCAGGCCCGGTTGTTGATGGAAAAATCCCAGGACGACGCTGACGCCGCGAGTGCGACACTGTCAACTGCGCTGGGCTACCGCGAATATCACGAGTTCCGGCTGGTTGATTCACACGGGTCGGGGCCGCCGGCGAATGCGGTTACCAACGATGTTTCCGATCTGATTCAAACCGCGTTATCTCATCGGCCGGAATTGTTGAGCTTGCGGGATGAGCGTGATTCGGCGCTCCGGCAGGCCAAGGCGGAGCGGGATGCGCGCTTGCCGCAAATCGCGGCGGTGGGGGTGGCCGGTGACGCGCCGGTGCATGACAGTCATCTGCCGGATGACTACGCCGCAGGCGGGGTGCAACTCAGCCTGCCGCTGTTTGCAGGCGGATTTTACACCGCTCGGCAGCGCGAGGCGGAGTTGAAGGCACAATCCGACGATGAATTGTTGCGTTCGGCGGAAGACAATGTGATCCGCGATGTGCGCGTGGCCTGGCTGAACTTCAACAATGCCATTGAGCAGCTTCAAACGACCGAAGAATTGGTTCGCAACGC
>DATJYM010000328.1:0-5048 GCA_035499615.1 Candidatus Acidiferrales bacterium | reverse complement strand
AGCCGGACCTGCCAGCTCGCCGGCTTCGGAACCGCGGCCGAGGCTGAAGGTAATCTGGTCGAGTGGAACTATGGCGAGTACGAGGGCCGCCGGACGGCGGAGATTCACGCCGAACATCCGGACTGGCAGTTGTTCCGGGATGGTTGCCCCGGTGGAGAATCCCCCGCTCAGGTTGGCGCACGGGCCGACGACGTCATCGGCCGTGTGCGCGCGATCAAAGGTGATGTCCTTATCTTTTCGAGCGGACACTTTCTGCGCGTGTTCGCGGCGCGCTGGCTGGAGCTTGAGCCTGCCGCCGGACGACTTTTTATTTTGAACACCGCCAGCGTGAGTGCGCTCGGATATGAAAACACTCTGCTTCAACCGGCCATCCGGCTGTGGAACGACACCCGCCATTTGGATGAAGAACCAATTATGAAATCAAAAAAATGAAAGCCACCCAACTACTCCAAAATCTCGGTCAGAGCCTCTGGCTCGATAACATCACGCGTGACATGCTCAACACGGCGACCCTCAACCGTTACATCGCCGAACTGTCCGTAACTGGTCTGACTTCTAATCCGACGATCTTTGATCACGCAATCAAAAACAGCACGGCCTACGATGCCGCCATCCGAAAAGGTATGGCGGACGAAAGATTCGGCGAGGACCTGTTCTTCGATCTGGCGGTGGAGGACCTTATCCGGGCCGCTGACCTTTTCAGGCCCATCTACGACCGGACCAAGGGCGTGGATGGATGGGTCTCCCTCGAAGTATCACCGTTGCTCGCGCACGACATGGGCAAAACTCTCGCGGCAGCCAGGGAACTCCATACTCGGGCGAACCGACCGAATTTGCTCATCAAGATTCCGGGCACAAAGGAGGGTTTGCCGGCGATCGAGGAAGCCATCTTCACCGGCATACCCGTCAATGTGACACTCCTGTTTTCACGGGAACAATACCTTGCCGCCGCCGAGGCTTACCTGCGCGGCATTGAACGGCGCATCGAAGCCGGGCTTGATCCGCAGGTCGGCTCGGTGGCCTCGGTATTTATCAGCCGTTGGGACGCTGCCGTCGCGGGGAAGGTCCCGGCGGAACTGAACAACCGGCTTGGCATCGCCGTTGCCAATCGAACATACAAGGCTTACCGCGAATTGCTGGCTTCGCCACGCTTGCAAAGCGCGCTCCATGTCGGCGCCCGGCCCCAACGCCTTTTGTGGGCCAGCACGGGCACGAAGGATCCCAAGGCTTCCGACGTGCTCTACATCAAGGCGCTCGCCGCTGCCTTCACCGTCAACACCATGCCCGAAGTCACGCTGAAGGCGCTCGCGGATCACGGCGAATTGGGACCGGTCATGGCGGAAGACGGGGGTGATTGTGAAAAAGTCCTGGCGCAATTCGCCAAGGCCGGTGTCGACGTGGATGCCTTGGCCGCACGGTTACAAGATGAGGGCGCGAAGTCATTCGTGAAATCGTGGAATGAGCTCCTGGCCATCATCGGATCCAAGAGCGCCGCGCTCCAACAGGCCGCGTGAACCCACGTACCAGGCTATGAAAATCTTGGTCATTGATATTGGCGGAACACACGTGAAGGTTCTGGTGACGGGCCGGAAAGTTCACCGGCAATTTGAGTCCGGGCAAGACCTCACGCCCAAACAGATGGTTTCAAAAGTACGGGAACTTGTCAGAGATTGGAAATACGACGCCATATCCATCGGCTACCCGGGGCCTGTTGTCCACAACCGGCCGATGTCGGAGCCGTGGAATCTCGGGAAAGGCTGGCGGGGATTCGATTTCTCGGCGGCGTTTAAACGTCCGGTCAAGGTCATCAATGACGCCGCGATGCAGGCGTTGGGGAGTTATCGCCGCGGCAAGATGCTTTTTCTGGGTCTGGGAACCGGCCTTGGCTCTGCGCTCGTTGTTGACGGAATTGTCGAACCGATGGAATTGGCGCACTTGCCCTACAGAAAAGGCACATTTGAAGACTATGTCGGAATCCGCGGTTTGGAAAAATACGGCAAGAAGAAATGGCGGCGTCTCGTGGCGGACGTGGTGCAGCGAATAAGCGCCGCCCTCGAGCCGGACGAAGTGGTTTTGGGGGGTGGCAACGTCCACAAATTTAAACAACTACCGCCCGGCTGCCGCGCCGGCGACAATGCCAATGCTTTCCAAGGCGGATTTCGCTTATGGAAGCCGGCGAGCGGTTCGGATCGCTCAGAACGAAAGCCCGCCAAAAAGAAGAACGAATCACCAACATGAAATCGAATCTCAAACTTCTCACCCAAGGGACAGCCTGGAAGGCGTTGGCAGTTCATCACAAACGGATCGGGAAGCTGCATCTCCGGGCATTGTTTGTGGATCACCGCAAACGCGGCGAGCACCTGACCGCCGAGGCGGCCGGGCTGTTCCTGGATTACTCGAAAAACCGCATCACCAGCCAGACCATCAAATTGCTGGCCGAACTGGCCAGGGAATCCGGCCTGCGCACGCGGATCAACGCCATGTTCCGCGGTGAGAAAATCAATCCGACGGAAAACCGCGCCGTCCTGCATATCGCCTTGCGTGCGCCGAGAACCGCCAGCATCGTCGTGGACGGCAAAAATGTGGTGCCGGACGTTCATGCCGTTCTTGATCGGATGGCAGACTTCTCCAATCGCGTCCGGAGTGGCGTGTGGAAAGGTCACACCGGCAAACGCATCAGGAACATTATCAACATCGGCATCGGCGG
This sequence comes from Candidatus Acidiferrales bacterium, assembly GCA_035499615.1. Lineage (GTDB taxonomy): Bacteria > Verrucomicrobiota > Verrucomicrobiia > Limisphaerales > UBA11358 > UBA11358. Next base: position 2,341 of record DATJYM010000328.1, on the reverse strand, counting down.
TTCCGACCTCGGCCCGGTGATGGCGTACGAAGCGCTCCGGCATTACAGCGACCGCCGGCTGACGTTCCGGTTCGTGTCGAATGTGGACGGCATTGATTTCGTGGAGGCAGTTCACGATCTCGACCCGTCGGAGACGTTGTTCATCGTTTCGTCCAAAACCTTCTCCACGCTGGAGACAATGACCAACGCGGAAACTGCGCGCGAGTGGCTGCTCACGGGCCTGGGGGGCGACAAAAAAGCGGTGGCCAGACATTTCGCCGCAGTCTCGACCAATGCCGGGAAGGTTTCCGCCTTCGGCATTGATACGGCGAACATGTTCGGTTTCTGGGACTGGGTCGGCGGGCGTTACTCGATGGATTCGGCCATCGGGCTTTCGACGATGCTGGCCATCGGCCCTGAAAACTTTCGCGCGCTGCTCGACGGGTTCCACCGGATGGATGAGCATTTCCGCACCGCGCCATTCGAGAAGAACCTGCCGGTGCTTCTGGGCCTGTTGACGGTGTGGTACACGGACTTTTTCAATGCCCAGACGATTGCCGTGCTGCCCTACGAGCAGTACCTGAAACGTTTCCCGGCCTACCTGCAGCAGTTAACGATGGAAAGCAACGGCAAACACGTCACGCTCGACGGCAGGCAGGTCAATTACGACACCAGCCCGATTTTCTGGGGCGAACCGGGCACCAACGGCCAGCATTCGTTTTACCAGCTGATTCACCAGGGCACGCGGCTGATTCCGTGCGACTTTATCGCGTTCGGCCACGCGCTTACGCCGCTGGGGCGGCATCACGACATGCTGCTGGCGAACGTGTTTGCCCAGGCGGAAGCGCTGGCTTTTGGCAAGACACGGGAGCAGGTCAAAGCAGAAGGCACGCCGGATTGGCTGGTGCCGCACCGGATATTCGAAGGCAATCGCCCGTCGAACACGATTCTGGCGGAGCAGCTGACACCGGAAATTCTCGGCGCGCTGGTGGCGCTTTACGAGCACAGTGTGTTCACGCAAGGCGTCATCTGGAACATCAATTCGTTTGATCAATGGGGCGTGGAACTGGGCAAGGCCCTGGCCCAGCGCATTATTCCTGAATTGGAAAGCGAGCGGGAAGCGAGGCTCAGACATGACAGCTCGACGAACAATCTGATCCGGCGTTACCGGAAAATGAGGAATAGCTGATGAACACAGCGGGCCAGAAGGAACAACAGTTGCGTAAATTCAGGACGCAACCAGGGTTCCTTGCCGCGCTGGACCAAAGCGGCGGCAGCACACCCAAGGCGTTGCTGGCCTACGGCATCCGGCAGGGCGCCTGGTCCAACGAGGAAGAGATGTTCGCGCTGGTCCATCAAATGCGTGCGCGCCTCATCACCAGTTCGAGTTTCAATGGCGACCGGATTCTCGGCGCAATCCTGTTTGAGGGCACCATGGATCGGAACATCGAGGGACAACCTGCTGCGGATTATCTTTGGATCATAAAGCGGGTTGTGCCGTTTTTGAAAGTGGACAGGGGGCTGGCCGACGAGAGCAACGGCGTCTATTTGATGAAACCCGTACCGGGTCTGCCGGCGCTGCTGGACAAGGCCAACATGAAGCACATCTTCGGAACCAAGATGCGCTCGGTCATCAACCAGGCAAATGCGACTGGCATCCAGGCGGTCGTCAGCCAGCAGTTCGAAGTGGCAGCACTGATTCTGAGAGCGGGCCTCATGCCGATCATCGAACCGGAGGTGGATATTCATTGCCCGGGCAAGGCTGACGCCGAAGGACTGCTTAAGGCGGCCCTCAGCGAAGCGCTCAACGTTCTGCCCGCCGGCCAGTCGGTCATGCTTAAACTCACTTTGCCGGAGCAGGACGATTTTTACGCCGAGCTCGTCAGGCACCCGAAGGTTCTGAAGGTGGTCGCGCTGTCGGGGGGCTATTCGCGGCTGGAAGGCAACAATCGCCTTCGCCGGAATCACGGCATGGTGGCAAGTTTTTCACGGGCCTTGGTCGAGGGTTTGTCGGCGCAACAGTCGGACGCGGAGTTCAACGACTTGCTCGATTCCAGCATTCAGAGCATTTACGAGGCTTCCGTTGCGAAGACTGCTGGCAGAGATCCAGCCAACGCCAAATGAACAACAACAAGAAAGGAATATAAATATGCAACTCGGAATGATCGGACTCGGGCGCATGGGTGCCAACATGGTGCGGCGCTTGATAAAGGGCGGACATCACTGCGTGGTTTACGACCGCTCATCGGAAGCCGTGCAACAACTGGTGAAGGAGAAGGCGGTGGGCGCGGGTTCAGCGGCCGAGTTTGTGAAGCAACTGACGAAGCCGCGCGCAGTCTGGCTCATGGTGCCGGCAGCGGTG
>DATJYM010000327.1:0-3632 GCA_035499615.1 Candidatus Acidiferrales bacterium | reverse complement strand
AGCATGCATTACATGATGAGCTGCATGCCGATGTCGAAGCTGATGTTATGCGGGATGGGACTCATCGTCACCGGCATTGCCATGACAGCCTATGGTCTGTTCCCCGTCAGGAATGAGAAGGCAATCAATTTAAGCGGCGCCTATCAATTTCACTCATTGGACAGCGCCCGGCTGAGCTGGGCGCACTGGCAACTGGTCATCGTCCTCTGCCTGGCACTGGTCGTGGACGTAATGAAGCCGGCCACGTTGGGATTTGTCATGCCGGGAATGCGGGAGGAGTACGGCATCACGGCCTCGACCGCGTCATTGCTGGCCTTGTCCGCCATGATCGGTACGACCGCCGGTTCCGTGCTTTGGGGCATTCTGGCCGACCGCTTCGGTCGGCGGGGTTCGATTTTGCTGGCGGCGTTGATGTTCATCAGCACGTGCATCTGCGGCACCATGCCGACCTTTGACTGGAACATTTGCATGTGTTTCTTCATGGGTCTTTCGGCAGGCGGCCTGCTGCCCATCGTGTTCGCGTTGCTGGCCGAAATGACCCCCGCACGGCACCGCGGCTGGTTGTCCGTGCTCATGGGCGGACTGGGCACGGCGGGCGGTTATCTGGCGGCCAGCGGCGCAGCGGCGTGGCTGGAACCAATTTTCAGTTGGCGCATCCTCTGGTTGCTCAACCTGCCCACCGGTTTGCTCGTCGTCCTGCTGAGCCGTTTTATTCCGGAATCGCCGCGGTTCCTGTTGCACGAAGGCCACGTCGCGGAGGCGAAACACAATCTCGACCGGTTCGGCATCGAGTTGGTCCCGGTCCCCGGCGCTGCCCAAACCGAAACAACGAATCATGCCACTGAATTCAAACAATTGTTCCGCAAGCCGTACGCCGTGCTCACGTTGAGCGTCTGTTTTTATGGCGTGGCGTGGGGCCTGGTGAATTGGGGATTCCTGACCTGGCTGCCCAGCATCCTGCGGGATTATCTGCATATGGACAGCAAGATCGCCTATCGGTTACTGGCCAGATCGGCGTTGTTTGCCGTGCCGGGATGTCTCCTCGTAGCGTGGCTGTATGGTTTCTGGAGCAGCAAACGGACGATGGTCCTCTTCGCCATCGGCACCGCCGCGGTGCTGGCTGGTTTCTCGGCCTTCAAACCGGGTGTCAGTCCGGGATGGTTTACCTTGTTGACCGTCCTGCTCTTGGTAGGTTTGAGCGGAATGATTGCCATGCTCTCGCCTTACAGTGTTGAGCTTTATCCCACCAAACTCCGCGCCAGCGGAGGCGGAGTGACGGCCAGCAGCAGCAAGGTTGGTGGAATCGTCGGGCCGTCCACCGTGGCTCTCCTCATGGGTGCTTTTCCCGGTCTGACCATCCCTGCCTTTTCGCTCGCCGCGCCGTTGTTGCTGGCGGCGGTCACCTTGTGGCTGACCGGCAAGGAAACTTCCGGCAAACGATTGGAAGAATTGCAGGAAACGGTGTCCGGCCATGCGGCAAAACGACGCCCTCTTTGATTGCCCAAATAGGCCGGACGCATAAACTGGGCGGGTGAAATCCAAAGGCGCGGTTTATCTCGTCGGCGCCGGGCCGGGCGACGCGGGCTTGCTCACGTTGCGCGGCGCGGAATTGCTCCGGCGCGCCGACGTCGTCCTCTATGACGCCCTTGTAAACCCGGAGTTGCTCCGGCTGGCGCCGCCAGCCGCTGAACTCATCGCCCGCGGCAAAAGCATGACGATGCCGCAAAAGGAAATCACGGCACTGCTCGTCGCCCGGGCGCGTGAAGGCAAATGCGTCATCCGGCTCAAGGGCGGCGATCCCTATATTTTTGGCCGGGGCGGCGAGGAAGCCGAGGCGCTGGCCGCGGCAGGCATCCCCTTTGAAGTCGTGCCCGGCGTCTCGTCCATCGTGGCTGTGCCGAATTACGCCGGCATTCCCCTCACCCACCGCGAGCATTGCTCGAGCTTTACTGTATTTACCGGCCACAGCGATTCGGCGGATGCGGCCACGGCCTTGCGCTACGAACAAATCGCCAAAATCCCCGGCACCAAGGTCGTGCTCATGGGCACGGATAATCTGGAGGACTGGACCAAATCGCTCATCGGGCAAGGCATGCCCGCCGAAACGCCGGTGGCCGTTGTGCAATGGGGCACGCTGGGAAAACAAAAATCGGCCGCCGGCACGCTGGCCACGATTGCGGCGCTGGCAACGAAGGAAAAGATTTTTCCGCCCGCGCTCACGATTGTTGGCGACGTCGTCAAGCTGCGCGAAAAGCTGAACTGGTTTGAACAGCGTTCATTATTCGGCCAGCGCATCGTTGTCACGCGCACCCGGGTGCAGGCCGGTGATTTCGTGCAGCGGCTGACGGAACTGGGTGCGGAAGTCCTGGAAATCCCCGTCATCAAAACCGTGCCGACCCCCCACAAACAGGACATCATAGATGCGTTGTTGGCGTTGAATGCCTATGACTGGCTGGTCTTCACAAGCGCGAACGGCGTGACCGCATTTTTCGAGCTTTTTTTCAAACGCTTCCAGGACCTGCGCGATTTGGGCGGCGCGCGCATTGCCGCCGTCGGCCCGGCCACGGCGGCGAAGTTGCGTGAACTGCATTTACAGGTGGACCTGACGCCGGACGAGGCGTTGGGCGCAAGGATTGCCGCGGCGTTTGCCAAAAATGAAAGCATTGAAAATCTAAAAATGTGCCTGCTGCGCGCCGGCGAAGCGAATCCCGACCTGCCCCGCGAATTGGAAAAGCTCGGTGCGATCGTGGACGACATTGCGATTTATCACACCGTGGCCGAGACGGAAGACTCATCCGGCGCCGGCGCCAGACTGCGTGAGGAAGGCGCGGACTGGATCACTTTCACCAGCGGCTCGACGGTGGAACATTTCCATGCGCGCTTTGATTTGCCAAAGCTGTTGAGGAAATTCCCGCAAATGAAATTGGCATCCATCGGGCCGGAAACAAGCAAAGCCATCCGCACCCTGGGCTTGACTCCGACAGTGGAAGCGAAGGAACACACGACGGACGGTTTGATTGCGGAATTGCTGCGTGCCGGCAGGCCGGCAAAAACACAAGCGAAGGTGTAACCGGTTTCCGCCGCTTCTCCGATTTGGCACCTGCCCGGTTCGCCTCCGGGCAATTGCAACAGGAGACAGCAAGCCGCCGGCGGCGTGATCGGCGACAGCAGCACCGAAATGCAGAGCGCACCGCGGACGGCAGCGCCAGCAGCATCAAGGCCAAAGCCAGTCTACGGCGCAAACCATGCGTTTGTGGGAATCTGATTGGCATAGAATTGGTACAGGAACCAATGCTCTTCGTGCCCGTCCATAAAGCCTAAATCACACCGGCCCAAATGGCGGGTCGAAGGCCGGGCATCCTCATCGTCGTTCAGCGGAGAGCCAGGAGCCGTCAACTTCAACGTGTCAGGGCGCGGCGTCACAAAATCATCCTCTGTTCCAATATCGCCCTGCATAATCGTTCGGCTCGGTTTATGGAACGACGCCAGACGTGTCAACGGTCCGGGATTTGGATCCGTCAGGTCCACAAAAGCCAGTTCGTTCAAGCCAAACGAGTTCACCTTGGAAAGGCGATCGGTCGGGCAAAGATGGATTCTGGCAACGTGCCCGGTGTATGAATCCAACAAGGATG
>DATJYM010000326.1:0-3168 GCA_035499615.1 Candidatus Acidiferrales bacterium | reverse complement strand
GAGCAACGTCCTGCAATTGCTCAAGCCTGTCATTGTCCGCCAGGAGGGCGGAGCCGGAAGCGGCACATTTGAGGCCGAGCAGTTCAGGCTTGATGATTGGTGGGCATTGGAGTGCCACTTCGACCACGGCTTTCTGGGGTGCACACTTTTCTCGGCGCCACTTGAGTTTTGGGTGGAGCCGCCGCCGCGTTTCACGGGACTCTGGACCATTTACGTTGTAAGTGGGAGAAAAAGTTACGAGATTCATTACAGAGACGGGAAGCGCGATGGAGAGATGACATCGTTTTATGACGACGGTTCAAAGTGCGTCGTTACTCACTTTGTTGATGGCATTCAGGATGGAGATGAGACGGGTTATTTTCGTTCAGGCAAGACCAACTACACAGGAGTTTATAAAACAAACGAGATGGTTGGCATTTGGATTTGGTTTAATGAAGATGGAACAGTTAAATCCACTCAAAAGCGCCCTATACAATGAGCACGTGGCCTAACCAGGGAATAGGCTGCAACCCCCTTTCAGACAAAATGAAACCGGCCACAAAATTTGCCATCGTGCTGGTCACGGCACCAGACATGAAAACGGCGCGCGCTCTGGCCAGGGCCGCATTGTCGGCACGCTTGATTGCCTGCGCAAACCTCATTCCGAAAATCGAATCGCATTACTGGTGGCAGGGAAAAATTGAATCCAGCACCGAGATTTTGCTGATTTTGAAAACGCAAAAATCCAGGCTGGCCGCGCTGGAAAAATTGGTCGTCGCCAAACATCCCTACGACACGCCGGAATTTCTCGTCCTGCCGCTGCGCGCGGGCAACCAACGCTATCTCAACTGGTTGAGCCGTAGTACGCGCCCGGACGACGCTCGCGCGTCGTCGTGAGGCGAGCCGGCGAGTGAAGCGATGCTTAGTAATTCTTACGTTGTTAATAACTTTTCCTTGACTGTGAGCTTCTGCGGGTGTTGAATAGAGGTTAAGCGTCGAAAAGTGGTGGCGCACGGCCAACGCAAGGTTGTGTTTCACGGGGCCTGGCGTTCGCCACAATCAATCGGAAGGGCGCGCGTTGAACTGATCGCGTGGAGATTCTCCCCCGGCAAGTCGGCGGTGCCCGTCGGCGCGAACTCAAGCAAAAAAGCAACCAGAAAATGAAAGGAAATCATACCATGAAACGTTCAACCCAAACCCTGCTGGCCCTCGCCTGCGCGTGCGCGATCACTCCAAACTCGCTGTTCGCCCAAATCATCTACACCTTCGACGAGTACGGCACCTCAAGCAGTTCCTCCTCTGCGCCCCCGATGTCGCCGGGAATCATGCAGCCGGACCCGTCCGGCGGATTAACCGTACCCGTCCTAGTTTATACTGTGCCCCTCCCGCTCGTGACCGGGGATGTGGTTATGACCGAGCCAGGGAACCCGGCGGGCGGCCCGGATTCGGATGTCGTCCGATTCTGGAACCCGACGGGCATCAACCAGACCCAAATTATCTTCTATTCGGATTTTTCGCCAACGGACCCACCGGATGCGCCGGCGGACACTGGATTGCCCGGGCAGTTACTAAACCCGGTCATCATCATCCCGGAGGTGGGGCCAGAGGGAAATAACGGCGCCGTTTATACCCCACCCGCAGCCGGCCCCGGCGCCCTCCCCGGTGCGTTGATTCAATACAATATCATCAGTGACGGCAGGGTTCCTGAACCGAGCACGATGGCCCTGGCGGGCCTGGGCGGCTTGATGCTGCTCGCGTTGAAGCGGCGGCACCAGATCAAGAACTAGCAGGACGACTGATAAAACCGAAAACCAAAAAAGAGAAAGGAATTACCATGAAACGTTCAACTCAAATCCTGTTGGCCCTCGCCTGCGCCTGCGCGATGACACCAACTTCGCTCTTCGCCCAGTTGATATTCACCTTTGACGAATTCGGCAATTCGACCTCATCGGCATCGCCGCCGCCGATTTCACCGGGAATCATGCAGCCAGATCCCTCCGGTGGATTGACCGTACCGGTCCTGGTTTACACTGTGCCCCTCCCGCTCATAACCGGAGACGTGGTCATGACCGAGCCGGGGAACCCGACGGGCGGCCCGGATTCCGACGTCGTCCGATTTTGGAATCCCACGGGCATCAACCAGACCCAAATCATATTCTATTCGGACTTCTCGGCAGCGGATCCACCGGATGCGCCGGCGGACACTGGACTGCCCGCGCATTTACTAAACCCGGTCATCGTCATACCGGAAATCGGTCCGGAGGGAAATAACGGCGCTGTTTATAACCCACCCGCGGGCGGACCCGGTTCCCTCCCCGGCGCACTGATTCAATACAACATCATCAGTGACGGGGTGGTTCCTGAACCGGGCACGATGGCCCTGGCGGGCTTGGGTGGAGGCTTGATGCTGCTCATATCGCGGCGGCGCCGTTAATACACTGTCTGACAATATTCCTGCTGAATTGGAAAATCGGCGGGCGACGCGAGATGTCGCACCGCCGATTTCCTCTGCCAAAAACAAGTTGAGACCACTTTCAATAAAATCGTAGCCGCAATATTCAGATTGCGCCTGACGCGACTTAAAAGTCGCGGCTACAGGGAAATGAAACCGCCGTAGAGACCGGGAATTCCCGTGTTGTTGGCAGCGCGGAAGGATTCTGTTAAATTGCGGCCATGACCATATACCGGTTAGCAAAACTTTCATTCCTCACGATTCTGTCCCTGGCCGCGGCGCTTATCGTCGGCTGCGAAACAACCAAGCCGATTGATTGGAACAGCCGCGTGGGGACCTACACATTCGACCAGGCGGTGACCGAAATGGGCCCGCCGGACAAACAGACCGCCTTGAGCGACGGCAAGCTGGTGGCGCAATGGATTACGCATCGGTACGGCGGCTCCAGCTTCAGCGTCGGGACCGGATTTTACACCGGCCCCGTGGGCGTTGGCGTGGGCCAGACCACCGGCTCGGCTTACCCGGACAGGATTCTGACGCTCACCTTCGGCACCAATCTAGTGCTCGTAGCGTATTCCAAAAATTATTGAAGGCTGCCCGAGGGAGAAAATGCACCGAAGTCTGAAAAGCAAAATCCGCGCGGTATGCCTGCTGATTCTTGTGCCGGTGCTTCTGTTCCTGATTACCGGCTGCACGTCGCCTGGTCCGCTGGCGGTCAAAGAGTCGAGTTATCCGGC
>DATJYM010000325.1:0-10106 GCA_035499615.1 Candidatus Acidiferrales bacterium | reverse complement strand
GCCCGCCGGTCTGATCCTGCAGGCTTATGCCGTCCCATTCGATGGGCGGCTGCGGCTGACAACCGCGAAGAGCGGACTGGGAATTGGCGGCGCCTGGCTGGAGACGAAGCAGCCGGTGAAGGATGGTTTCGAGACGACGTTCCAATTCCAAATCACCGATAAGAAGGACCGCGGCGCCGACGGTATGGCGTTCGTGATTCAAAACGGCCCGACCCCCGGCCTCGGCTGGCCCGGCTGCAATCTCGGCTTCGGCGGCCTCACCAACCTGGTGGTGTTAAAATTCAAGAACTACCACGGGCAGGATCCCTTGAACCTGACCTATGACGAAGTCGCGGTCATGGTCGCGGATTCTCCCACAACGGTATTGTGGGACTGCGGTACGCCTTCCTTCGCTTCGGTGACGAACCACGTGGAGTTTTCCGACGGACAGATTCACGTGGCCAGAGTTGTTTACGTTCCCGGCAATTTCCGGCTGTTTCTCGATGACATGGAAAACCCGCTCATGACCGTTTACCTCAATCTGGCCAAGGTGATGAACCTGGATGAAGGCCGGGCCTGGGTGGGATTCGCGGCGGCCTGCGGCGCTGACTGGCAGAATCAGGACCTGCTCGGTTGGTCTTTTGCTTCGGAGAACGACGCGGTGCGCCAGGGCCGGTTGACCTCGCAGCCGGAGTCAACGCCGACCAATGCTGTAACACCACTGTTCAGCGCGCCCGTTCCGGCGGCGCCGGAACCCACACCGCTGGTTAAAGACCCCGCCTTTGGCTATGCCCTGCCTCAGGATATCGGGGTCGGGATTCAGGTTGAAGCGTCCACCGATCTGGTTCACTGGGAAGCGTTGACCAACGCGGCGTTCTATTTCCGGGACGTGAACTCGTCCAATTACAACACTCGATTTTACCGGTTCCTGCGAAAATGATGGCCGACTTTTAGGGACGCGCGACACTGATTTGTCCTCAGCCGTGAAGCCCGCAAAGCGTTCCCGTCGGCGTTAAGAATTGGCAGTTGAAAACTTTGATATACGAACCACCGGTCGTATACTCGCGGTCAGGCAGTACAGCGCGAACAGACCTTGCGATAGCCAACGTCATGAAAGCAGCATCACTCACCGGCATCGGGATATTCGAAACGCGGCAGGTGCCGGAACCTGAAATCACCCGCCCCACCGACGTCCTCATCCGCATCAAAATGGTGGGTGTCTGCGGCTCCGACATCCATTACTACACCACCGGTCGCATCGGTTCGCAGATTATCAGATTTCCGTTCACCGTCGGGCACGAAGCGGCCGGCATCGTGGAGCAGGTCGGGTCAAAAGTCACCCGGGTACAACCGGGGCAACGAATCGCGATTGACCCGGCGGTGTATTGCGGCCAGTGCGATCAATGCCGGGCCGGACGGGAAAATACCTGTCGGGAATTGCTTTTTCTGGGATGTCCGGGCCAATTAACAGGCGCGTTGTGCGAATACCTCGTTTTACCGGAAACCTGTTGTTTCCCGATCAAAGATCGGACGACTTTCGAGCAGGCGGCCTTAGCCGAGCCGCTGGCCATCGCCGTTTACGCAGTGGAACGGGCCCGGTTGCCGGCCCGGGCCAACGTCGCGGTTCTCGGCGCCGGTCCCATCGGGATGTCGGTCTTCCACGTCTTGCGGACAAACCAGGTCGGCGAGGTTTTTATCACCGACAGAATCGCGGAGCGTTTGAAATTCTCACAAAAGCTAAAGCCCAAATATTGTGGCAATCCCGACCGGGCGGACGTGGTCCGGGAAATTTCGCAAGCCGAACCGTTGTTGATGGATGCCGTTTTTGAATGCAGCGGTGACCGGATGGCCTATAACCAGGCGGTGCCCTTGCTCAAACCAGGCGGGGTCCTGGCCCTCGTCGGCATCCCGGAATTCGATGAAGTCTCCTTTCCCATCCATGAATTGCGCCGGCAGGAGATTACGATCACCAATATCCGTCGCCAGGCGCATTGCACGCAAAAGGCCATTGATTTTATCGAAGCCAAAAAAATCAACCTGGACGCGATGGTGACGCATCATTTTTCATTGGCCGAAACCAAACAGGCTTTCGATCTGGTCGCCCATTATCGGGACGGCGTCATGAAAGCCATGATATCCGTCGACTAAAGTGGGAATACCCAACATCCAAGCCCGCGAAGCCTTGAATCCATCTGCTTTTGTCCCCGGCCAGCCTGCCGAGTGCCTGTGTTCTGACCGGCGCTGAAAAGTTTTGAAGGTAATAACGTGCCATTCTCCCTGGTCCTTTCGAGACTCCTGCGCTTGTGGCCAAGCGTGTAGGACCTGTCGTGAAGCAACAAATCAAACCAGTCCCGCGGCTATTCGTTCAAACCCCAATGTTCGTATCCGCTCCCATTACGAAGCATCGCTTCCAGAATCGGACTGATCACTGTCGCCGGCATCTCCATCAGCTCTCGCGCCGTTCGCGTTTCTTCAGTCATGGTTGTAATCTCCGATTCCGTCTTTTCCAACTTTGCCCGCGGGATCGTGGCCCTTGTGCTCTTCGATTTTTGTACGGTTGATCGCTTCATTTTAGTGCATTATAAAGAATTAAAGTAGCACTTATTGTACCATGGCCCGACTTATTTCTCGTGTAGGGCCGGCGTTGCGATTGCGCCTTGGTGGTGGGGGAATGCTCTGGCTTCCAGGTCCTTTGCTTCCCCCGGACTATCAATGTGATTCGACGGAATTTCCGGTTGAGATTTGAAACTTGCCCGCCTTCACTTTGTTTCGGCGCGGTCTCGCCGTCTCGTCCCGCCAAAATCCAAAGAAGGCGGAAGAGTCCAGATTGACGGGGTGTGAACCGGCCGTGTATCGCGTTGCGGGATTGGGATTGCAATCCCCTGGGCAATTGCTAGGGCGACGCTTGTGAAAGAATCTCAATGTCCCTCGGCCAGCGCACCAGAAGATTGAAGGATTTGGCCCGCCAGTCGGCTCCGGTGCGCCACTGATTGCCCACGCCAATCCGGCACACGCCGGTCACCGCCACCGCGCTGCCATTTTGCAGATAGGCAAAATTCACACCGTTGCTTCTCCGCTCTTGATAGGCGAGGAAAATCGAGCCGTCGGATTGCAGCACCAAAAACTCATCCGGGCTGAGGCGCGCCCGATCGAGGATTTTGGCCTGAATCCGTACCAGCCGGCAATCGTAAGCGCCCGTCAAGGCGTCCGCCGCGGTGATGGTTTGCGGAACAGGTACGGCGGGGCCCAAGCCGATCTTGCGCAGAATCGCATCCTTCAGCATGGGACTGTATTCGCCCTTGGCCGGAAATCCCAAGGCTTCCACCCGGTCTCCCGGCAGCAGCGGGCCGGCATCCTTGGTTTGCACGCACAGCCCATCGGTTTCATTTTCAATATAAACGGTGTTGTCCTGCGCGTAGATCACGGTCCCGGCCACCTTGACCCGGTGGCCGAGCGGGCTGTGCGGCGTAAACTGCAGCAACTGCGAAATCGGCCGCAGCGGCGTGCTGGCAAATGGGTTTGCCGGCGCGGGCGATTCAATCACCAGATCCTCCGGCCGCGGCAGCAGAAGCCGGACGTTAAACAGTTGTCGCCGCAACGTAAAACTCGTGGCGCAGACGCCGCGGGCTTGAACCGTGCTGTCCACCAGCATGTCCATGTCCGCAACGGGCAATTGCGCCACCAGCGCCGTCACCCGTCCACAGCCCGTTTCGATGTCGACGGAATAATACTTTGTCTGTGGATCGAAGTCGACGGCGTGAGCGATGCCGTGAATTTCGACGAACTGACTGTCCTGCTCGCCGCTGGCGAGTTGCTCGTAGCCAACCGGCTGGGCCGGGGGGAACGTGCCCGTGCCCAGAATGGTGATCCGGCTCGGGTGCACCACGGGCGCAAATTCACCGGGATCCGTGGTCCCCTCCAGTTCCACCAATTGTCCAGCCGCCAAAACCGGTTCGTTCGTGGTCGAGTACGGAAAGAAATAAATCCCGGCCGTGTCATCCTGAATGAACCGCATAAAGAGGTTTGTGTCAAAGAAAGTGACCACCCCACGCAATTGCACCGGATAATGCCGCCCGGCCTGGGTCACGGTCAGGTCGCGGACCGCCGCTGCCTTCTGAATCGCGTTGGTTGAAGCCATGTCGTCTGCTTTCAATGCCGGCGTGTGCGAGAGGCAAAAAACCAGAATCCAGATCACACAAACAGATCGAAGGCGGCTACAGTTGGATGAAGGTTTGGGTAGGCTCATGGTTTTCCAGGTCAGTAAGTTAACATTTTAAAACGGCCTCATCCGATGCGCAAGCTTAATGCACGGATTTCGACAATCGCCGATTTCCACACCTGCCCGGCTTCAGAACTGTGACCATGCCTTTACACCGGCAGCGTCTCTGATTTCGGAGATTGGCGGTTGGATTAAACAAATGAAAAGTCGCGGGGTCCGAAAGCACAGAAATCAGTGGAGATTAACGGTTCAAAACTCGGTCGTTTTGAGGAAATGGATGAATGTTACGGCGCGGTATTTGAACCTGTGACTCTGATAACAGTTTCAAATCTGAACATCGGAGGAACCAGGTGCACAGACTCGCCTGCTATCAGAGCCACCGTAATATACTCCTGACCGGCTGTTTCTCAACTTTCGCAAACAACCGCGCCTGCGACCGCTTTCGCTTCGTTTCGTCCTCTCCCGCGTTGCGAGATTCGCCGCGACAGGTCGGCGCGACAAGGCAGGTGAATCGGATGCTATTGCCAGCCCCCGCGAGCCCTGCCCGGCCCCGGTTACGTGACTTCCAAAATAACTGTTGCTGATTGCGCTGGGTTCAATCCTTTTGGGTGGGCTGGCCGTGTGCGCGGACGAATTTCCCTACGATTGGACTTGGAACGACAAGCCCGAATACCGCGCCGCCCACGCCAACCTCGAAGGCAAGCATTTGTTTGTCTCGATTTCATTGACTTCACTTTTTGCGACGTTTAGGAAGGGAAGGATCACCGTGCACCATGAAGCTGCTATACACCTCGAATGACGTCAGAACCATCGGGGCGCTCCGGAGCGTGCTGGATGAGGCCGGCATCGCATATGAAGTTCGGAACGAAACGATGCCCTATCCCGGGGCGATATTTGATCCGGAGGTGTGGGTTATCGAGGATGGCGAGTTTGCCAGGGCGTGCGGGCTGCGTGATGTCGTGACCCAATTGCCGCCGGTTTCGCAGACACCCTGGACCTGCCCTTCATGTGGGGAGAAGTTGGAGGGGCAGTTTGGTTCATGTTGGAAATGTGGAGCCAGTCGAAATGTCGGTGCCTGACTCCGCTCTGGGGCCGGCACCGGAGGAAGGATGACGGAGGGTGGCTAAAGGTTGGGGATTTGAGACCAGATTGTCACACACTGCGGGAGAGGCTGGTTGCTGTTGGTATTGGCTCCCCTGTTCGGTCATGCCGGGCCGTACGCTGGCGGGCAGCCTTGGATCGTTATCCTGTCCTCAAAGTCTTTTGTTTCCCGGCGGCCAAATATGGTGGATTGACGGAATTTCCGGCTGAGCTATGAGATTTGAATGGCGTTATTGTGTGCAAAGCCTTGCCGCTGGCATGTCCCGCCGAAGCCTCGGAGTGAAGACAGATGGCCGCGCACCGGCTTTGAATGATCAAGCATTGATATGAAAACAATCGTCACGTCCACTGTCTCCTTGCTGATTGGTTTGGCGATAGGCTGTTACATCGGTTATCGCTACTATAAAAAGCACATCACCTCCGGCGAAATTTATGTTCGCCAACAAACCGAGTCGGCAAAGGCTGATAATCGGTGGGCGCAGTTTAATCTGTGGAATGCCTATTACCACGGCACACACGGGGTGGATAAGGACCGGGCCAAAGCGGACAAATGGCTCAACCTGTTCGTCAGAAATGTTTACGTGGTTCGGTTCGAGCCGGCCAACGGTTTTCACCCCCAAAACGCCTTGGACTACTTGAACGACATCAGCCAACGCACTCCGCAAGTGAGCTCAGCCCAAAACGGGGTCGGCACCGGGAGTTTCTTTCGGACAAAAAAGGAAGGCGACAAACTGGTGGCTTCGTTCCTTACCGACGCGCCGGACCAGTTGCAGGGGTATATCGAGAGCAACCCCAACCTCAAGTTCATTTCGGTTGAGACGATGACGCCGCAATCGTTCATTGATTATGAAAAATCTGCTCAAGAATCATTGTAAGCATTCATTTTGCGCCACCATTGGCGGCCACGAAGAGGAATATATGAAGAGCCGGTAATAAAGGACGGGGGCGATCCAGAAAAGCATCTCTCGATTGTCCGCTGCCGGGTGAAAAGGCCGGCGACACGCATAATTGAACCGGCGAGCCTGGAAAAGGGTTATCAAACATTCAATTTCGAACATCCAGTGATTGGTTAGCCCATCCCTGCCCTGACCTCTCCGCCAAATTCGTTGGCGGAGAAAGTCGAATGCTCCGCCCTCGTCTTTGGTTTCCTATTAATCTGTGCCATCTGTGTCAGATCGCTGTTCTCGGCGCTCTTTGCGGTTAAACGAACAGTTGATGGTTGAGAACCGCGAATAATTCCTGTTACATGCCCAAATCGTGAAGACCAAAGTCGTCCGCGGTGGCGCCGTAAATGGAAAAGCTTGATATGTCCAACCTGTTGACCCCCTCGTCCGATGACCGTCTCCCATCCGGTGATGTGCCCCCGGCATTGCCACCGCTTTCAAAACCCAGGCCCGGGACCACGCGGCATCTGTTTGCGATTTTTCTCAGTCTGTGTCTCGCGCTATTTCTGGTAAGCGGCGTGGTCTCTGCCGTGGATGATTCTTTGGTCCTCCTTCTCCGATTTCACCTGCTCACCGCCATCAGCGGGATCTTGTTCTGCCTGTCGTTTCTTCTAGCCATGCTGGTTTACGTCCTGATGGGGATTACTCCCCTGGTGCCCAAACGTTTGTTTCTGCCGGTCACTTTGTTCTATGCGGCGGCCCTGCTGCTCACGCTTCCAATCCTGATTTATTGGTATCACGGGGTTCTGGTGGTGGACTGGGTCATGTCCTGCTGCCAGGTCTTCCTCGGCCTGGCGATTCTCCATGCCGCCCAGGGCGGACCAGGTCCCCGCTGGCCGCTGGTGCCGGTGGATCGGCTGGGAGCGCTGGGCTTCAGCGGGTCGAACCTCTCCGTATTCGCGCTGGTCAACGTCTTCGTATTGCTGCCGGCGGTCATTGTTTATGTCTTTCTTTGCACCGCCCTGGCCGTGAATCATTTCACCGAAGGTTTCATGGCCCTGCGCCCCAACGGGTTTCTGGTGCAGGTGCGAAAATACGTCCGCGACGACGGCAAGACGATCGAGTTGTTCCCGATGGCGCACGTCGCCGACGCGCGTTTTTACCAGAGGGTTTCCCGGACGTTTCCAACCAACTCGATCATTTTGATGGAAGGCGTGACTGACGATAAAAATCTTCTGACGAACAAAATCAGTTACCGGCGCATGGCGAAATCGCTGGGTCTGGCTGAACAGCACGAGGCGTTTACGCCCAGCCAGGGCGAGAGGGTGGATGCGGACGTGGATGTGGACCAGTTCACGCCCGATACGATTGATTTTCTAAACCTGGTCATGCTCGTTCACGCCAGTGGATTCACGCCGGGAAATCTCCAGAAATTGATGCAATACTCGCCGCCGCCTCATCTCGAGGAGGAAGTCATTAATGATCTCCTCCGGAAGCGCAACGAGCACGTGGTGGAAGAAATCCAGTCCGAGCTCCCACAAACGGATTACATCATGGTGCCGTGGGGCGTGGCCCACATGCCCGGGATCGCGAAACAGATCCAGAAGGCCGGCTTCCGGCTGGACCAAACGCAGGAATATATGGTGATTCAATTCGGCCGGAAGGGAAATCCGGACAACGGAGCCACCCCAAAGGAAAATTCCGGCGCAACACGTTAACAGGGACACGTAAGGTCAGTTCCGTATGGAGCCACCTTTCCGCATCGCCGTCTTCCACAGCAAAACCTCAACGTAACCAAGCCGCAACCAAAGGACTAGTCCTCGTCCTTGAGAACAGGGGGCAAATCCAGGACGAAAACAACAACGGGGACGAGCCGGTAAATTTTGTTCAAACTGCGCGACGTCGGGAGATAGCGCCGCAGAGCGCGGACGATTCGTCTTTGCCTAGGGTTTCTCGTATTGCTGGCGGATTTCAGGAGGAAGATCCCGGAAATAGATCTTGGTCCGTGCCCAGCCACCCTGCGTCGGCGTGTAACTGATGACGATGGCGTCCGCCGTCACTTTCTGCACCTCCACATTTTTGTAGGTTATCCCGCTGGTCGTGACCAGTTCATTGGCCGGCCTCACTTGCCCCGGCGCGCTGGGGGGAAAGGCAGCAACCGGCGGAGCCTGGCTGGCCATAACCGGCAAGGACGAGGCAGTGGGAACTACAGCAACCGAGGTCGCTGCCGGCGGTGCCGGGGAAACTTTGGGCGCTGGCGCCACCACCGCCGGAGCAGCGGAAACCGGAGCGACCTTGGCGGAAGCAATGGTTGGAGCAATCGCCATCGGAGCCTCCGCGCTGGGGATTTCCGTCACCGGCGTGGCCGCAGCCGAAGCTTCATTGGCCGGAATTGCGACTGGCGTGGCGGTGGCATTGGTATCCGATGTTGACCCGGCTTGCAGCTGGTTCAACTCATCCATTTTTTGCTCCATAGCGGCGAGGGCGGCGGCCTGGGCCGAAGGGTTGGCGGCGGGAAGATTCGTGGTAAAACCGGTCTCCGCCGGAGCAGTTGAAGCCGGCGCGGCGACGGCGGCAATGGTCGCGTTGGTGGCAGGTGCGGCGGGTTGTGTCGCGGCGGGTGCGGAATTTGCCTGTGACGGGGTCTGGGCCTCGGGGTGGTCCAACTCGTAGAGTTTTTGCTCCAGAGCTGCGCGCGCCGCAGCCTGGTCCGGCGTATCTTCCGCACGGACGCTAATGCCCGTCGCCACCAGGGCGACGCTCAAAATCACCAATTTACCGGCTTTCATGTGATGAACTGTCTTTAGCCGCTTTGCACGCATATTTAAGGCCAACCTGCCGCCCGCTTCAAGCCAGCAGTTCCGACGGCCATGGGTCAGTTTTATTGGCTGCGAAACCGCGAGGTGATGTCCCTGGCGGTAAAGTGCCTGTATTTTGCGTGTGCCAAGGGAACTGGCGGCGCAGCGCACCATCCCTGCCTTCAAATCACTCCACTGTCTAATTTGCTTGCACTTGGTCATGGGCCCGGATTGATTATCAGGCGGAGTCGCTCGGTCCGAATCCGTGGACCGAAAATCATCCGTACGATGAACGCACCTGCAAGCTGGCCTGACATTTAACGGCCGCGGATGCTTGCCAGCGGACGAGACGATTCAGGATACCATGATGAGATTTGTTCAATTTTTGTTGTGTTTATTATTGAGCGTCACAATAGCTCAACCAAGCCAGGCTGCATCCTCTCTCACTCACACCGGGGCGGCCGTCGCAGCTAAAGCAAATGTCAGTGAGCTCAGCACGGATGAGGCGGACGCCTACGCCCTCCGCTGTGCGGCAGAACTGGACAAGGGCGATCTGGACGGGGCCATCGCGGACGGGACCAAAGCGATCGAACTGAATCCGCAGAATGCGAACGCCTACGTCAACCGGGGCATTGCGAAGCGGGCCAAAGGCGACCTGGACGGCGCGATTGCGGACAGCACCAAAGCTATCGAGCTCGACCCGGAGAATGCGGATGCCTATGTCCTCAGGAGTGCCGCGAGGATGGATAAAAACGATCTGGACGGCGCCCTGGCCGACAGCACCCGGGCCATCAAACTCAATCCGCAGGATGCAAATGCCTATGTCAACCGGGGGATCGCCAAAAAAGCGAAAGGTGACTTCGCCGGGGCCATTGCCGACGCCACCAAAGCCATCAAACTCAAACCGGATGATGTCAAGGCCTACATCCTGCGCAGCGCAGCGAAGGCGGCCAACGGCGACCTGGCCGGCGCGATCGCCGACAGCGCCAAAGCCGTCGAACTCAAACCGGATAATGCAGAAGCCTACGTCAATCGCGGCGTGGCCAAACTGGCCAAAGCCGACCCGGACGGCGCCATTGCGGACTTCACCAGGGCCATCGAACTCAAGCCGGACGATGCGGACGC
>DATJYM010000324.1:0-4254 GCA_035499615.1 Candidatus Acidiferrales bacterium | reverse complement strand
CCGCACGTTGCCGGGCACCAGCCTGGGAGCGGTTCGAGTTTTCAATGGAACCAATCTACCACCGAACGGACTGACTGTGGCCACCGGGCGTCCGCTCTACGTTTGGGGCGACTACAACGAACTGAACGCAGCGAATCTTGGAACCGCCAACACCGCCACCACCCGTCCGGCTTCACTGGTGGGCGACGCCATTACGATTCTGTCCGACAGTTGGACGGACGCCAACAGCACCAGCCCGGTGGGTTCGCGAATTGCCTCCGCCACCACCGTCAACGCCGCTTTTCTGACCGGCTCCGTCGACACGACCTTGGGGCACTACAGCGGCGGCATGGAAAACTTTCCGCGCTTTCTGGAAACCTGGGGATCAACCGTGTTTACTTACAATGGTTCGATGATAAAGATGTTCCCGAGCCTCTACGCCACCAATGTTTGGGGCCAGGCAAACATCTACGCCCCGCCCAAACGCAACTGGGCGTACGATGCCAATTTCGACGACCCGACGAAGCTTCCGCCGAAGACACCCAGTTTACTGAAGGTGATTCGCGGTCAGTGGGCCAACGTGGCACCCGGCCAAAATGCGACGCCGTAAGTCCGTAGACCGCGAAGACTTCGCTGGCCGGGTTGAGTTTCAACATGGACGAAAAATGGGACCGAAATCAGCATTCCTCAGATTGACGGCCGGCTGGCAGACGCAAGCGGCTGGCCGCCTGATTCCATGTGGGCTCAGCCACTGGCTCAAAATGGCTGCGACAGCTTTTGCCCAGCGGATGGTTTCTGGGATGGCCCTGGCGTTATGGATAACACCGTCCCTGATTCTTTTCACGGCAGGACTTTGGTGCCTTCCCTTGCTCGGAGCCACGAATACGACTGCTCAAAAATTCGAGACGCCACCACCACGGCCAGGGACCATCCAGTGGAACATCGACCAAAGAGTCGCCAGAGAACGCCAGGAGCGCTACCGGAAGCATGTGCTGATTCCGGATGCCCTGGGGCGAAATGTGCCCAGGTCCGCCGCGGCCAGTCTGGTCAATGGTCCCAAAATAGTGGCGACCCCAACACCTGCTGCAACCGCCTCAGCCGGAAAAATTTTACAGACCTGTTTTTTCGCTGCCGCGTTTGCTTTCACCGGAGTTCTGATTGTGTATAGATTTGCCCCCCAGGTGCTCGTGGACATCAACCGGCTGCTTAATCCGTGGGCGCTCGCACCGGTCTCGGCTACAGTTCTTCCGGCTAAAGTTCGCGCGGAAGAGGAAGCCTTTGCCAAATTCCTTGCAGCGTTTCGAGTGGGTCCGTCCACACCACCGGTCATGGACTTGCCCCGAAAGGATGATCCGCACAACGAATTTTATGCCCGGGTGAAAGAGCGCCTCGGCACACTGCGAAATCTTCTTCAGGAGATCGGTCGGGAGCCGGGTGATCCGGACCGGCGAAAAATGCTGAAGAATCTGTGTTTCGAGATGAGTACGCTGAAGGGTGAAGCCGGTTTTCCGGAGGTGCTGCCGTTGTGGCAGGCGGCTTCCGCCCTGGAGGGATTGCTCGAACAACTCACTGAGAAAATCAGAAACGTCACTCCTTCCATACTCCGGACTGTCGCTGGCGGCCTGGATTTGCTGGACGACCTGTGCGTGCCGGGATTGCCGCCGGATCTCCTGACGGATCGTCCCCTCAGATTTTTGGTGGTGGACGATGATCTGATCAGCCGTCACGCCCTGTCCCTCTCGCTGAAAAAAGCCTTCAGCCAGCCGGATCTTGCCGAGAACGGCGAAACGGCTTTGGCCCAAACCGCCGCACAGGCTTACGACGTCATTTTTCTCGACGTGCAAATGCCCGGCATGGATGGCTTTGAGCTATGCTCCAAAATTCGCGACTCCGGTCCCAACCGCGCCACCCCGGTGGTCTTTGTCACCATCCAGAGCGACTTTGACGCGCGCTGCAAGTCAACCCTCAGCGGTGGCAACGATCTCATGGGGAAACCGTTTCTCACGTTTGAAGTGACCGTCAAGGCGCTCACGCTCGCGTTGCACGGTCGGCTTGCGGAGCGCACCCGGAAACCGCTTCCGGAACCCGCCCCCAGCCCGGTCCCGGCAGAATCGTTGGCGACGGTCACGGAGGGACCGTGCCATGCCCCCAATCCCACCTTCGCCTTGCTACCGCCGCTGGTAACGCCGCCATTTATGGAGATGGACGGGATCACCAATGCCTTCCTGATCCGCGCGTCAAAGCACCTTGACCCCTTGTGGCAGCTTTGTCAGACGATCCTTCAAGTTTCAAACAAGGAGACGAGGCAAACCCTGCTACTCGATGCCTTCCTGCGCCTCAATTCATTGATCCCACGCCTTGGCGCCGAAGTGGTGCATCCGGCTTATCGCCTGAGCGCCGCGCTGGAAGGGTTGCTCAGGAAAATGCTGCAGAATTCCAAGCATGCCTCTCCATCCACGCTGGACACCCTGGCCAGCGCCGTGGCTTTGCTGACGGACTTGTGTTCGCCATCACTGAAAATGGACCTGGCCATCAATCCGCCGATTCACCTGTTGGTGGTCGATGATGATCTCGTGGCGCGGCGGACTCTCGTCGGCGCCCTGCAAACGGCGTTTAAGAAGCCGGAGAGCGCGGAGAACGGAGAAGCGGCACTCGCCCTGGCGCAGGCCGAACCGTTCGACGTCATATTCCTGGACGTGGTCATGCCCCGCATGGACGGGTACGAGGTCTGCTCAAAAATTCGCCAGACCGGTTCCAATCACGCCACACCCGTGGTTTTTGTGACGGCCCAGAGCGATTTGGAAACGCGCGCCCAAATGAATAGCAACGGGGGCGACGACCTGATGGGCAAACCGTTCCTCACTGCGGAAATCATCGTCAAAGCCCTCACCTTCGCTCTGCGTGGTCGTCTCCAAAAACTGAACGCACCCTTGCTCGTGGCTTGATTGACTGGTTAATGTTTCAGCGTGTCGAACCAGGTTTTCGCGGCCATGAAACTCGGGATAAAACAATCGCGGTGATCTGCGTCGGGCGCGGGATCATTCAGTTGTACCTGTGATGCGCCACGCGCCAGAAAATTGCTGTAGGCAACCTGGGAATTGGCATAAGGCACATCGGTATCGGCCGCGCAATGATATATCCGCATGGGGGCAATCGGCTTCCAGTGATCCACGTCGTTGTCCCGCAGCGCCTGAAGGAGAGGACAGTTGGGGTCATTTTGGAGCGCCGCCAGCAGTTCCGCCGACAGAATGTTGGATATATTGCAGGCCGGCAGATAGGTGTTGATGACCGAACCGTCGATGTTGCCGTTGTAAAGCGGCGGAAGGGACGCGTCGTAAGGCGCCGCGAACAGTCCGGACCAGCCCGGCGACAGCGCATAAATGTGCTGATAGGCGGTGAGCAAATACGGATAGTAATAGGGATTGGGCGGACAACGTGCCGCCAACAAATTATTCAACTCCACGCCGGACATGTCGTAGGGTCCGGCCATGGGCGCGCTGGCAGTGATGGTAAATTCGTTGGTGTGATATTTTTCGACTTCCCGATGCAGGGCCATGGTGGCGTGACCGCCTTGGGAATAACCGATCAGAAAAACCTGGCCGTTGAGGGCGATGCCGTTGCTGGCGCAAAATTGCCGGGTGGCACGGAGCATGTCCACGCTGGCGGTGGCTTCACTCCGGGCGTGGACATACGGATGAAAACCGGGACTGTCCCCCATGCCCAGATAATCCGGCAGCGCCACCGCATAGCCGGCCGACGCCAACACCAGTCCCGCCAGATATTCTCCTCCATAGAGGACGGAGGCAACATCATTGGTCAAGGTCGTCGTGCCATGTTGATAGCTTAATAAGGGCAACGCCCCGCCGACATTCTGAGGCAGAAACATCCCTCCCGAAGCTTTGGTTTTCCCACCCAGCGGATCGATGGTTTCATAAACAACTTTGTAGTAATTCACAGCGAATTGCGCCGTGACTGGAAATTCGTTCTCGCTGAATATCGAATTGAGGGTGCTGATGGTACAGGAGAGCAGCAAGCTTGCGGAAAGCAGCTTTCCCCGGGTGGCTGATTGGACGCCGATAACGCGGTAGAAACACGCCAATGGATTGGTTAAAATGGTCGCATTCCATTGGGTCTGGACTGTGGGCCAGGGTTGCGCCGCGTCCAGGGTCAGCCAAATACCGTTGTTGAGCCTGTCCCGCGATTGCAAGGTGTAAGACTGCCCGGCGATGGAGTTGGTCCATTTCATCACGATCCCGTTCGTCGCCCGGCTGCAAG
>DATJYM010000323.1:0-3206 GCA_035499615.1 Candidatus Acidiferrales bacterium | reverse complement strand
CAACTTCACCTTCACCTTCGCTTTATATTTTCCATGACCGTCACTGAACTGCTCGAAACCGTCCGCCGCGTTGAGTTGCACGCCAACCGCCTCATCAACGACACGATGGTGAACGCATGTCTCAGTTGTTTCGAAGGACTCGGCCGGGACTTAACTAAACTGCCATCACGAAACCGAGGCGCACGAAATCCGACAAACTCCGCCGTGTATTTGAATTTGGTCAACGTTCGCCGGTCAAACATATCATGAAGCCATTATTTACGAATATGACTCATCGTCTCACCACCTCCAGTTCAATCATGTTGCTGTTATTGCTCGGCAGTCTCTGGAACCCGGCGGTCGCCTGGGCGGAAATCAGCCTGCCGCACGTTTTTGGCAGCCACATGGTTTTGCAACAGGAAAAGCCGCTGGTCATCTGGGGCTGGGCCACCCCCGGTGAAACCGTCACCGTGCGGCTCGACCAGGCAACTCAAGCCACCAAGGCCAATGACAAAGGCGAATGGAAAGTAATTCTGCCCGCCATGAAGGCCGGCGGGCCTTACACGCTCACCGTGAGCGGTTCGAGCACGCTCACGCTTGATGATGTGATGATCGGTGAAGTCTGGCTGTGTTCGGGCCAGTCAAACATGGAAATGGGCCTGGGCCTGGTCAATAACGGCAAAGACGAAATCGCCAATGCCAATCATCCGGGTCTTCGCCTGCTGATGGTGGACAATCACTGGGATCCGCTGCCGCAGGCCGACATGAAGGGCGCCTGGAAAGTGTGCACGCCGGAAACCGTGGCTCAAGGCGGGTGGAATGGATTTTCCGCGGCCGGCTATTTTTTTGGGCGCGAACTGAATGAGAAGCTGGGCGTGGCGGTTGGCCTCGTGGAAGCCGATTGGGGCGGCACGCGCATCGAATCCTGGACGGCCCCGGAAGGGTTCGCCGCCGTTCCCGCGTTGAAGGAGGAGTATTTGAAAGTTCAACTGGGCGATCCGCAGACGGCCTTGCACCAGCAACGGCTTGGCGAGACGCTGGATCAGTTCGAGCAATGGGATCAAGCCGCCCGCAAGGCGATGGCCGCCCGGGAGATCGTTCCGCCGGTGCCGGATTATCCCGACGAACTCCGTGCGCCGCATGATTTGCAGCAGGCAACGGCGCTTTACAACGGCATGATTCATCCGCTGGAGCCGTTCCCCATTCGCGGCGCGATCTGGTATCAAGGCGAATCCAACATGGGCGAAGGCATGCGTTATGCCGAACACATGCGGGCCCTGGTGGGCGGCTGGCGCCAGCTCTGGGGCGAAGGCGATTTCCCGTTCTACTTTGTTCAGATTGCTCCTTACAATTATGGCGGCAATCCCGCGACCGAAGCGGAAATTTGGGAAGCTCAAACCGCCGCAGCCAACACCATTTCCAACGCGGGCATGGTGGTCGTCAATGACATTGGCAACCTCGCTGACATTCACCCGAAAGACAAACAGGATGTCGGCCGCCGGCTCGCGTTGCTGGCGCTGGCCAGGACCTACGGGCAGAAGGATCTGGTTGATTTCGGCCCGACCTTCAAATCCCTGGCCATCGATGGCAACCAATTGCGTGTCACCTTCGATCACATCGCCAGCGGTTTGAAAAGCCGCGACGGCCGGCCGCCCGACTGGTTTGAAATCATCGATGCGGATGAAGGCGGGTTCGTGAAGGCCGATGCGCGCATTGACGGCGACAGCGTGGTTCTGTCGGCGCCCGGCGTAAAAAATCCCGTGGCGATGCGCTTCGCCTGGAGCGGCCTGGCCGAACCGAATTTGGTGAATGCCGAGGGGCTTCCCGCCGGCGCCTTCCGCGCCGGCAACGTACCCAAGCGCGATTGGGTGGGCATGAATGTTCCCGAAGCCAGGGCGTATGAACTGGTTTACGACCTCGATCTGACCAAGCTTGGCGCGAAGATTCAATACGATGTGGATAATCATCAAAAAATCCAAAAACCATTTGACCGCATCGCCTATTTCGTCGAACTGCAGGATGGCAATTATAATACCCAGGACCTTTATGTTTCCATGGACGCGTTCACGGACGACCTCGGCAAGATTGGCGTGCCGGTGTTCGGCTCCGGCGCGGAATTTCAGCAGAACGTCGCCCACCTGGACGTCTTCTCCAATGTCAAAGGCATCGTCACCGGCACCGGATTGAACGGCGGCAACATCGAGTTCTGGCCGAACAATTACGACAAGCCGAATGCCATGAATGTGCCGAACGCCTCCGGGGATGTTTTCGATTTTGGCGACCAACGTACTGAACCCGCCGATGGCTACGGTTGCATGCAGGTGCACAATCATGACGCGCGCCAGACCTTGTTTGCGATCAACCACTGGCGCGAAGGCGCGCATGCCGACATCGGCATCGGTAATCAAACCAAGGACAACCCCGACTGGACCTTTGCCGGCAATGCGGGAAATTATCACGCCATGCGTCTGAAGGTTTTGGTGCATTACCGTTGATTTTACATGCGAAATCAAACGAAAGGCCCGTAGGGCCGATATCTTTGTAGCAACGGCGAACAAAATGAATTTAAGCTCCGTGGGAGCGACATATTCAATACGATTTGAAGAACCAATGAAAATTGACGGTCAGCATATGCCGCCCCGACGGGGCTTGAATTTGTTTGGGGCGAATTTCTATAAAGATGTCGCGCCGACGGCGCTGCAGGATTGCGCATCAATGTCCCACGCCAGTTTCACAGCCGAGGTGCAGCCATGACGACCGAGGCGATCATCAAAATATGATCAACGCGGTGCCGGTGCCCGGAAATTTATGATTCACAATTTACGATTTACGCGCGACTTGGCAAACAGCAGGCACCTTCAAAATTCCGTAATCGCACTCATAGCTTTTGTCCTGCTATTAACTTCATGTAGAAAAAGTAATTCAACTCTGCGCAAACAAGTTGTTGGAACATGGATACCGGAAAATAATCGGTCTGAATTCGATTTGTTTGGAATATGGACACGGGGAAATAATCAGTTTGAACTTGCTTTGGATATGGGTGGCACTTTTCATTCACAAGGCAACTCAACGAATTCGGTGAAGTGGATCAAATATTTCGGAACATGGGCAATCAAGAATGGAAACTTGCGAACAACACTGACAAATATCTATTCATCAGGCTTCACTAATTTGGAAAAAATAGGAAACATCGATTCGTATAAAATACTCCAGGCGGACGATTTTAC
>DATJYM010000322.1:0-4134 GCA_035499615.1 Candidatus Acidiferrales bacterium | reverse complement strand
CCACTGGCGTAGTTGAACTCGTTGTGAGCGGGTTGCGTTGCGAAGCGGCATTAGTATTCGACGCCGTCACGCTGTTCGTTGGATCATGCCAAACCCACTGGGCGATGGCGTTGGTAATGCTCGCGCCGTAGCCTGAGCCGCTGACTACGTTGCTCGTCCCGCCGACCGTGTAATAATATGTCTCCGCGCCGAGGGAAACCACGTTGTTGCTCGCCGGATTGCGCGCGGCGTACTTTTCAGGGCCGTTGCGGAAGTTAAGCGCCGTTTGTTCGTAGCCAAGGAAAACGTCGTCGGAATAACCCGGCGGATTATCGCGCAGGTCCAGGAAATTGGTCGGCGCCAGGCCCGTCTGCGACGTCGGCCCCAGTCCCATCTGGCTATTCAGGTCAATACCACCATCCAGCTTAACCAACGTGTTGGAGCAGGACGCATCGCTGTTGACGAGGATATTAAAAGCCCCGTTGGTAACGACCGGGATGTTGATGGCGTAGGTGAGATTGGAAACATTCCCTTCGTTCGGTGCGAGCAGCACGTTGCCAAAAGCATCCACGCTGCCGCGCATCTTGAATGGATAAAGCGGGCTGTAAGTGGACTGGCCATTCGGCCCATCCTGGCGATAAATAGTCATCGAAGGCGCCTGCACGCCGCCCTGGGTGAGAACAATCGCGTTTGTTGCGGGATTATTCTGGCTCGGTTGCGGCCATTGAATCCCATACATCACCCACGCTCCGCTGGGAATCACCAGTTCAATCGCGCCGCCGCCAACCGGGGGCGTTATATTGACGTAAATGAGACGGTTCACGGGATTCGATGCGTTTTCGGAGGCAATCGCCGCGGCCATATTGTTCGTCGCTCCGTGGACCAGCAATTGGTTATACGCGCGATGACCGCCAACTGTATCCCCCGAACTCGACAACTGCGTCAGGATAGTGCCCGGAGGAAAACCCACGCAAATGCCTACGCCCCGGCTGTTCGGGCGTGATGTGTCGGCATGATAGAGCACCGGGTTTGAGCAATTCGTACTGACCAAATAATATCCGTCACTCACGCGGCCGTTTGTATCCAGGCCGTCATCGAACGTGATGTCACTGCTGAGGTTGTCATTCATTCCGAACAGCACGACCGCCTGGGTGGACGGAACCGTGTTTGTGCCTTCGCGATAATCGTAGCGCTCGAACATGACGATATTCTGGTCGCTCCAGCGTGACCATGTACCGCCGCGCGAAAGCTGGTTGTGCAGGTACATCGTGTCCGGCCCGGAATTGTCGCTGAATTCGCCGAGGTAATTGTAATACGAAGCGATGGGCGTATTGCCGCTCGTGTTGTGGTTGAAGCCGTCGGAATAAACCATCGGCAACCCTTCGTGCATGAAGAAATAGGCGTCCTCGAGGTTTTGGTTGTTGGGACAACAACTGCCCGGGTCCTGCGTTTGCGGCATATTGACCGCCTGGGCCGGACTGAAATTGCCGTTGCTGTCGCAATTACCTTGTTGGCTCGTGGATGGCGCGTAATCGCGTCCGTCCATGCCGTACATGCCCGGGCTGCCGCCGTAATTGCCCAGGATGGAATTGAACTCGTTGTAGAGCGGGAAATTTAGCAGCCGCATGCCGGAATTCAGATAATCGTAATAATCTTCCCCGGCTGGAAGCGCGGAGGGATCGCATTCGCCGAACAACATCGCGTCATTGCGCGGTGCTTCTGTGTTGAACAGGCTGTTACGATTGCCATCCGTTTCCACGTAACCATTCGTGTCCACGTTGTTGCCGTAGCCGTGCACATAATCGTACATCGCCTGGACCGCGCCCGTGTAACCGCCAAATTGCGCATCGGTCGTCTGGCCGCTTTCATTGCCGAAAAAATTCACCGGCACGTGCTTCACCGCGTCCAGCCGGAAACCGTCGTTGCCCGTGATATACATCGTCCACATGATCGCACGGCAGAGATAAGTGGAAACGTCCTCAGCCACCGGTTGTCCGTGCCCGTCAAAGGGACGCCACCCGTTCAACGGCCCATATCCGTTCGCCGGCGATGGCCAGCCGGTCCCGGTGCCCGGCCCCAGCAACGCCCCGTTCGTGTCCATGTAGATATCTGTTCGGCCCGGGAACCGGATGAACGACGGCTTGGTCGTGGTGCTGCCAAGGGTCGTGCCGAAATTATTGTTCACTGTTCCCGGCTCCTGGGCGAGGTCGCATAAGCCTTCCAAGAGTTGATTCTCCACTTGCCAGGTATTACACCAGTCGCTGATGTTGTCCCAGCTTTGATAACCGCCCGCCACCCTCTGCAAGTGAAAATCCTGCGGAATCAACCCCGGATAATAATTCGTTGGCGTAGTGGAACCTCGATATCCCGGCACCACGTCCGAGCGATGGTTCATCACGTTATCGAAATAAACGCGGATGCCGAAACGATGCGCCGTTTGCACCATCTGGATGAGTTGTGCCTGCGTGCCATACGCGGTCGCCACCGTTCCCTGCTGGTTCGTGTTGCCCAAATCGAACGGGTCATAGACGTCGTATCCCACCGAATAACCGCCCGAATTCCCTTTGCACGGGTTGGGCACATAGATGGCGCCGTAACCGGCCTCGGCCAGTTCAGGTATTTTGGCCGTAATTTGCGGCCAGGTCTGCTGGAACAGCTCCAGCACCGGCTCACTTCGGCCCTGCCGCGCGGGCGCAAGGCCAAGCAAAATAAGCATGATCGCCAGAATCGTCCGGCGACAGAATGGTTTTACAGTTAATGAACGGCGAAAAAAGGATGTCACAGCGGGCAGAGAGTTAATGCAGGGTTTTCTACGTCAAAAATAGGGCAAAATATCATTATTTTAAATGGAATCCAATAGACACTATATGATTCGTAACGGTTCACAAATATTTGAGAATAGCCACGTTAATATCCCTCAAAATTCAATTCTTTCTACCACATTTTTGTGCGGTGGAACTGGAAGGGGCGGGATTCAGGCACCCGGCCTGAAATCATTTCCGGGCCGGAGCATTCATCGCGGCAAGGTAACCGCTATAATCTATCCCATAATGCGTGAGATCGAGCAGTGTCCGGGGATTGAGGGGATCAAATGGCTGCCAGTAATGCTCACGAACGGCCGGCACAAGAAAAACCTCTGAGCAAATGAAGCAATTGATTTTCGGACTCGGCGCCAGGGCGATGCTCAAACACGGCCAGGTCCAATCGAATCGTCCGCCAATGACATCCGGCCTCAATTCGCGTCCTTCCATTCCATCCGCCGCCAGCACCGTGGAATGCAGCGGCACGATGCCCTGATGCGTGGCCAAAACTTCCCGCATCCACAGGACGTCCTGGGCCCAATGCACCGTTGCGGAGATTTGCCACAGGGACTGCGCGATCAATAATGCCGCAATCCACTGTTCCAATCGCTTGCGTTTATCCTCCATCCAGCCCGGGCGAAACCGCGCAATCAGCGCCACCGGCAACAACGCCAGCGGCACAAACAAATCCATCGAGCGATTATCCACCGTCACGCCGCTGTCCCAGCGATTCGGCGCCAGCATCGGCCACATTCCCCAAAACAACAGCACGCCCAGTAACAGGCAAACGGCGATTCGCTGGGAAATGATTTTTTGGATGCTCTCGGAAAAAACCGCCGCCAGGCCGAGCGCGATCCAGGCGACCGTCCACGTCAGCGTCCATCCCATGTGTTTGAAGAGGCTTAAGGTGCCTGCCTTGAATCCAACGTAGTTGGCCGGCAGTTCCGGCATGAAAATGCTGCACAATCCTACAACGATGCCGGCGGCAAAAAGCGCCGCCGCCACCAGGAAAATAACCCACGTCCAGCGCTCGCGTTCCATTCTCTCTTGCCGTGCGCGCCATAAAGCGAGAATCAATAGCGGCACGCAGAGAAAAATCTGCGATTCATAGCTGAATAACATCCCTGTGGCCGCCGCCAATAAAATAATGGCCGCGGCCGGCTTGAGCGGTTTGGCAAAAAGGATGACGAACAGCGAAGGCCAGAATAGCGCATGGGCCACAATGTGTTCTCCCACCGCCATGAATGCGGCATTCAAATAGCCCGCCGCGCATCCGGCCGCGGCAATCCAGAAATGTTTCGGCGAGATCCAATAACAACACGCCAGCGCCACCGGCCAGGGCAGAAAGCATCCC
>DATJYM010000321.1:0-5708 GCA_035499615.1 Candidatus Acidiferrales bacterium | reverse complement strand
GGGGCGATTTTGACAACGATGGCCGAAACGACCTCTTGCTCACCGGCGAGAATGCGCCGCTGAGAAACCCCGCGACTCAAATCTGGCGCAATACCGGCTCTGACTTCGCCAGCAACAATGTCGTCCTGCCGGGAATTGAGTCCGGTTCGGTCGCCTGGGGCGATTACGACAACGACGGGCGATTGGACTTCGTGCTGACCGGGTATGATTACGACATTGATGATGACATTGCCCAAATCTGGCACAACAACGGCGACGGCACCTTTTCCAATGTCACTGCGGTCGTGGCGCCCGGCTTGCCGGAAGTCGTAGCCAGTTCAGTCGCCTGGGGCGATTACGACAATGACGGCCGGCTCGACCTGTTGCTGGCCGGCACAACCAACAGCGTTACTTCCGGCGCCATTTGCCAGGTCTGGCACAACACCGGCAGCGGCTTCACGAATCTGAACGCCGGCCTGCCCGGCATCTTGCTGGGTACGGTGGCCTGGGGAGATTACGACAATGATGGCCGGCTCGACATTCTGCTCGCCGGAACGACGAATGAGTATGCCTCCGGCGCCATCGCCCAGGTCTGGCGCAACACCGGCGGCGGCTTCACCAATCTCAACCTTGGCCTGCCCGGAGTTTATGCGTCTCACGATTACGGCAATGCCGCGGCCTTTGGCGACTATAACAATGATGGACGCCTTGACATCCTCCTGACCGGAACGACCGCCGATGGCAGCGGCCTTTGCGAGATATGGGTCAACAACGAGCCGGCCACCAACACCGTTCCCACCGCCCCGACCGGCCTGGCCGCAACTGCGGTGAATGGCGAAATGCAGTTGCGCTGGAATCCGGCCGCGGATGCGCAAACGCCGTCCGCGGGTTTGAGTTACAACGTGCGCGTCGGCACCGCGCCCAGAGGCAACGAGGTCGTCAGTCCAGAAGCGAACGATGACGGCTTCCGTCTGCTGCCTGCGCTCGGTAACGCGCAAATGCGCACCAACGCAATCCTGGACCTGCCGCCGGGCACTTATTACTGGAGCGTGCAGGCCGTGGACACCAGTTTCGCCGGCGGACCATTCGCGCCAGAGACCAACTTCACGGTAACCGCGCCGACCTTGAGCATTGTTTCCTCCAACTCGGATGTGGTGATCTCGTGGCAGCCTTCCTATCCCGGCGTGGTTTTGCAGGAAAGCCCCGGCCTGAATCCCGCCGCCTGGACGAATTCTCCCAGTGGCGCAACCAATCCGATCACCATCCCCGTCGCAAACGAAACAATGTTTTATCGCCTGTTCAAACCGTGACCCGAATTCTCAATCACAACCTTGAACCCAACACAAGGATCCAAACTATGAAAGCAATCATACGCATCCTCATCCAGGCAGTGCTGCTCTGCATCGCCTTCACCGCCGAACTCCAAGCCCAATTGCCCAATGCCTGGCAGATCAACGACGATTCCATTGCCAGCTTCTTGAGCTACACCAACATCCTTCCCGCCAGCGTGCAGATTGCGGCCACCGATTCCGGCTTTGACTTCAGTGTCACCGCCCGGTTCGTGACCGATTACGGCGGCACCCCGACCATGTATATGGCCTACGGCCTGGGCACTAACCGGTTCCTCATCTGGTGGGGTTTGAGCGGCAATGGCGATCTCACCGCCCAAATGGACACCGGCGGAACCACCTTCGTCCTCACTACAAACGGCGCGGGCAGTGCGCTTTATCACACGAACGAAATTATCTACAACCCAACCAACGGGACGGCTAGTTACCTGTTCGACGGCCAGATCATCACCAACAACTGGCCGCCCAGCGCCTACTCGGCGAACGCCGGGCAGATTGCATGGGGCGCGGGCAGTTCCATCGGTGTGGGGGAGATGAACTTTCACGCCATCCGTTTCTTTGTCACCAATGTCATCGTGGCCAGCTATAATGCCGGCACGGAACCCACCAACGCACCCGCCCCAGCCAGCCAGGGCTGGACGCTCAATCCCGCCCCCCCACCCTCGAACACCACCACGAATGCCATCTCGCCGGACCGAGGCGCCGGTGTGATCACAACTTTGGCCGATAGCGGCTACGGCTCGCTCCGGCAGGCCATTGCCGGTGCCCGCCCCGGCGACACCATCAGTTTCTTCTCCAACGGCGTAATCAGGCTCACCAGCGGCGAACTGCTCATCACGAACAGCCTTGCCATTGCCGGCCCTGGCCCGGCGAACCTCCGTCTCGATGGGAACGACAACGGTCGCGTGTTCCAAATTCTCGCTGGGGCCACTGTCAGCATCTCAGGACTCACGATTACGAATGGCCACGCCCCTAATGGAAATGGTGGCGGAAACGGACAGAACGGATTGCCCGGGGCTTCCGGCGGAGGCATAGCAAACGCTGGCACGCTCACTTTGAGCAATTGTCTCCTTACCGGTAACATGGCCGGGGATGGGGGAACCGGCAGTTCTCCTTCATCAGGCGATGGTGGCGACGGTGGGTTGGGTGGCGACGGCGGAGCCATCTACAATGCCGGCACCTTGGAACTGATGGCATGCACAGTGATAGGGAACAGGAGCGGCCACGGCGGACAAGGCGGTGCTGGTGACGACTGGATTATCGGCCACCCAAACGGTTTTAACGGTGGTGCAGGCGGGACGGCAGGGAGCGGCGGGGGCATTTTCAACGGGGGCACGCTTACTGTGAACACCTGCACGGTGACGAACAACTATGCTGGCTACGGCGGCGATGGTGGCTACGGCGGCGATTCGGAACCGCGACCGATGGAATCCTACTCCGGCGGCAATGGCGGTAACGGAGGTGACGGGGGCAGTGGCGGTGGAATTTTAAGTTCGGGAGATCATATGGACCTGTCTGATTGCATCTTGGATGGGAACACCAATGGTATCGGCGGATTTGGCGGCACCGGGGGCGCCTCCTTTAATGGACTCCGCGGGGCCGACGGCTATTCTGGGGGTGGTGGCCGCGGTGGCGGCCTCTACATCTACGCAGAGGACACAGTTACGCTCAACAACTGCAACTTCTCCCGCAATTATTCAGCCTCGGACATAGGCCAGGGCGGCGGCGTTTACGCAGATGGACCGATAACGCTCAACAACTGCAACTTCTCCGGCAATTTTACCGATTGGGACGGCGGTGGCCTCTACGATAGCGGCGGCGTGGACACACTCAGCAACTGCACCTTCTCCCGCAATTCGGCCTCTGACTTCGGCGGTGGAATTTACAACGAAGGCGGCACGCTTACGGTTAGCAACTCAACGTTCTCCGCCAATTCCGGCTTGGAGGGCGGCGGTCTCTACAATGGCGGCGGCGGCATCTACAGCGATTCCGGCGGTACGGTCACACTCAACAACTCTACGCTCTCTGGCAATTCTGCCGTCGGCGGTGGCGGCAACAACGGCGGCGCCATTTACAATATCTTCGGTACCAACACGCTCATCAACTGCACTCTTTCCGGCAATTCAGCCACCAACGGCGGCATCGGCGGCGGCATCTATCAGGACTACCCCGGCATGACCATCCTTACCAACACAATCGTGGCTGGGAACACGGCCAGCACTGACCCCGACATTTACGGCTCTTTAAACTCTGTTTCCGCCGTGAACAGCCTCACCAGCGGCAATTCTCCGCTCCTCGCCCCTCTGGGCAATTACGGAGGCCCCACCCAAACCATGCCGCCGCTGGCCGGCTCGCCTGCCATTGACGCGGGCAATGATTCTGCCGCCAGCCCGCTGGTCACCGATCAGCGTGGTTACCCGAGGCTGTCGGGCGCGCACGTGGACATCGGCGCGGTCGAGGCACAGTTCGCGCCTGCGAACAATCCTCCGCGGCTAACCGGTTCCACTTTTTCCACGGTTGGCGGCGGCAGCAACAAATTCCAATTCACCTTCACCAACATTCCGAACGCTGACTTCACTGTGTTGGCCTCCATATATCTCGCGCTGCCGCTGGCCGATTGGATTCCAATTGGGAATGCGGTGCAGAACCCGCCCGGCCAATATCAATTCACCGACCCGGAGGCGACCAATTATCCCCAACGCTTTTATCAAGTCGTCTCGCCGTGAGGCATTCGTCCAAAATCAATCCGCCACAAATGGATGGGATGGAACCAACGACTTTGTTATACCGCCGCGATGAAGCCGATTCTGTGCTGCCTCGGAACCACGTTCGCGTTGATTCTCAGCGCCGCGACCGCGCCGGCCCAGTCCATTCCCGTCCCGGAAAATCTCTGGCGGCTCGTCGCCCAGGAAGACACGGATCACGACCAGAGAATTACCGTTCACGATCACACCACGCCGTTTGAAATCCGCGACCAAAACGGCGCGGAGGTGCGCAGTGTTACCAACGAATACCAGTTGTCCGTGCTGATGCAGGACCTCACAGCCGCGGACGACCAACACATGGAGACCATCCCTATGGAAAAGCTACATCTCAATGAAGACATCGTGGATCGCACGCACCAATTCATCAAAACCAAATTCTGGGACGCGCTGACCCGACGCATTGACGCCAGCAACATTGACAAGGTCGTCCACGATCCCAAGGTGGCGTCGAAGTATGATTACATCTATGTGCCCGCCGCCGACACCAACGCCCTGAATTATTTTCAAGCCGTTGAAAAAATCAAAAACGAGCGGCATCATTCTCCGCCGCTCAAGGTCGTGGCCCTGCCGTCGCCCGACAAAATCACCGGCGCGTTTGTCCGCGACCTCGACGGACAGCATGGGATTTTGTCGCTGGCGCTGGAAACGAACGCCGACGGAAAAATCGCCGGCGTGCCTTACGTCGTGCCTGGCGGCCGCTTCAACGAATTGTATTGCTGGGACAGCTATTTCATCACGCTCGGTTTGTTGCAGGACGACCGCACCAACCTCGCGCGCGGCATGGCGGACAATCTCCTTTACGAGGTCCGTTACTATGGAAAAATCCCCAATGCAAACCGGACCTATTATCTCACGCGGTCGCAGCCGCCCTTTCTCACGAGCGTCATCCGCGCGGTCTATGACTCGGGGGCCGTGGACAAAAAGTGGCTGGCGTCCGCGTTGAAAACCGCCATGGCCGAATATCAAACGGTCTGGCTCGGCCAAGACCGGCTGATGAAAATCGGGCCGTACGAATTAAGCCGTTAC
This sequence comes from Candidatus Acidiferrales bacterium, assembly GCA_035499615.1. Lineage (GTDB taxonomy): Bacteria > Verrucomicrobiota > Verrucomicrobiia > Limisphaerales > UBA11358 > UBA11358. The sequence continues at coordinate 589 of DATJYM010000321.1, read as the reverse complement.
TATGACAGCGGCCACGGCCCCTGCCCGGAAGTGGAGCCGGGCCATTACGACGAACAAATGCAACCGTGGATGGCTCAGGTAAAACCGGAAAATCCGAATCTGCCGCTGACGGCGTACCGCTTTTTGAACGAATACCTCTATTGCGGCAAGTACGTGGATTTAAAGGTGGACGGAATGACTCTCGACGAGTTTTTCAAGCAAGACCGCGCCGTCCGCGAATCCGGCCATGACACCACTCACCGTTTCGATGACCGTGCGGCGGATTTTGTTTCGGTGGATTTGAATTCGCTGCTCTACAAATACGAAACGGACTTCGCCGATCTGATTGAAAATGAATTCGGGGGAAAGCTGCCCGGCGTCGGCGGCGGGCAGGGTGGCGCGGAGTTCTGGCGGGAGCAGGCCGCCAAGCGCAAGGCGGCGATGATGGCGTTGATGTGGGACGAGCAACGCGGGTATTTCTTCGACTACGACTTTGTGAACCGGCAGCGTTCGACTTACATCAGCGCGACCGGCTTGTGGCCGCTCTGGGCGAAGTTGCTCGATACCAACAATCCGGCGGAAATGAAGCGCGCCCAAAGAGCCGCCGCCT
>DATJYM010000320.1:0-10366 GCA_035499615.1 Candidatus Acidiferrales bacterium | reverse complement strand
CGTCGGCGGGAAGCGCTAACTCATCCATGTTATGCTCCTGTTCGCGCGTTTCGGCGTTCACGAAACTCATGGAGGAATTCCTCCGGACGGACATAAAATGGATTACGGTGGAGAATGCCGCCGATGATCACCATGGGGTGTGTCTTGATGATGTCCACGATGGCTTCTCCGCCAAATTTTGCCAGATCGTACACGCAAATGACCGCGTCCTCGTGACGGGCCCAGACCTCATTGACGCGCGCCTCAAACTCCACCACTTCGTCCACGTGCCATCCTTGTTCAACCACCCAGTCCATTTGGCAGACGATGCGGCTCAAGCGAAATCCCTCACTGACATTGCCGACGACCAATTGTTCAAATACTTCCAGCATCCGGTCCTGATCAAACTTGCCGTTCCGAAGGTAGGCCTCCGTATTGGTCCGAAGTTCCAACTGCCCGCGCTGCCGGACCATTCCCGTGTCAACTCCCGCCGCGGCCAGCCGATTCAAATGATTCTCATGTTGATCCGGATTAACGACGTGAATGGCTTTGTCGCCGCAGTTGAACCCATCTTTGATGAATGGAAGCAACACACGATATGCTTCGTCGTTGCTGTTGAAAAACGCACAGACATGACGTGTCTCGCCCAGTTGAGAACCGGCAAACGGAATGGGGGCAGTCTTCTTCATGGTAAATTCCTCCTAACGTCCGAGTATTCGCTTCAGTCTTGATGGATGGATGCGCCCGGAATTGGCCGAAGTCCACAAGAATCCACGATGCGCATTGAGCCGGACTCGATGCGCGTCTTTCAGTGTGACCGCAGATGCCGCCTTTTCCAACCGGAACTTCATGGCGCGTTGTTAGCTCCTCTAAACCTTAATATAAAACTACAGCCGCCCCTGAAATGCAAGCGACCTTTCGGCGGGCCCGGCGCGGTTAAATGGCTACCATAAATCCACCCACTCCGACAACAGCGAAAATCAATTTCTAATGGACAACAGACAATGAAAAATGTTCGATGCCCGGCTAAAAAATGAAGGGAATTTATTTTAACGCGGACTCACGAAGCGGGCTGGTGGGATTTGAGAGTGAGGCAGGCGGGCTATCAACCATCGGTCTTGCTTCACCCTGCAATGCATGAGCAATCATCCAATCATGCCTATCTGCTCCCGGATCACCGCCGCTCAGCTTTGGCTGCTCTGCAAACTGCAAGCCGTCCGGTTTCGAGCGTGCGGGCCTAAAAAAATATCCTGCGCCAGGTTTCGCGTAAGTTCCGCCGCCGGAACTTCGCGGCAGCCGGTGGGATTCTGCCCGGACCACAGCGGTGAGAAATCACCGGAACCAGCCGCCTCAGCTTTGGCGCGTAGGGGAGCCATGGCGGCAGCTGCCAGAGGGAATGCGGGTATAAGGTCGTTCATGGGCCCAAGTTCGCGCATGGCACGGTTAATGACGCCCCGGGCGGGACCGCCGCTAAAAAGATTGGTCAAAGCGGTGGAACCCGCCGCAACGCTCTTAAGGGCCGCACGATGAACGGCTCCGGTCGTGGCTTCCGTGCAGAGCAGGTACGCCGTGCCAATTTGAACGCCCGACGCTCCAAGAGCCATCGCTGCCGCCACGCCCTTCGCATCAGCGATGCCGCCCGTTGCGATCACCGGTACCTTCACTGCCTGCGCGATCTGTGGCACGAGCGCAAAAGTGCCCATCTGCAGAGTCAAATCTCCGGACAGAAAATGGCCACGATGGCCGCCAGCTTCGAGTCCTTGGGCAATAATGGCATCGGCGCCGTGAGCCTCCAGCCACAGTGCTTCGTCAATGGTCGTGGCGGAAGAGAGGATGACCCCTCCCCAACTTCGCACTCGTTCGAGCAACTCGGGCGCAGGAAGGCCGTAGTGGAAACTCACCACCGGCGGCTTAAACTCAGCCAACACGTCCGCCAGGTCATGACTAAAAGGGGTGCGACTTGTGCCGGCCGGAATGCTGGCGACTTCAATTCCAAACTCCTTGTAATACGGCGCGAGCAGATTCCTCCAGGCAGCCTCCCGCTTCGCATCAGGTTTTGGCGGTCTGTGGCAAAAGAAATTCACATTGAATGGCCGGCTGGTTTGTGAAGTCAGCGCGACCAATTCTTTGCGCAGCTCTTCCGGATTGAGCATGCCGCAAGGCAGTGAACCCAACCCTCCAGCATTGGCGACGGCAACAGCCAGGGCGCTGCCCTGCACACCGGCCATCGGCGCCTGGATCAGGGGCAATTCGATGCCCAGAAGCTCCGGCAACGTCTTCATTAAAGTGAGCCAATATAATTCAGTGATGAGGATGAGCAAGCGCGCCGGGAACCCTGTCGAGGTTTGCCATGCCCGGCTTCAGAACTCGTAATCAATTCCCGGAACATCGGCGCGGACCGAATTGATATCGCTCTTCACAGCGCGCTCATGTTTCGGGTGCGAGATATAAGCTGCCAGCGTTGCCCGAGCCGTAACTTTTCGAGAAAGCATTGCATGGTCGGCCCTCTAACCTCGTCGCATCAAAATTCGAGTGACAATCGGCTGACTCAATGTCAATCGGGTGGCGCATTCAACTCAGTCTTTGACTCTTCCTGCAATTGCAATATCCCGGATTCGCACTTCGAACCATTGGCCTGCGATAGGTTTTCGGTAAACGCGATGAGCCGTTATTACCATGGCATGAAGGCTGCAACCGGAGGAAATAACGAAAGCCGGAATAGTTGTTGGCGGAGGCAAAGCGAGGAATTAACGGTTCACAATATTATCTCAACAGCAAAACGCAAATGACAAAGAAGAACATCAAGATCGTGGTAATTGGCGGCAGCGGGCTAATCGGAGCAAAACTGGTGAGAATCCTTCGCCGGCGGGGACATGCGGTTGTGCCGGCCTCTCCCTCCACAGGCGTAAACACCCTGACTGGTGAGGGACTCACCGAGGCGCTCAAGGGCGCTCAGGTCGTGGTTGACGTAGCAAACGCGCCGTCATGGGAAGATAAGGCGGTGCTCGAGTTCTTCGAGATCTCCGGCCGCAATCTCCTCACCGCAGAAACGGACGCAGGAGTGAAACATCATGTGGCTCTTTCAGTCGTCGGCACCGAGCGTCTTCTCGCGAACGGTTACTTCCGCGCGAAGATGGCACAGGAAAAAGTGATCAAGGCTTCAAAGATTCCCTACACCATCGTCCGCTCAACCCAGTTCTTCGAATTCGTGGGCAGCATCGCCCAGTTCGCCACCGAAGGTTCAACGGTTCGGTTGCCGTCCGTTCTGATGCAGCCCATTGCGTCGGATGACGTCGCTGCGGCGCTGGCGGATATCGCGATTAGCAAGCCGATGGATGGCATGATCGAAATAGCCGGGCCTGAGCAGGTACGGCAGGATGAGCTGGTTCGGCAGTTTCTCAGTGCCACCGGCGGTGCCGGAAAAGTGATTACCGACGCCAATGCACGATACTACGGCATAGCGGTCGACGATCAAAGCCTCGTTCCCGGCTCTAATCCCCGGCTCGGTTCTGCGCATTTCGCAGAGTGGCTGAGTCCTTCCACACCGCGGAGACAACTCGCCGGGCAGAGCGAGCATTAAGTCGATATAACACCACCTCACGTGTCCAACCCATCCCGCGAAGAAAGCCAATCATGTCGAAATCACACCAGCAAGATGCTGCGCACAAGCCTGCGATGAAGGCGTTGATTATTTACGATGATATTGCTTCTGCAGTGGGGGCCACTGCGGCGCTCCAGCGGGCGGCCAATCAGGCAGGCGCGGCCGTTCAATGGAATATCATTCCGTGGCAGTTGGATGTGTTGAGACTGCTGCCGGCCGCCGATGTGGCGTTGAGGGACGCGGTGGACGCTCATTTGATTGTGTTCTCAGGCCGCCGCGCCCTGGCATTTTCCCCCTGGCTTCAGCGCTGGCTGGAGCGCTGGGCTGCGCAGCGGCACATATTGGACGCCGCCGTTGCTGCGGTGAATGGCGGCAATGGGGTTGCGCGTTCAGGCCTGGGGACGTCCGCTTTGTCCAGTTTTGCCGAACGATATGGACTGAGCTTCATTACCAACAACCGTCTGAGGAACGGGGGCAAGACGCCATTTCCCGTCCGCGGCATTCCGTCGCAGGGGATGCCGCCGGTGTTGCCTCAGCTTTCCATTATTGCCGACACAACAGGTGACAATTCCCACCGGCATTGGGGCATCAACGAATAAGGCCGATCCACAAATGTACGATTCCACCCAATTTCTGATACAGCATGGTTTGCCAATTGTGTTCGCGGCGATTTTTGTGGAGCAAATCGGTTTGCCACTGCCGGCGTTTCCCTGGCTTCTGGGCGCGGGCGCCCTGGCCGCCACGGGACGGTTCCATTTGCTTCCCGGAATTGGAGTGGCGGTGTTTGCCTGCCTCCTCGCGGATGCATTCTGGTTTTATCTGGGGCGGTATCGCGGCAATCAGGTGTTGGGGTTTCTTTGTCGCATTTCTCTGGAGCCGGATTCGTGCGTGCGCCGAACGCTGAACGTGTTCACCCGCCACGGATTGAAGGGTGTGGTGGCGGCCAAATTCCTGCCGGGAATGGGCAGCATCACACCGCCGCTGGCCGGAATGTCCGGAATTGCCGCCGGACAATTTCTGCTGTTTGACGGGTTGGGTTCACTGCTCTACGCCGGCTGTTTCATTTTGCTCGGTTACCTCTTCAGTAACCAGATAGCACAGATTGGCGCGGCGGTCGCTCACGTCGGGGCCGGTGCCGCGAGCCTCGTCATCGGTTTTTCCGCGTTATACATCGTTTACAAGTTTTGGCAGCGGCAACGACTGCTGCACGAACTGCGCATGGCGCGGATCACGGTGGACGAACTCCGCCAGAAATTGGATGCTGCCGACAAACCGGTCATCCTTGATTTGCGCCCCCGCGCAGAATTGGAATTGAATCCCGCCATGATCAGCGGGGCAATCCATCTTAGTTTTGACGACATCGCAAAGCGCCATCACGAATTTCCGCATGACCGGGAGATCGTACTCTATTGTTCCTGTCCGAATGAGGTGAGCAGCGCGCGGGTGGCTTTGCTGCTCCATCGCAAGGGTTTTACGCGTGTCCGTCCTTTGAAGGGGGGCTTTGAGGCGTGGCGCAGGAATAATTATCCGATGGAAGCATGGACCGCAAAGGTGACAACCGCTGGAATTGACGTTTCGGCAGGTCTGCCAACCGCTTCAGTGAATCAAGCGCAGGAATCCGTTTTGCTTCTCAACGAAAGTCCACCCATTAACCACAGCAACGGAGAAACAACATGAAAACCAAACCTCACAATCCCCTCGGTGCAACTGCAAAATCATCCCCGGATCCGAAGTTACACCTGCAGATAGAGCGGCGGGCCTATGAAATCTGGATGGCTGGCGGGAATCGCCACGGTGACGACATGGCCAATTGGCTTCAAGCTGAACATGAAGTGCTGGCGAAACTGCGGCAGGCAGCGACAGAAACCACATCTGCCAGGATCCGAACATAGCGGGGTCGATAGAACGGTCAACTTAGAACAATCCAATGACAAAATCGCTAGAAAATTCGGTGGCGTTTGGCGGTCCAGGCATGGAGCCGCGCTGGAGTTCCAGTGCGAAAGAAGGAGTGGGCACGGCTTACCACACCAGTTGCCGGCTTTGGTTCACCATCAGCCACGGCATCGTCAATGAGATTTACTATCCGCGCGTGGACCAACCAAACGCGCGGGATTTTCAATTTCTTGTCACCGACAACGAAACTTTTTGCCATGAGGAAAAGCGCGACCTGAATCACCAGATCGAATATCCGGAGCACGACTGTCCCCTGTATCGACTGACGAACTCAGACCCGCGGGGCCGCTACCGGCTGGTGAAGCACGTGTTGACCGATCCGCATCGTTCGGTTCTGCTCGTGCATGCCAAGGTTGAAGTACTGGATAAATCATTGCGCGGAAAGTTGCGTCTCTACGCGCTGCTGGCGCCTCAAGGCGCTGGAAATTCGGGGCAGTGCTCTGAAATCGGCGCCATGTCGCTGATGCACGCCCAGCGGGGAGACGTTCATCTGGTAATGGCCTGCGCCCCCGGATTCACCCGCCGTTCCGTAGGCTACGTTGGGGCAAGCGACGGTTGGCAGGATCTGGTGGGCAACTACAAAATGGACTGGGAATTTCGCACGGCGGAAAAAGGCAACATCGCGCTCACCGGAGAAATTGTGCTCCCTCCCAACGGGGAATTCACCATCGCCATCGCGTGCGACAACAGTTACCAAAGCGCCGCCGTCAAGTTGTTGCAGTCCATCGCCGATCCTTTTGAAGTTCATCGTGAAGGATACGTCCGACAGTGGCAGCGCACGGTCGTGGACCCGAAATTTGATTTGAGCAGTGACACCTCCGACGCAGGCAGAATTTATCGGTTAAGCCGTTGTGTTTTGTCGTCGCACGAAGACAAAATTTTCCAGGGTGCATTGGTCGCATCAATGAGTATTCCCTGGGGCGAGACCAAGTCGGACAGCGACCGGGGCGGTTACCATCTGGTGTGGACCCGGGACCTGGTGCAAAGCGCGACGGCGCTTTTGGCGACTGGACAAACCAGCACACCGTTGCGGGCGTTGATCTGGCTGGCCGCGGTCCAGCGCCCTGACGGCAGTTTTCCTCAAAACAGTTGGATTGATGGGTCCGCGTATTGGTCCGGCCAGCAACTTGATGAAATCGCCGCCCCATTGTTGCTCGCTTGGCGCTTATATCAACATGAAGTCTCGCTGAATCTTTTCAATCCTCGTGTGATGATGGTTCGGGCCGCGTCCTATCTCATTCTGCAAGGGCCGGTCACCGGGCAGGAAAGATGGGAGGAAAACGCCGGCTACTCGCCTTCGACACTGGCAACGGTCATCGCTGCGCTGGTTTGCGCTGCAGAGCTTGCGCGGGCACATAATCAGGAAAAGGCAGCTGACTTTATATTAGCCTATGCCGATTGGTTGGTCACGCATCTCGAGGAATGGATGGTCACGACAAAAGGCGAACTGGTTTCCGGATTACCGCGTCATTATATTCGAATCAATCCCACCGACTCTCTTTCGCCCGATCCTCATGCGGATCCGAACACCACGATGATCCAAATTGCCAACGGCGGCGGCCTCCATTCGGCACGCAATGTAGTGGGCGGTGATTTCCTTCATCTGGTTCGACTTGGCATTCGCAGTGCGGATGATCCGATCATTCGCGACTCAATCGAGGTGATTGACCAAGTGATCAAACGCGACCTGCCACAAGGCCCCGGTTGGCGCCGCTACAATTATGATGGTTACGGGCAGAAGGACGACGGCGGGGCGTTCGACGGAACGGGCGTTGGCCGATGCTGGCCGATTTTGACCGGAGAACGCGGCCATTACGAACTGGCTGCTGGTCGTGATCCGAAGCCGTTCATAACGGCGATGGAGAACTTCGCCAATGAAGGCGGAATGCTCACCGAACAAGTGTGGGACGCCGGCGATTTGCCGGGGGACAGCATGAAACGTGGTTTCCCGACCGGAGCGGCCATGCCGCTTTGCTGGTCCCATGCCGAATATATTTCGCTGGTGCGCAGCCGTCGCGACGGCGTGTGTTTCGACCGGGTCGAACCGGCGTTCCAACGTTACGTGGCGAACCCAGTGACCAGCCGGCACGAGATTTGGAGTCTCCGCCACCAATTGCGGCACGTGCCTCGTGGAAAAATTTTGCGGGTTATCCTCGCGGCAGAAGCAACGGTCGTGTGGTCAATTGACGGCTGGGCGCACACAAACCATACTGAAAGCAAGCATGAAGACGTGTTGAATTTGTGGTTTGTTGATTTCCCGACTGTGGAGTGGCCGGCCAACTCCGCGGTCGAGCTCACGCTATTTTGGAAACAAGACCGGCGCTGGGAAGGCAGGAACTGGCAAGTGAAGGTGTTATGAATCCAGCAGCCGCACAAAGCGTGTTGGACACGGACTTGCAGTTCGGGCCTGCGGGATCGGCTCGCGTGGCGCTTCGGGGCCGGCTGGATGCGCAAACAACCGTGACTTGCTGGAACCGTCTGGAAAAACACTTGCGCGGCACGCAACTCGAAACACTCGAGGTGGACGCGAGCGGTGTGCGATTCTGCGACGGTGCCGGAATGGCCTTGCTTCGCTATTTGAGCATGGGACAAATGACTCCGCAGGCCGCCGTCTCAGTGCATGGATTGGGAGCTGGACTCGAACAAATCTTTCGCGGATTCACTTTGCAGGACTACGAAGCGTTCCGCCCACCCACCCGGGTAAAAAGTCATCCGCTGCCGGAGGAAGTGGGATGCGCAGTCCGGCAGGCCGCTTCGGATTTGCGCCGGCAGATCGAATTCCTTGGGAGCATCACTGCCAATCTGCTGCCAACCCTCCTGGATGGGAAACGAATGCGCTGGACGGAAGTCCGCCGGGTTTTTGAACTCGCCGGTGCGAACGCCGTGCCGATCGTCTCGCTGGTCAGTGTGCTGGTCGGCATGATTATCGCCTTTGAAGCCGCTCAGCCGTTGGCGCAGTTCGGCGCTCAAATCTTCGTCGTGAACATGATTGGACTGGTGATGGTGCGCGAACTGGGGCCGTTGCTCGCGGCGGTCCTCCTCGCCGGACGCTCCGGTTCGGCGTTTGCCGCGGAAATCGGCACGATGAAGGTAAACGAGGAATTGGACGCGCTGCAAACCCTCGGTCTGGATCCTGTTCGATTCCTGGTTGTGCAACGCATCACCGCCTCGATATTGCTGACGCCCCTGTTGACCGTTTACGCAACTTTTCTGGGTGTCGCCGGCGGCGTATCGGTTGCACTGCTGTTGGGGTTTCCCTTGTCGCTGATTTTTCACCAATTGACCTCTGCGCTTCACCAGAGCGATGTCGCCTTGGGCATGGCGAAAGGGGTAGTATTTGGAGCGATTGTTTCCGCTGTCGGCTGCTTGCGCGGACTGCAAACACAACAAGGCCCGAGTGCGGTGGGCGTTTCAACCACGCGCGCGGTGGTAACGAGCATCGTGCTGATTGTCATCGCCGACGCCGTGTTTTCCATTCTTTTCTTTGTCCTTAAACGATGAATGACGCCGGTGAAATCATCATTTCGGTGCGCAACCTCAAGGTTGGGTATGGGGAAAACGTCGTTCTCCAGAACATCAGCTTTCAGGTAGGCCACGGTGAAGTGTTTGTGATTTTGGGCGGCTCGGGCAGTGGCAAGAGCACTCTTTTGAAGAACCTGATCGGGCTTTACACGCCCTTGGAAGGTGAGGTGTGGATTGAGGGTGCCGATATTATCGCAGCCCGAGACGACGAACGCCGGCACCTGCTGCGAAAGTTCGGAGTCACCTATCAGAACGGCGCCTTGTTCGGCTCCATGAGCGTACTGGAGAACGTGCGGCTGCCGCTGGATGAATTGACAGCGTTGCCTGAGCCGTTGAAAGAACTGGCCGCCCTCGCCAAATTGAAACTGGTCGGTCTCGCCGCCGATGCCCGCAAGCTGCCCTCGGAATTGAGCGGCGGCATGCAAAAGAGGGCCGCCATTGCACGGGCGATGGCGCTCGACCCGCGAATTCTTTTCCTGGACGAGCCATCGGCCGGATTGGATCCGGTGACATCGGCGGACTTGGATCTGTTGATCAAGGAACTGGCACATCATTTCGGCATCACCTTCGTCATCGTGACGCATGAACTGGCCAGCATTTACGAAATAGCCGACCGCGTTATCATGCTCGACCCTCACGCCCGGACCATCATCGCCGAGGGTCAGCCTGCTGAATTGCGTGATAAGTCTGCCGATCCGTGGGTGCGCAGGTTTTTCAACCGCGAACCGGACGCGGTCGCGTCCGGACTTCACCTCTAATTGGGATGAGCCAACCCATCAACAATTTCAAGCTCGGTTTGTTCACGCTCTGCGGAGTGTTACTATTGATCGCGGGCATTCTGGCGTTTGGCGCACGGAGCTATTTTGTGCCGATGAGCCGGTTCGAGACCTACATTCAGGGAGACGTAACCGGACTCGCCGTTGGTTCTGCCGTGGAACTGCGTGGTGTGCGCGTAGGGAAAGTCACCGGCGTTGATTTTTCCTGGACAGAATACGAGCCGACCCGACCCAGCTACATCGTGGTGGATTTTGAGATGCGCAACGACATCGCACCCGGCTCGCCCGGTGCCGCGCGGAATGAGTTACTCCAATCCGCCATCGAGCAAGGTCTCAGGGCGCGTGTGAAAGCCAAAGGCATTACCGGCACCAGCGTCCTCTCGCTCGAATACGTTAACCCTGATGAAAACCCGGCGATAAAGGTGCCTTGGAACCCGAAATACGTTTACATTCCATCCGCCCCCGGTGAATTCGGCGAGCTGCTCGCTTCGGTGCAAAAGACGCTGCATAACGTCGAGAGCCTTGATTTCAAGGC
>DATJYM010000319.1:0-7846 GCA_035499615.1 Candidatus Acidiferrales bacterium | reverse complement strand
CACCGCTGCTGGAGCGATTGCCCGAACCCGGCGCAGAGTTAACCACCGCCAGCAACCCCACCGTGGTATTCTGTCCGCCGCCGCTGTTACCGCCACCGCCGCCACCGCCGCCGCCACCGCCGCCACCGCCACCGCCAGAGCCGCCGCTGCTGCCGGTATTGTTGACAAACTCGAGGGAACCGACACTTTCCAGACCCTGCTCGAACGTATTGGGATCGATTTTGAAAGTTCGCGAGTACAACTGGGGTGACCGCGGTCCTTTGGCCGAGAAGACAACGGCATAATCGCTAATGGAATATTCAATGGGATGATCCGCCACTTGCACAATGGCGTCCAACGCATCCGCCATGCGCACATCACTGAGAGCCGGATTGATCCTCACAATCACCGAATTGATATCCACCGACTCTGCTCCAGCGGTAGGCGTCGTGGCAATGGGCAAACCGGTTGCCGGATCAATTTGCTGAGCGCCGCCGCCACCCGCCCCGGGAGGGACGGCCCCGGCTCCGCCGAATGGCGAACCTTCGCCGCCGGCAGGAGTGGTGGTGGCGACTGACGCGGAATTGTCCACATTGGGATTAATCAGAAAGTTGATGCCGACCTTGTCCGGATCGCGCAGTTTGGCCTGTTCGCTCAAGTTGCGAACCACTTCACTCAAAGGCAGCCCGTCGTAAAACACATGGTCAAGCCGGATGCGGTTCAGTTTGCTCATGATCGCTTCCCGACCGGGCCCCGTGTGGATGAGGTTGGTGGTGGCATACGGATTGGGTATGGGCAAATTTGCGCTCTTTCTCAAACCGGAATCCGACCACGATTTCGTCACGTCCACAATACGGGTCTCGTTGTCGACGTCCTTGATTCGTTCCTGACGGGCGTAAATGCCTTGTTTGACCAGGCTCAAATAATAAAAGGCGCCCTGATTGACAGGATCCAGCCTCACCGCCTGCTGTAATTTAGCCTCCGCTTCTTCAAACTTGCCCATCTCATACAGCAATTTGCCATCCCGAACCAGCGTGTCCGCGTCGGTTTTATTGTTGGCGATGACTTGAGCCTGCTGGACCGTCGCGTCGTCCGGCACCTGCCCGCGCATCGCGGCGATCATCTGGTCATTTTGTTTCTTGAAAGCCATGGCAGCGGGATTCTGGGGGTCCACCTTCAAAACGCGGTTAATCTGCGTGTCGGCATCCCGATAATCACCTTTCCGCTCCGCCTCCCGGGCCAGTTCGAACCTGACCGAGACCAGTCCCGAAATGGTCTGCGCGGATTCGGCGTCAATGCCAGAACCAATTTGTTGCACCAGCGAATAGGCATCCTCATAGAGCCGTGCGGCGGCCGACAAATCGCCGCGGGCGGCGGCGTCTTTGGCTTCCACCAGTTTCTGGCGCAGAACCACGGTGTTGGCCTGTCGCAAAACCGCCTCGCTGACCGCCAGGTCAGCAGCATTGTTGGTTTGGGCCGGCGACAGGAGGGTGCCGGCCACTATGAAGAAGATGCCGAGTAGGACAGAAACTGCTTTTGTCATGGATGAATTCGGGTTGATCAGTGTCAGCGTCGCTGGTCGCTGGAATGGGAACTCGCACGCGTCATTTCGAATTATAAATCAACGTTGTTTTTTTCTGGTTTGATTTGGCGGATAATACCACCTCGTTCTGGTTTATGGCAACGATAATGTAATCATCGCCGTAAAATTTCAGGTCGTCACCCACCCGCTGTCCGCTCCAGGTTTTTCCCTCGGGACCGTATTTCAAATCCGCCATGTACGCGTCCACACGCCGGAATGGTTTGGCTTTGGACAGGCTCACCGTTTCGCCGGTATCCGTCAGCTGCAAAATCAATTGCGTAGGGTCAGCCGGCGGCCCTTGGACGGAAGTGATGGTGAACGCATCGTTCTTGTCGCCCAAAGAGGCATAATGCTGGCGTTTGGTCCGTTTCCACGCCACTGGTTCGGCCTGGCGCTCCACACCCACGATGTAGCGCGCGCCAAATTCATTGGTCTGCACCGCATCCAACGTCAGGATGAAGTACAAGGGGCTGATGCGGGTCACCACCACGGCGCCGGGGCCGACTTCGTTGCCACTCTCAATCTTGATCAGGCTTCCATCCACGGCTTTTTGCCACTGGACGGGATTGAACAGCCGGTTGGTCGTCTCCAGATCCAGCCGGGCCGGCAGTTGCATTCGCCGGATGGTGTTGCTTTCTGCCGTCAGATCCAACGGAGCCAGCGGTTTGACCGGACGGATGATAATTTCCGTGCGGGTTTCGTCCAGTTGGTTGCGATCATGCAAAATCATGAACGGCAAAAACACCATGGCCCCCACCAGGCCGAGCAACACGACTCCCAGCAGAATTTTTTCGTAATGTTTTTTGAGGAAATCCATGCGCTTAATTTCCCGATGACAATTTCACGATCTCGAGCTGCAGCGTGATGCTCAAAAGCTGCTCGTCGAGCACCGTCTGCAAGCCGCCCCGGGTCGGGGGTGCCGCCGGCCGGCCATAGGCCGGCGCCGGTGCGTACCCGTAAGGAGCTCCATAACCCGGCTGCCCCGGACCGCCGGCCATGGGTGAACCGGGAAGCGGCGATGTGGCGGTTGACCCGGCCGCCGGTTGCACATTTATGGCTTTGACAATGAATCCATGCGGCGAGGAGGCGAAACTCGTCAGCACGACCGCCAGGTCCTGGCTGAAACAACGAAAACTGATTTCATAAGGCGTAAAAACCGCCAGATCATTGGTGACCGCCGACTGATCGACATAATCGGCTTGCTGCCCGCCGACATCATCTTCCGAAACCCGCGCCCGGCGAATACTGTCCAGGGAATTGATTCTGGCCGCGTAAAGAATTTCACAAATCATTTTCACTTCCCCCAGCTGCTGGGCCAGCGCCGTCAGGGCGCCGGGCGCGAATCTAACCGAGGTTCGTTCCGCATTAAACGAGAAGCCGTATTGGGGCGGCAAGGTGACGCTGGCATCGTCCGCCTCCACCTGCAACTGGTTGAGCGTATGGTCCCGCGCGGCGGCGAACCGGGCATCGGTTATGGCGCCTTTCGCCGGGTCAGGTATGGGGGGAATCGGCTGGAAGTATTGTCCCGCCTGCCGGATCCAATCCCGCAACTGTTGTTCCTGTTCCCGGGCGGTCTGGATGTTGTCAATCTTGTCGTTGCCGGGTGACGGGGATTGCGTTTCCAACCGTTTCAGGACGGTGTAGGTTTGATTCAACGCGTCCAACGCCGCATTGTTGCGCTGCCAGTTCTGATAGTCATAAACCCCCGCCGCCGCCAGCAATCCCACGGCAATGACGGCGCCGATGACAAAAAACAGATTTCGCTTGATCCAGGCCATGCTACAAATTCAAAGGGTTGCTCAGCTGTGCGGAAACTCCAAAGGTGAACGTGCCGGAGGCATCTTCCGGATTGATCTGACCGGTCAGCTGCGTCGCCTTGGGATCAAAATCAGGGCTCGCCTGCAATTCATTCTCCAGCGTGTAGGCAATATCACTGTTCGCCGCCGGGTCAATCTTGGACAGACTCACCGCCCGGCAAAGCAGGCTGATGGCGCCCGGCTTGTTCGTCGTGGATTGACTCGAGTTCATCGCCATGCCGGCCAGCTCGCCGTTGGGCGGCCCCCCCCCGGGTGGCATTCCTTCCCGCGGCGGCCCTCCCAGGGCATTGGGCGCAGAGACCGCCGTCTGCGTGGTGATAAACTGTTCAATCCAAATCCCCGCCTGCACCCCCGCCCGCTGCGCAGACATTTTCTTTTGAACGTCGTTCTCGGCGCGAATGAGCACTCGCCGCAGTTCCGCCAGCACGTCACTCCAGTAATAGCGATCATTCATCCAGGTGCTGATTTGATCGGCTTGCTGCCGGGTCGCATTGACTTCCCCATAAACCTTGCTGAACTGGTCGGCTTTCGACTGCAATTTTTGAACCTCCGGCTTGAGCCGTTCCAGCTCGGCCTCCTTAGACATGGCGAGTTTTTCGAAGAGAAACCCGACCGCAAACGCCACCGCCACCAGACTGAATACCGTCGCGGTGAAATACGGTTTTTTTTCGTTGAAGGTGCGCCAGCGCAGCGTGCTCTCCGGCATCAGATTCATTTCCACCGGACAATTGGCCAGATTGCGCAGGCCCAGGCCGACAACCTCACCCAGGGAATGGGCCACGCGTGCCAGTTCCTCCAGATTGACCGCCGGATCGATCTGCACATTTCGGAACGGGTTGAAGTATTCGACCGGCGCGTTGAGTTTTTCGGCGAAAAATTGCGCCGTGTACGGCATGATGGAAGCCCCGCCGGCCAGGAAAAGCCGTTGGGGCGCCGCCCCGCCCATCTGGCCGCGATAAAACTGAATCGTCTGGTTGACCTGGATGTGCAGCTTGGTCATGAACTGCCGGGCAATCTTGGAAATGGCCGCCTGATTGGGATTTTCCGGCTCTTCATACGCGCCCCCGAGACTGACGAAACCCTCGGCCACCTTGATTTGCTCGGCGATTTCAAATTTCAATTTCGCCTCGTTCGCAAAATCCTGGGTAATAGAATTGGCCCCCAGGCTGATGCTCCGGGAAAAAACCTTGCCCTTCTCAAAAAAGAGCAGGTTGCTGGTTTTGGCGCCGATGTCCAACAGCATCGTGCAATCTTCCAGATCACCGTAGTTGTAACGGAACGCATTGCACAGGGCCGCCGGCGATACGTCGCACAATTGCAGCCGCAGTTTCGACTCCTCCGCGATCCGAAACAATCCCTCGACGATCTCCGACTTGATGGCCACCAGCAGTACTTCCAGTTCCCCCGTCGGGCTCGAGCCGAGAATTTGGTAGTCCCACACCACTTCCGCCAGGGGGAAGGGCACGTTCTGCTGGGCCTCGTACTGGATGATTTGCGTCACCTTGCCCGCGTCCACGGGAGGGAGCTTGACGAATTTGGAGAAGACCTGGAACCCCGGCGCACAGACGTTAATGCTTCGGGCCGCGCCGCCGGCTTCGGCCAGCGTTTCCCGCAGCACCTTGAGCAAAGCCGTTTCCCGCGTGGCGTCGGCTGCGCCTTCCGGCCCCAACGATTTCAAAGTATAGCTTTTCAGGCACAACCCCCCAATCTCGTTGATCTCGAAGGTTGCCAGTTTGAGGCTGCCCGCCCCAAAATCCACCGCCAAAAATGACTTTGTGTTCAGCATTGCTGTGTTGGCGCCGTGCACTGCAGACAAATGGCGCTGGAACATTTACCATTGGTAATTGCAGCCCGTGATGGGTACTGTAAATTTTATGGACGGTCAAATACAAAACTTGGAAAATTCTCCCTGGTAATTCTTGCATTAAAATATTGCGCCCCGGCGCAAGCTTTGGCTTTATCCCCTCGTGTCCGGACAACCGCCGGTCAACAACCCGGAATGAAGCGTTGGCGCATGTGTGTGTTTTACTCGGGCGACGTGCAAGGTGTCGGTTTTCGTTATACCGCGAAATCCGTGGCAACGGGATTTGAAGTGACCGGCACCGTGCGCAACCTGGCGGATGGTCGCGTGGAGTTGATCGCCGAAGGCGCGCGCGCGGAGCTGGAGGGCTTTCGTGCGGCCATTCGTGACGCGGGACTTTCCGGGCTGATCCGGGACGAAACTGTCGCCTGGAGTGACGCGCAGGAGACGTTAAATGGATTTGAGATCGTTCGATAGACGCAAATGAAATTCGCCATCATCGCCGACATTCACGGCAATCTGGAAGCGTTCCGCACTGTCCTGGCGGACGCCGAGCAACAGAAGCCCACCCATTATGTCTGCCTGGGCGACGTCGTCGGCTACAACGCCAACCCCAGGGAATGCCTCGAAATCGTCCGCAAGATGGATATCCCCTGCGTAAAAGGCAACCACGACGAATACTGTTCCACCGACGATCACCTGGAAGGGTTCAATCCCAACGCCGCCGAAGCGGTTCGTTGGACGCGTGCCCAGCTTTCCGATGAGGAACGCCAGTGGCTGCGCGATCTGAAATACACCAAGCTGGTCCACAACTTTACCATCGTCCACGCCACGCTCGACGCCCCCCAGCGCTGGGGTTACGTCTTTGACAAGCTGGCCGCCGCGGCCAGTTTTCCCTATCAAAACACCCAGCTTTGCTTCTTCGGCCACACGCACGTGCCGGTCGCTTTCATGCGCGACACCGTGGTGCGCGGAGGCACTTATTCCAAATTCAAAATTGATCCCGCCAAAAAATATTTTATCAACGTCGGCGCCGTCGGCCAGCCGCGCGACAATAATCCCAAGGCCGCCTATGTCATTTACGACGCGGACGCCGGCACCATCGAATTGCGCCGGCTGGAATACGATATCGCCACCGCGCAGAAAAAAATCCGCGCCGCCGGCTTGCCCGAACGCCTCGCCGAACGCCTCGAAGTCGGAAGGTAGAATGAAGAATGCGGAATTCAGAAAAAGACCTGGCGGCGCGCACCAAAAGTTTTCCCCGCCGAATAATTCGGCTTTATGTTGCCTTGCCGAAAGAAACGGTTGCGCAGGTTCTCGGTAAACAAGCATTGCGGTCGGGGACTTCGGTTGGGGCAAATCATCGGGAAGCCAGCCGCGCCCGCTCCAAGGCGGAATTCATTTCAAAAGTTGGCGATTGTCTCAAAGAAGCCGACGAAACCGCCCATGGGTTGGAGCTATTGGCAGATGAAGAAATCGTGTCAAGCAAACGGCTGGAGCCTTTATTGCAGGAAACCAACGAATCGATTTCCATACTCGTAACCAATTCCAACAAGGCGCGCGGTGACTAATCTTTTCTACATTCTGCATTCTTCCTTCTGCCTTTGAAAATCTTGATCCTCAAACCCAGCTCGCTGGGCGACGTGATCCAGGCGTTGCCCGTCCTGCGGCTCCTCAAATGCCATCTGCCCGCAAGTGAAATATTCTGGTGGATTGATTCCAGCCTGGCCCCGTTGCTGGCAGACGATCCCGACCTGGCCGGGATTGTCCGCTTTGAACGCCGGCGCTGGGGGGCGCCCCGGTATTGGCCGGAAATGTTTTACAGCGTCCGCTGGCTGCGGGACCAGCATTTCGACTGGGTGATTGACCTCCAATGTCTGGCGCGCAGCGGGGCATTCGCGTGGCTCGCCAACGGGAAATTCCTCATCGGCCTCGACGAAATCCGCGAAGGGGCGCGCGGTTTTTACGACGTGGCCGTAAGGCGCGCCTCGTTCCATACGCACGCCGTGGACTGGTACCTGGCGGTGCTGCCCTGCCTCGGCATCCCCATTCACAACCATTTCCAATGGCTGCCGGAACGACCAAAAGTCGCCGCCGAAGTAAAACGCAAATGGCTTGACCAATTCCGAATTCCGAATTCCGAATTCCGAACTCCGAAATGGATTGCGATTCAACCCGGAGCCCGCTGGCCCAACAAACGCTGGCCGTCTGAATATTTTGCCGGGCTGGTCGGGCAGTTGGCCCGGAAATTTCCCGAGGCCCGTTTTGCCATACTGGGGAATCGGGAGGACAAACCGCTTGGGGAAATCATTGGCCGCGCCGAACCGGAACGTTGTTTCAATTTGTGCGGCCAGACCTCGCTCCCGGAAATGGTCGAATGGCTGAGGCTCTGTGATTTGATGATCACCAATGACACCGGTCCCATGCACGTGGCCGCGGCGCTGGGTAAAACCGTGGTCGCACTCTTTGGTCCGACCGAACCCCGCCGCACCGGCCCTTATCATCAACTCCACAATGTGCTGCGAATTGATTTGCCCTGCTCGCCCTGCCTCAAATCGCATTGCACTTACGTAATGCCGAACGAATGCCTGAACGCCCTTTCGCCGACGGCGGTTTTTGAGTTCGTGTGCAAAACATTTCAGGGTTAAGCAGGCTTGCGCTTCGGCC
>DATJYM010000318.1:0-2561 GCA_035499615.1 Candidatus Acidiferrales bacterium | reverse complement strand
TTGGCCCGGAGCCGTACGGACTCCGGTTGTCGTAATCCGGATACGCTGACGACGCCGCAAATTCCGCACATTTAAGAGGGTGGCAAAAGCGCGCCGACATACTGCGGCGTCAATTGCCGGATGGTTGTTTTTCGGGCAGCGGCAATCGCTTCCAGCCGCGAACAATCCTGTTGCCGGACCACGAGATACACCGGATGCTCCCTCGTGGCCAGCCAGCGGTTGAAATCAGAAACCGCGACGAGATTAGACGGCCAGGTTTGCCCGGACTTCAATTCGAACAGGATGTAATTGCTGGTCAATTCGTCGCCGTCATTCGTAATCAAGGCGGCGGTGCGGCCTAGATAAAACGCCAGCCCGTTGGGGAAACATTCCAGACACGCCAACTGGGTCTCCGGCGACAGGGCCGGGATCTGCTGCGCCAGGGTCCGCGCAGATTTGGCGCTGAAAACCACATTAATCATGCCAAAATTGAGACCCATCAACAACAACGGGAACGAGGCGAAACAAACAAAACCAAACCTGGCGTTCCGCTTCCAAACCGTCAGCCCCGCGAAGACAGCGTACGCGACCAGCAGAACCACGGCACCGGTCAGGTACAATTTGAACCGGGCAGTATCGGCCACGGAAATGCCCAACGGCCGGGCCAGCATCCGGGTACGGGTAGACAGAAAAACCGCCGCAATCGCCGCTATCACACACACACCCAGAAAGGCGGTTGCGGCATGCCGCACAATTCGCGCCGGTTTTCCTTCGGGCTGCTCCCACGCCCGGTCAAAAAGCCGCGCCACCAAAACCCCCGAGGCGACCGTGGCGCTCAGGATGTATCCCGGCAGTTTCGACCCGGAGAGGGAGAAGAAAATCACCACCACCAGCGCCCAGACGATACAAAGGAGGTCGGCGCGCAGCCGGTTGCGACGTGATTTCCACGCGGCGACGACGGCTTCCGGCAACAGGAAGCTCCAAGGCAAAAACAATCCCAGCACGATAATTCCATAAAAATAGAACGGCTTTGACCGGTGAAATCCCGTCGTCGTGAACCGGTGAAAGGACTCCTCGATGATCCCATAGCGGGGGAAATCCGGATGTGCCAGCGACAGGGGAACGAACCACGCCAAAACCACGCCAAAAAAAACCAGCAGGTTCAACGGCGCAAAAAAACGCTTCCCGACCCCGCGTCGTCCCAGCACCCGGTGAAAGACCAGCAGCACAAGGCCCGGGACCAGGAAGCCGACCGGTCCTTTCACCAGGGTGGCGAAACCGGCGGCCGCCGCGCCAACCAGGTACCAGACGCGGCGCGTTCTTCCTTCCGCCTCCTCGGCCCGGAAACCGGCAAAAATCGCCGCGGTGGTGAAGAAACAGAGCGCAATGTCAAAAATTACCGTGCGCGCATTCACCAAAAAGAGCGGCGTGGTCGCCAGGACGATCGCGGCCAGGGCCGCACAGCGAACGCCATATTCCCGCCGGCAGAACAGGTAGGTCAAACCGAGCAGACCGATGCCAAACATAGCCGACGGGAGGCGCGCGGCGGTCTCGGAATCTCCGAAGCAGGCCAGGGAAATGGCGACGGCCTTGAAATAGAAAGCCGGCTTGTCGAGATAGGCGATGCCGTCATAGGTGGGAACCAGCCATGCGCCCGATACCTTCATTTCGCGCGCCACCTCGGCGTTCCGGCCTTCATCCGGTTGCAGGAGTGGCAGGTAACCCAATCGAAAGCAAATCGCAAACCAGAGAACGACCCAAGCCAGACAAATCCACACGGCTTCCGATTGAAAACCCAAAAATGATTGACGCGGTTTGATGCCGGATTTTAGCAACTCCGATGAGCGATTCAAGGGGGAGAATTCCGGCTGGTGCGAAAGTGGCGGTTAACCGGGAATCTTAAGGAACACGGGTCCACGTGCAGAGCTGGACAGCTTTGGGTCAGGTTGTGTCGGTGGCAAGAGGGCGGAGGGAGTGGCTCGCCGCCTCCGAAACTCGTTCGCCTGACCGATGCCTCCGCGCGGAAATTTTTGACAAGGGGGCCCAAGAGCCGGTAAGACACAGACAATGTGGGAAAAATATACCGCTTATACTGCATGAAAAAATCCATGTTGGTGGCGGCGGCATTTTTGCTGGCCGCGTTTTGCACGGCGCCGGCAGCCGATCAGGATTCCAACCTGGTCGTCAACGGAAGGTTTGAGGATGGCCTGAAGGCCTGGCAGACAATCGGCGATGTTTATCTGGAAACGAACGGCCCGTCGCCCGGAGAAGTTTCGGCCGCCATCGGCCCGGGTGCGGGTTCCCTGGCGCAACGCATCGAAACGGGTGGCGGCAATGCTTTCACCCTGTCGGCGACCATTCAGTCACAGCGCACGAACGGCTGGGTCCTGACTGTTCGCTTCCTGGACAAAGAGGGACGCGAGTTGATGCGGGTGGATTCCCTGACGGACATGGAACGCGACAAAACGGACCCGCGAAAATTGGACCACTACATGCAACCCCACCCATCGACGAAGTGGGTCGAAATCATCATTTCCAACAATTTGTCCGGGGAATCAGTCCGCGTTGACCAAGTGGGCCTG
>DATJYM010000317.1:0-2791 GCA_035499615.1 Candidatus Acidiferrales bacterium | reverse complement strand
GAGTGCCGTTGAGATGGGAACCAATGTTGTGACCGCGACGCCGACGGAAGACGGCGGCACCAACGGCTTGCGATTGAACTTCCGCAATGCGCCGATTGACCTGGTGTTAAACTACCTCAGCGACGCCGCCGGATTCATCATCGAGCTGGACACGAGCGTGCACGGCAACGTGAGTGTGATCAGCAGTCATCCCATGACGCAGGACGAGGCTGTGGCATTGTTGAATTCGGTCCTGAACAAAAACGGCTACGCGGCCATCCGCAACGGCCGTACGCTCACGATCGTCAACAAAGACGACGCCAAGACGCGCGACATCCCCGTGCAGGTCGGCAACGATCCTCAATCCGTCCCAAAGAACGACGAAATCGTGACGCAAATCATCCCCGTCCGGTACGTGGACGCGAGCCAGTTGATATCTGATTTATCGTCATTCGTTTCGCCGCAGGCCACCGTGGTGGCCAACCAGGCGGGCAATTCGATTGTTATTACCGATACGCAGGAAAATATCCGGCATCTGATGGAAATCATTTCGGCGATTGATTCCAGCGCCGCCGGTGAGACGGAAATCCGTGTATTCCCGCTCTCCTTCGCCAATCCCAATGATGTGGCTGCTGAGCTGGGCCAGATTTTCCCCTCAGGCGGCTCGGGCAACGGCCTTTCGCCGATCGCTTTTCGCGGGCCCGGCGGTGGTGGATTCGGTGGCGGCGGCTTTGGCGGCGGCGGTTTCGGCGGTGGTGGCGGTGGCGGTTTCTTTGCCCGCATGGCGGCAGCCGCAGCTGGAAATAATAGCAACGGCAATCGCGCGCAGAAACAATCCCAGGTCACCGCTGTGGCCGACCCGCGCACGCAGTCAGTCATTGTCATGGCCTCCAAAGATTTGATGCTGGAAATCACCAGCATGATGCAGGAGTTGGACGTGCCCTCCTCGCGCGACCAGCAGGTTCACGTCATTCACCTGGATAACGCCGATCCGCAACAGGTCCTGCAAGTGCTGCAAGGCACCTTCCCGCAGGGCTCGGTGGCGAACTCCAGTTCGAGCAGCACCAGCTCCCAAACCGATGCCCGGCAGGAGCGTGAACAACAAAATGCGACCACCGTTAGCCAAACTTCGACGTCCCTTAGCTCCGGCACGGGCACAGGCGTCGGGCGTGGCGCCGGCGGCGGCGGAGCGCCCTAATCATTTATCCAATTTTGCTTAAACGACTAAAACTATGAAAACATCATCGTGGAAAAAAATTGCGGGCGGCATCCTGATTCTCATGTCATGCGCCGTCACCCAACTTCATGCGCAAGCCGGCGGCGGCGGCCGGGGCGGCGGTGGAGGTTTCGGCGGGTTTGGCGGATTTGGGGGCTTCGGCGGCTTTGGTGGCAACCGTGGCGGCGCCAACAACAGCTCCAGCACCGCGCAATACAACAACAATGGTTCCGTCGGCAGCGCTTCGTTCATGGTGGACCCGGACACGCATACCATCACCTACATCGCCGACCGCCAGACGAGCGAACAGATCAGCAACGTCATCGCCAACCTGGACCGTCCCAAACCGCAGGTGCTCATCAAGGTGGTCTTCCTGGAAGTGACGTTGAATAACTCCCTGGACCTCGGCGTGGAAGGCGGCTGGACCGGCGGCGGTAATCCCGCGCAATCTGTGGGCTCTATTTTTGGGCTGACCGGGTTGAATAACGTGGCCACAAATTTCACCACCCCCCTGGGACAGTCGACTCAGCCAAATGGATATCCTGTTCCCAGTTCCGGCACTACCGGCGCGGGCGGCCTTTATCAGGTTCTCGGCTCGGATTACCAGGTCACCGTGCGTGCCCTCGCGCAGGAAGGCAAGGCGCACATTCTCGCGCGTCCTTCCATCCTCGCGCGTGACGGCCAACCGGCCACGATTCTTATCGGGCAGCAGGTTCCGCTCATTACCGGCCTGAGCTACCAGACGGTCGGCGCGGGCGTCGTTCCTATCAACAACATTACCTACACACCCGTGGGCATTCAGGTCAATGTGACCCCCTACGTCTCCCCGAATAACCTGGTGGAAATGATCGTCACCCCGCAGGACTCTGAGATTGACCCGACGTTGACCGAGCCGATTGGCGGCGGGGTTGAAGCGCCGGTCATTGATACCCGCTCGGCGGATACTGTCGTCATCACGCCCAATGCGCAAACGGTCGTTATCGGCGGCCTCATCGAAAATGACAAGGCCAGCAGCGCCAGCAAGATTCCCATCCTGGGCGACCTCCCGCTCCTCGGCGCGTTGTTCCGCTCGACGAGCTCGGCCAATAACAAGAACGAGCTGATGATCTTCCTGACGCCGCACATCGTTCGCGCGCCTACGGAATTGGCCGCCACCGTGAACGCGCCCAACCTCACCAGCGGCATGATCACCAACAGCGTTTCGGAACAGGAACTGGACCAGTTCCTCCGAAAAATCCCGGATAACGCCAAGTAACGGACCTGAACAATTATTCTTTATTTGTTGAGACACATCATTTAGAACAGCTCACAGATTCATGGAACCCCGGCGCAGCGCATTAATCTATGGCCTCCTTTTGGGAGTCTGGCTGCTGGTCGTCGGCTGGCAAATCGAAGAACACGCCCGCGTCGATGCCGCAGCCAAAACCGATTTGCAAAACCGTTCCACGGGCATCGCCAATACGCTGAGCGCCGTCGTCCGTGCCTTGCGTTTCCGCGGCACGCTCCTGCAGGACCGTCTCCAGCCTGTCCTCGATGACATGGTCAACAGCGGCACTAATGGCTTGCCCGGCTTCACCGAACTGTTATCCGTCGCGT
>DATJYM010000316.1:0-7150 GCA_035499615.1 Candidatus Acidiferrales bacterium | reverse complement strand
AACGACGTCGAGGAATACGCCGCCATCAAGCTGAATTTGACCAGTCCCATTGAGGCAACGATCAGCGACACAATGGTGCCGACAAAGCCGAGGTAAAGGCCGGCGTCGAACAGGTGGTCTTCATTTTCGAGCAGTTTCAGTTTCATGCGTGGCGGCACCTGTTGCCGGCGGATTTCCGCCAGCTTGACGAGGCACATGGTATAAAGGAGCGCCTGCAAGACGAAAAACAACAGCATAGTTATCAGGATGATCGGGTTCATGATGGTTTGTTGTATGCCGGCGATCCCTGCGGGGACCATGCCGCTCGTCGTGAGCGGCACCAGTCGAAAGGAGAATGCCCCTTTCTGGGTCTCCTGGGCGAGAAACGGCTCGCTCAGAAGTAGCACCACGAACAGGAACCCCAGCGAAAATAAAAACTCCCGGAACAGATGGAATCCGCGCACCTGCAACGGACGTTCCAGCGCGGAAACGTTGGGACGCGCAAAATGCATCGACGCCGCCAGCAAAAATCCGCTGAGCAGATAGGCCAGCCATTTGGCCGCCATCGCCAACTGCGGCTTTTGAAAGCCATAATCCGCCGCGCGGTAAAAGAGATTGGCGATGGATTCAGACGCAGTGACGCGCCGTTCCCAATCCGGGCGGTAAAAGCGCTGGCCGCGCTGGGCCAGTTCGCCCACGCCGCCGCCGCCATAAGCCAGGCCGGCGCCGAGGTCCTTCAAGCCGGTCTGACTGAACTTCGCAAGATATTTGGCCACCGCATCGGGTTTGCCGGATAATTCGACGGCGGCAAAGAGTACTGGCAGTTGCGTCCCGGCATTGCGGGCCTGGCCGGCAAGTTGGTGGAGCGTTCCCGTATCCGGAATTTGCGCGACAAACGCCACCAACTGGTCCCAGTTGAACCGTTCGCCCAGCGACAGGAAATCCATCAGCGCCTCTTCGAGCGGTCGGGAACCGTCGCCATGATTGGCCTGCGCCGCCAGCGTGGAAATCTGGCTGTCGAGACTGGCGGTTAAATGTCCGCTCTCCGACAGCAGGCCACAAATGCCAATGGCCGTGTCGAAAGCCTGGCCCGAAGCCGACTTTGAGGGCGGCAGGAGAACGGTTTTGGTCAAGGAACGGCTGCGTAACAGCGTTTGCACGGTGAACAACGATGAACGGCTCAAGGCGGAGAGGGTCGCGTCACGATTTGCCTGCCGGACAATGAAATCAGTCACGGGCGCCGCGGTGGTGTCGGGGAAAAGATTCTTTACGGCCGTGTCATTGCCCCAGGTCAGCGCCGACGGATTTTGTCGCACCTGGGTGGCGATCATCTGGTCGAGCCGGTCCCACCCGGGAAAGGCCTCGAGACGGGCCGCCTGGACGAGCATTTGGGCCGCGCCCAATCTCTGTTCGCGGGCCAGGGTCCGTCCCTGCTCAAGCAAGGCGGGCCCATTCCGACCGGCCTGCTCGAGAACGCCGGCATCGACCGCCCGCAGGTGCAGGGGCACCAGCAGACCGCCGGCCAGCAAGGCCAGTCCGAAAACGGCGCAAATTAAAAACCACAGCCATCGCATGTTATGACTTCTCCTGAAAAATTCCTTGTCGTTGGGCATTAGACCGGGCGCCAACAATCCCTGTTCAAAGCAAAAAGGCTGCCAATCTGCCGGTGTGGCGCAGCTCCTTTATTCGTAACGCAACGATTCAATCGGGTCAAGGTTCGCCGCCTTGTAGGCGGGATAGGTCCCGAAAATGATGCCGACGAGGGAACAGATGAACAGACCCAATACAATCCAGTCAACTGGAATCGCCGGCGGGACTTTCATGAACCAGGCCAGCGCGTTGCCACCGAGGATGCCGAGCACAACGCCGATGACGCCGCCGACTTCGCACAACACGATGGCTTCCATGATGAATTGCAGCATGATATTGCGCCGCTTGGCGCCGATGGCGCGGCGGACGCCAATCTCGCGGGTCCGTTCCGTGACCGAGACGAGCATGATGTTCATGATACCAACGCCGGCGGCAATGAGGGCGATGGAACTAATCACGAGCACGCCAATCCGCACCGCCCGCGTGACCGAGTCAAATTGCTCAATGAGTGAATCGTTGGAAAACAATTCAAAATCATCCAGGTCCTCAGGCCGGACTTTGCGTTCGGCTCGCACGATGTCGCGCACTTGTTCCTGGCAATCGGCGTAAACGGACTGGCTGCGTGCCTGGATCAGAATGCTCAGCCCGCTCCAGCGCAGGCCGTAATGGTTGAGAGCCGTGGTAATGGGAATCACCGCGAAATTGTCCTGATTGCCGCCCAGCGAAGCGCCCTGCGAAGCCAGAACACCGACGACGGTATAGGGCATACCGTTGATTCTAAGTTCTTCGCCAACAGCGGAACCAAAGGGAAAGATCGTTTTAGCCAGAGCGCTGCCCAGGACACAGACCTCACGCGCGTCGTCCACGTCATTTGCAGTAAAAATGCGCCCTTCTGCGATTTGCCAGTTGCGCGCCAGGAAACTGCCGGCCGTCTCGCCGTAGAGTTCGACGTCGGGCGCGGTTTTGGCGTACCGGGTTTGAATTTGTCCGTTCCAAAATTCACCCTGGATGCCGACGGCGGCCGCTAGAGTGGCTTTCTTCTCGATCTCTTGTCCCAGTTCGTAGGTAATCTTTTTGCGCCGATAGTATTTTTTCCAGTCGCCTCCATTGAACTGGATTGCCGGCCATTTTTGGATGGCGAACGTCTGGCTGCCCAACTGGCTTAGGCCGGTTTCAACGCTCCCCTCCAATACACGCATGGCTGTCATGACGACAATAATGGAAAACACGCCAATCAACACTCCCAACAGCGTAAGCGTCGAGCGCAGCTTGTGCGCCGTGACCGCATTCATGGCCATCGCAAAACTTTCCCGGATTTCGGCGAGCAACAGGGTTGGTCGTTTTGTTTTCATTCACTCCTCAGCGCCTCCACCGGGTCCATCCGGGCGGCGCGCCAGGCGGGTAGAAAGCCAGAGACCACGCCCGTCAACAATGATACGATGATTGCGATGACGACAATTTCCCAGGACATGGTGGCTGTAAACAGGAAATGCGTGACCGCCAGCGTTGTGAGCCAGGCGATGGCCAGTCCGATCAACCCGCCGCCCAGACAGATGCTGGCGGCTTCCGCGAGAAACTGCAGCAGGATGGTGCGGCGTTTGGCGCCGATGGCCTTGCGCACGCCGATTTCTCGCGTCCGCTCAGCCACCGACACAAACATGATGTTCATAATGCCGATGCCGCCCACGAAAAGCGCCAGGCTGGTGATGAACAAACCGATTGCGGCGATGACGGCCGTCTGCTCGTGAAATAATTTCACAAACTGCTCCTGTTGGTTGATGGCAAAATCGTCGGGATCCTCCGGTCGCAAATGCCGGATGTGCCGCATGACTTGGCGCAGTTCTTCCTGGGTTTCGGCCAACTGAGCAAGCCCGTTGGCTTTGACTTCGATCATCATGTTCGGCCGGCTCCAAATTTCCGCCAGAAATTCCCGGAACGGAATGATGACCCTGTCGTCCAGGTCCATGCTCCCGAACAGATTTCCTCGCTTCTGTAAAACGCCGACCACCAGAAAGGAATGGTCTCCAATTTTAATATGTTTGCCGAGCGGTGACTCGCCGCGGAAGAGGTTCGTCGCCAACTCGCTGCCGAGAACGCAAACTGGCTGGCCGCCTTCGGTGTCCCCCGACGTCAGAAACCGGCCCTGTGCTACGCTGGCGCCGGTGGTTATCAGATTATCCGACGTGGTGCCCACAATGTCCACAGCATCAAGACTGCGGGTCTTGTATTTGACCGTCTCGTAGTCTTCCGCCTCGGGATCTATCGCTGAGACCAATGTCGCTTGCCTTGTCAGAGCCGCGGCGTCCTCCGGCCGTATAGGCCGACGTTTCTGCTCTTTAAGATATTCGTCGTAGGTGTCGAACCAACTGGACCGGGATACGAAAAAAGTATCTCCGCCCATGGCCGAAAGGCTGTTCACGAACGCCTGGTTAAGCCCATTGATGGCCGCACCCATGAGTGTGACGGTCACGATGCCGATGATAATGCCAATGGTGGCCAGCGCTGAACGCATTTTATTGGCGCGGACAGCATCCCAAGAGATGCCCAGGCCCTCGCGTATTTCGGACAGAAACTTCATTTTTTGACAGAATGCACAGAATGTTCAGAATAAAGTTCTATTTCGCCTGATGCCGGTTTTGGCAGTCTGAATTTCTTTTTGAACTCCAGTCGCTCACCGCCGAAATTAATCAACAACCCGACATCTTTTCCCGTGGCTGCCAGATAGTCTACCGTTTGAACCTCATGCGCTGGCGACAAATTCTGAACCGATATCAACTCAACGATAAGCTCGTTCTCAATCAGAAAATCAGCCGAAAACTCCCCGACCAGAATCCCGTCATAAAAAACTTCGAGCTGTTTTTCCGATTCAAATCGCATCCCCACCTTCCTGAGTTCGTGCGCCAGGGCATTGTGGTAAATGGACGCCAAAAAGCCAGCACCCAGGTCGGAGTGAATTTTCATTGCCAGGCCGATTACTTTTCCAGCCAGTTCGTATCCGCCTTTCATAAATCCATTCTGAAAATTCTGTTAATTCTGTCTGAAATCATTTTGTCGTCGTTTCGTCGCTGGCAATCAGGCCGTCGCGGATGCGGATGATGCGGCGCGCCTGTCGGGCAATATCCTCTTCGTGCGTAACAATGATGATGGTGTTCCCCTTCCGAGCCAGTTCATCAAACAACCTCATGATTTCCGCGCCGGTTTTGGAATCGAGATTTCCCGTCGGTTCGTCCGCCAGGAGAAGGGACGGTTTATTGACAAGGGCGCGGGCAACGGCAACGCGCTGGCGCTGGCCGCCGGAGAGCTCGTTGGGCCGGTGATGAACGCGGTCCGCCAAGCCGACCTGGGCCAAGGCCTCCAGGGCAACCTGTCGGCGGCCTTCAGCGGGCATGCCGGCATAAATCAGCGGCAATTCCACGTTATGCAGCGCATTCGAGCGCGCCAGCAGATTGAACGTCTGAAAGACGAACCCGATTTCGCGATTGCGAATTTCGGCAAGCTGATTGTCATCCATGTCGCTGACGTTGACCCCGTTCAATTCGTAGTGGCCGGAGGACGGCGTGTCGAGGCATCCGATCAGATTCATGAGCGTGGATTTGCCGGAGCCGGACGGCCCCATGATGGCGACATATTCGCCGCGCTGGATTTCCAGCGACACGTCACGCAGCGCGTTCACGGTTTCGGCGCCCATCTCATAGCGCCGCGAAATGTTTTGGAGACGGATTAAATTCATTTAATTCATCGGGGATGGGGCGAGGCTCCGTCGAACCTGTTATTTTTCCGGTCGGGGCTCGAGAGACTCTTGCCCCACCACAATTTTATGGCGATGGCGCCTCCGTTTCCACCACGCCTTGCTTGATTTTGGAACCATCCTGCAAATCGTGCCCGACCGCGCGATAGCCCCCGGAAACAATCTCCTCGCCGTTGGTCAGACCGTCGGTGATTTCCCAATAAATATCATCGCAAAAACCGATTTTCACCGGCGCGGCCTTTACGTGGTCGCCTTGCACAACAAAGACCACGTCCGCCGCCCTGGCGGCTTCCTTGGCGTTCGCAGCCGTCGCGACGGCATTCGTACCGGACTTGGCGGAGGCCGTGGAGTTTGTTCCGGCTCCTTTCACAGGATCGGCCTTCATCTCGGACTTCATCGGACGAGTGGTAACACTGGCCAGGGGAACCGTCAGCGCGTTGGTGCGGTACTCGGTTTCGATTTCCGCGGTAACGGACATGCCGGGCCGGAAGGCCGGCCCCTTTTCGTTTACCCGAATGCGCACCTCAAATTGCGTGGCCTGCTGCGACTGGCTGCTGCTGCCGGGCGTGCTGCTGGCGCCGGAACCCAGGGCGGAATTGGCGACCGCCGTCACGATGCCGGTGAACTTGCGGTCCTTGAACGCGTCTACTTCCAACTGGGCCCGCTGTCCGGGAGCAATGCCCACCACGTCCATTTCGCCGACATCCACCCGCGCTTCAATCTGGTTCAAGTCGGATATAGCCATGATGGGGGTTCCCTCGGTGTACCCTGTGCCCAGCACGCGCTCGCCCAGTTCGGAATTTAAGCTGGTGATGGTGCCGGTCAGTGGCGATCGAATTGTCGTTTTGTTCAACAAATCCTCCGCGTTGTCCATCGCCGCCTTGGCGGCGTTGACCTGGTCGTCGGCGCTGTCCAGATTCGCCTTGGCCACTTCGCGCGCGGCCTTGAACCCGATGAAGTCCGACGCCGAAAGCAGTTTGCTGTTGAATAATTGCAGATTGCGTTCGTAGTCGGCCTGGGCCTTCTCCAGATTGGCCACGCCGGTGGCCTTGGCGGCCAGGGCGGATTCGTAGCTGGCTTTTGCCTGGTTGACCGCAGCGATGTAAGTGTCCGGATTGATTTTCACCAGCAAATCACCTTTGTTGACATGCTCGCCCTCTTTGACCGGCAACTCGATGATCTCGCCGCTGACTTCGGGGTTGATGGTGACCTGGACGACAGGCTGAATTTGTCCGTTGGCCACAACAAGGTTGGTCATGCTATGGCGCGCGACCTTTTCCGTTTGTACTGTGACGGCGGGCGCGCGTTTCTTGAAAACCGCCACCAGCGTGAGCAGGACGAGCGCAACCCCGATGATCGAAAGGATGAGGATTTTGCGGCGTTTTTTAGGTTTTGCCATAATACCAGGTAATTAAGACAAAATGAACGGGAATTAGTTTCGGAATATTACAATTTATTGCTGTTTTTACAATGCCATCGAGCCCAGACCCACGGCGATCAACAACAGTTGCGCCACGAGCCAATAAGTAAAGACCACCATCAAGGTTTTGGCCGTCGACCCGCCCGAAAGTTTGGCCAGACCGATACCCAGCACCGCCGTGTGCCAGAAATAAATAACATTGGCCGCGCCTAGAAGCAGGTGAAGGCGATTTTTGGGGTCAAAATCACTCACGCACAGCGCCAGGCTGGGGCCGACGTAGAGCCGGCCGAGGATGACCGCCAAAAGCGTGGAGATGACCATGCTCAGGACGATAATCACGCTCGCAAGGCTGGCGATTTCCACGGCTTTCATATAACCGAACCGCGCCTTGAGGAACCAGCGCCCGCACAGCC
>DATJYM010000315.1:0-2365 GCA_035499615.1 Candidatus Acidiferrales bacterium | reverse complement strand
TTATGTCGGAGGCGGCGTAATCACCGGCAACGCCAGCCAGGAATTACGGCGGTTTGCCGAAGCCGCGCAGATCCCCGTCACCACCACCATCATGGGCTGCGGCGCCTTTCCAGAAACGCATCCGTTGTCGCTCCGCTGGCTCGGCATGCACGGCGCCGCGTTCGCGAACTGGGCGGTGAACGGCGAATACGAACAGCGCAAGAACTTTAACGATCCGATGGTCAAGTTGAAGGACGGGGCGGACCTGCTGCTCGCCTTCGGCGTGCGCTTTGACGACCGGGTAACGGGCAAGTTCGAGGAATTTTGCAAACACGGCACGATTGTCCACCTGGACATTGACGCGTCCGAGCTCAACAAAAATCGCAAGGCCAATCTGCCCGTGGTGGGCGACATCAAGGACGCGTTGACGCGTCTGAACCAGCTGGTTGCCAGACGGCCGGTTCAGAAAAAACATGCGGCCTGGCTGGCACAGATCGCCGAATGGCAGAAGAAGGCGCCGTTCGCCTATCGCATCACACCAGAAATCGCCAACAGTGACCACATGGTGGACCACATGCAGGGGAAGGAAAGTGAAGTGATCCTGCAACAGATGGTGGTGGAGACGCTTTATGAATTGACCAAAGGCGAGGCCTATATCACGACCGGCGTGGGCCAGCATCAAATGTGGGCCGGGCAGTGGTACAAGTACAAGCACCCCCGCCAGTTTATCACCAGCGGCGGCCTTGGTTCGATGGGCTACGGATATCCCGCCGCTCTCGGCGTGAAAGTCGCGCTGCCCGACCGTCAGGTCATTGACATTGACGGCGACGGTTCATTCCTGATGAACATTCAGGAGCTGGCCACCGCCCACGTCGAAAAAATTGCGGCAAAGGCGATTATTCTGAACAACCAGCACCTGGGCATGGTGGTGCAATGGGAGGATAATTTTTACGAAGGCAACCGCGGGCACACTTATCTGGGCGATCCCCAACGACGCCCGGAAATTTACCCCGACTACGTGCGGGTGTGCAATTCCTTTGGCGTAAAGTGCGAGCGTGTGATGTTCAAGAAGGATTTGCGTGCCGCCATTCAGCGCCTGCTCGACGCCGACGAGCCCTACGTACTCGATGTGGTGACTCCCTACAGCACGCATGTTATTCCGTTCATCCCCTCTGGTAAAACCGTTGCGGACATGATTTGGAAGCCGTAATCCGGTTTACTGCATAAGATTCAAGACACGACGCCCCGAGTCAGGACAGCGGGGCGTCGTTTTCCTTTTAAAATGCTGTGTCAAGCGCGTTTGGCGCGCAGTTTGCTAAACCAGCTTCTGCGTATTGTATTGAATAGCAGCAGGCTGGTAACAGCTTGAAACACTTAATTGAAAGCAAACATGGCATTGCCATTCTTAAATGGGTTGGGGCAGAGAAAGAAGGCCCGGGTTGTTTCAGTGGATCTGGGAACCCGTGTAACCAAGGCCGTCCAGCTGGACTTGCGTGGCGAGTCCTGGGCCTTGTCGCGTTTTGTGATTCAAGACGCGCCGATTTCGGACAAAAAAATTTCCCCCGATTTGCTGGCTGAACATCTAAAAAATGTGATCAAGGCTCTGGGTTCGGACAGCAAAGCCGTCACCTTGTCCATCGGCTTGGATGACGCGTTGTTGCGCCAGGTCGAATTGCCGCAAATCCCGCTTTCCGAGATGCGCCTGGTTCTCAAGAACAATACCAAAGCCTATCTGCAACAGGATTTGCCGGGCCATGTATACGATTGCCACATTTTCCCACCCAAGCCATCCATGGATAAATCTGACGACGCGAAAAGTGCCAGCCTGCCGAAATTGAAGGTCCTGGTATCCGCAGCCAGCCCGACCGTCGTGAATAATTTCCAAACCGCCCTCAAAGGAGCAGGGTTCTCGGGTGATTATATTGTGCCTGGATTTATCGGTGGCGTGAACGCATTCGAAATGGCGCTGCCGGAAGTCTTCAAGAACGAAACTGTGGCGCTGGTGGACATCGGGTTCCAGCATACTTCAATTTGCGTCCTGGATAACGGCGAGCCTGCCTTGATGCGGGTGGTGAACATTGGTGGGGATACTTTCACGGCGGGTTTGGCGGAGATGATGAGCATCTCCTATGCGGAGGCGGAAGGCATCAAAGTTGGCATGGCGCCTGAGGTCTTGTCCGCGCTGGAATTGCATGTGTTGCCGCTTGGCCGCGAGCTGCGCGCTTCGCTGGATTTTTTTGAACATCAGGCTGACCGCGCCGTCACCCAAGTTTACCTGAGTGGTGGATCAACGCGGTCGGAAATGATTTTACAAATGTTGCGGTCGGAATTGGTTGTGGAGTGCAAGACCTGGAGCCCCACCGGCTTCCTCAAGCTGGCGCTGCCC
>DATJYM010000314.1:0-10046 GCA_035499615.1 Candidatus Acidiferrales bacterium | reverse complement strand
AACGATGTTCAATTTCCAACGTCCAACGTCCGACGTCCCAATAGCGACCAGGCTCCCAACTCCGCATTGGGATGTACCATCCTTTCTTCCGAAGGCCGCACGTACCCCGTCGCAATTGAATATCTGCCGCATCGTCCGGGTGCAAACGGACCGCCGGTCTGGGAGTTGGCGGCGGAGATCTTTGCCCATCATGTCCACTCGGGCGAACGTGGCGACGTGCTGGTGTTCATGCCGGGTGGCTTTGAAATCAACCAGACCCTCGAGGCGATTCGCCATCTGCCGGAGTCAAAGGGATATCTCCTGTTGCCGTTGCACGGCGAGTTGCCGCCGCGCGAGCAGGACGCCGCTGTCGCCCGGTACGACCAGCCCAAGGTGGTCGTGGCCACCAACGTCGCCGAGACGTCCATCACCATTGACGGCGTGCGGCTGGTAATTGACAGCGGTCTGGCGCGCATTCCGCGTTACGACGCCAATCGCGGAATCAATACCCTGTTGATCGAGAAAATCAGCCAGGCCAGCGCCGACCAGCGCGCGGGCCGCGCCGGGCGGACGGCCCCGGGCGTTTGTGCCAGACTTTGGTCGCGGCCGGAACACGACGAACGCGCGCCGCAGGAATTGCCGGAAATCAAACGGCTGGATCTGGCTGAAGTGGTCCTCACCCTCAAGGCTGCCGGGGTGGGGGATTTGAGAAAATTCCGCTGGCTGGAGAAACCGGACGAAATCTCGCTGACGCATGCCGAAGAGTTGTTGGAGGATTTGGGCGCGCTGAAAAATGAACTGCCGGCGTTTCGGCCTGCGAGTCCGGGCGACTTCCCAGTCGCCAAATCCAGCGCCGGACAGGAATGTCCGGAAAACCCGGAGACAGGAATGTCCGCGCTACAAATCACTGCCGTCGGCCGCAAGATGCTGGCGTTTCCGGTGCATCCGCGTTACTCGCGCATGTTGCTGGCGGCGCAGGAATACGGTTGCGTCCATCAGGCCTGCCTCGTGGCCGCATTGACTCAAGGCCGCGATTTGCTGCTCCGCAACGTCGGCCGTGAAATTATATCCGCCCGCGAAGATTTGTTCGGCGACAAGGCATCATCGGATTTCTGGATCCTGATGCGCACATGGAATTATGCGGCCAAAAATCAATTCCGGGTCGATGCCTGCCGCCGCCTCGGGATTCATGCCGTCACCGCCCGGCAGGTCGGGCCGTTGTTCGACCAGTTTCTCCGCATCGCGAAGGATGAAGGCCTCGATATCCGGGCGCGCGAAATCAAGGATGAAGCGCTGCAAAAATGCATTCTCATCGGATTCAGCGACCGGGTCGGTCGGCGACTGGACCAAGGCACGTTGCGCTGCGAACTCGTCCATAATCGCCGTGGCGTGCTGGCGCGCGAGAGCGTCGTGCAACACAGCCCGCTGTTTGTCGCTGCCGAAATCCGTGAAATTGAAGGCAGGGGTGGGGACGTGAACACGATTTTCTCCCTGGCCACGGCCATTGAGCTGGACTGGCTGCGCGAATTATTCCCGGAAGCCATGGCGTCCGATTTGCGCGTCGAATTCGATTCCATCGCCAGGCGCGTTCAGGCTGCCGAGTTGGTGCGGTTTCGCAGTCTGGCCCTTTCGGCCAAACGTGTGGATCCTCCGCCCGCCGAAACCGCGGCGCGGTTGCTGGCCGATGAAATTCTGTCCGGCCGTTTGCCGTTGCCAAACTGGGACCATGGTGTCGAGCAGTGGCTGGCCCGGCTGCGCTTGCTCTGTCGGCATTGCCCGGAGTTGCAACTGCCGGCCATTACCGAAAACGACCGGAAACATCTTGTCGAGCAGCTCTGTCACGGTGCGGTGGGCTATAAGGACATCAAGGAACGCGAAGTCAAACCGCTGGTGATGTCGTGGTTGTCGCCGGCTCAGCGGGAACTGCTGGACAGGCACGCGCCGGAAAGGCTCTCCCTGCCGAATGGCCGCACGCCCAGGGTGGTTTATGAAGACGGCAAACCGCCGCACATCGCGTTGCGGATTCAGGAACTCTACGATGTGAACCAGACGCCGAAAATCGCGATGGGTCGTGTGCCGGTGACCGTCCATATCCTGACACCCGGAATGAAGCCGATCCAGGTCACGCAAGACCTCGCCAATTTCTGGCGTGAACATTATCCGCGCATCAAATCCGAGCTCCAGCGGAAATATCCGAAACACCTGTGGCGGTAAGCGATTTTGCTCGAACACTGTTTTTCGACACAAATTTCACGAACAACGATCCAGGGAAGGCATGAGTTGACGAAGTTGGCGCGAATGGTGACAGCTGCCGATGTCCGAATGCTATCTGACTTTTGTGTTCTGTCTTCCGCCCTCCACCCTTCGTCTGGATTGATGCATCAGGTGCGTTCTGTTATCGAATGAATGTGGCTTTGACGCGGCGGGATTTTATCGTGTAGAGACACCAGACGACGGCGGCTAGAACGGCGCGGATGGCTTCCGAATGATCTGTGCCCGCGTCAGTGGCTTTAAGTGTGGGTATCAGGGCCACACCCGCATCATCCAGAATCGGAAAGAAAGCCTGGCCGAGCATCAACATAATAAAGACGCCCGGAAACGCCCGGCGCTTGCCAAAGAAAAGGAAAAGCGCGAGCAGGTTGAATCCAAAGAGGACAATGTTGCCGAGCATTTCAAAAATCAGCAGCAGGCCGTACAGCGGATCATAGCTTTTGCCACCCGGCACGGCGACCGTCTGCCAGACCTGGAGGGAGAAGTAGCCCTCCCAATTCTGGCCCAGGGTGGTCAGGCGCACAAAGGGGGACACACATAAGCCGATGCCAACCAGTATCAGCCAGCCTCCCAAACCTTGCAGCCGCAGGTTATCCGGCAAGACGGGAGGCGCCGCAGCCGTTCCGGCCTTCAGGTGGCGCCAGTACCAGAGACACAGAGCCGCCGTCACGCCGACGCCGAATACGGCGATTACGACCATCAACCAATTGACACCTTCCGCTGTGGATTTCGTGTCATTTCCAGTGCCATCCGAACGTTGTAACGTGTCCTCGAGCAGGTCTTCCATGCGGTCGCGGGCAGCCAGATAAAGGGGAACCTGCGCCACCGGCACGGTCGCCGCCCGGGTGCGGCAATCGTAGAAGTAGGTCGCCATGCTGCCGCGAAGCTGGCGATGGTAATGAAAGGAAAACGCATCGTTCTCGATGTTGGTTTGCAGATCCGGTATCTGCCAGCCCATGTCCGGCAGGTGCACAATGTTTTCCTGCTCCCGTTCCAATGGATAGTCCAGCGCCAGCGGACTTTTTCGCAGCCGCGTGTTCGGATCCGTCAGCGCCCGGTAGAGATTGTCGGCGTAAAATTCGGTCTTCCAGAGTTTGTCCGACCCGTCCCATTTCCACAGATTGGTAATCGTATAAAACTCCTTCACGACCAGGACATTGGCCTGCCGGTCGTCGGTGATTTTCAACGGACTGCTCTCGCCGATCCCGGAATAGAGCCGCGTGTAATAGTTAAGGTAGCTTTTGGCAACGTCACTGGGAGCGGTGCTTGACAGGTAGTCGCGCATGCCGTCGGCACTCGCGCCCCGATATTCGGTGCGAACCGTGAAATCAACCGGCCGATGATAGTCCTTGATGATAAAGGTGGCGGTGGCCCGCTGTTGCCAGGCGTTCTGCGGCCAGCTCAGGGGGATGTTCTCCAGGGCGGCGGTGCCGGGCCGGATCACCAGCGCCTTGCCGTAAGCCGGCAGATAGCGATTCCAGACCAGGCCGCCCTGATGCGATTCCGTCGGGTCCACCCATACCGTTTCCCCATCCAGCTTCACCTGCACGATGGCATGGTCGAACGCCAACGCGGTCGGCAGGTGGTTTTCCACCGCGCCAAACACCGAACTGTTCACGAGCGCCGGATACGACTCGATCTGCATCTGGTGGAGCAGCAAACACAGCAGGACAGCCTTGCCCTTGCAATCCCCGAAGCGCTTGCGGAACGTTTCTACCGGGTCGGTCGGCTGATAGGAATCCGGCCCCAGCTCAACGCCGGTATAGCGCACATCATCCTGGACAAAATCTAGGGCCAGCCGCGCCTTTTCCTCGTCCGACCGGGCGGAGCTTTTCCAGTGGTCAACCAGCGCCCGCAAATCCGGCGGCAAATTGGTCGGGCCGCCTTCATAGAGCGGCAGCGCCCAATTTACGACGCTGCGCCAATCGGCAAAGTCGCTTAATTCCACACAAGGATAGGGTTCGTAGTCGGCCGGCTGATGATCCTCGTCCGGAATGGCGGTGAGATTGGTGTAAGTCCAGTCGTATTCGATGCCCCCGTTCCAGGACCTGATGTCGGGCCGGGTCGTGCTGCGATAAAGCCGCAGTTGCAGCGGCGTCTTGTCATCGCAGACGACGCGGAACAATTGATTGTCCACCGCAACGTCCGATTGGATGATAAAACGTGTTGAGTAATGGCCTCCCAGTATCGGGTTGGCCCCGCGCAGGGTGTAGGCGTATTCCAGAACATCTCCGACCCGCAAGTCCTCCACGAACAGGACCGCTTTCTGGACACCCGTCATCACATTGCCGGACAAATCCGGCTCCGGTTGAATGAGGCTGACCTTGGACGGGTCCAGCCGGTCGATGATTTTTCCGTCCCGATGAATCACCACCCGGTGCAACAACAATTCCTGGAATGCCGGATCAAAACTGAAACTCAAACTGCCGGAATCCTGGACCCCGCTCTCGTTCTCCATCCGGCTGACAATTCGGAAAAAGGTCTCCGCGGTTTTGGGGCGATCCTGCTCCTCGTAGAGCAAGCAACGCGTTTCCTCCGAATCTCCGGTGCTTTGCCAGTTCGTTGGCGCACTCCATGCGAGCTCACGGACCCAGCCGGGCGGCGGTTCATAGAGAATTTTAGAACCTTCCCCCGAAACACTGCGGGCGAGACACAGGCAGACCAACAGTGGAAATTGCCATCGAAACTGCCTTTGATGGAGCTTCTGAATCATGAATCCCGCTCAAGTGGCGCCAGCATGTCAGACGTCATACCCCGTGGCAACAATTTCGATTCGCTCCCCGGCTTCCGGCTCCTGCTCTGCGGCCTCTAGCCTCCGCCCTCCGCCTTGGGTCTTCTGATTTGAGATCTTAATACCCGCGCTGCCTCGCCTTTTGAACCTGGAAATGCGCAGAAAGCCAAAGCGATTTCTTCGGTGTAAGCCCGGCCAAAGCCACGGGGCTTTGCGATCTGGGTACATTTTATTCTTATCTTGACAACATCTAAAACTTCTGTCTAAATCCGCCTGTCCCACTCGGAGTTGTTAAACCTAAGATGCAGAACTCATAACCATATTTCAGGAGTTGGTCCTATGAAAGCAAAAGCCACCCGCATTAATCATCGGCTGTATCGGGCAGTGTTCGCGACAGTTTCCATCCTGGCCGTATGTCTGGCGCTCGCCGGCCCGGCCTCCGCCCAACTGATGCAACCGGTCAACGCCAATGTCACCGGACAGGTTCCCGGCACGCAAATCGGCACGCTCGATTCCAGCGCCACGCTGAGCGGCGGCCAGGTGGTCGAGGAAGCCACCTTCCAACTCAACAACTCCTTCCTGTATCTGATGAACGACGCGCAGAACTGGGAGTTCCGCTACTTCCAAATCGTTACCGTCGATACCGACCCCATCAACTATCTCGGTCAGCCGCTCAACGCCCCCTATACTGACCCGCCCAGCGGCGGTTGGGACTATCAACGGAATCCCGCGGGCAATTTCCAGGCCGGAACGCCCGGTGCCGACACATCGCCCTTCTACGAGAACGACAACGGCTTTGTCTTGAACCCGAATTCCTACCCCACCTACTCCGGTTCCCTGAATGTTTTCGGCGGAGCCAACGGTAACTTCCCCATTCACAGCCAGGCGGGTGGTTATGTGCGCACACAGGACGTCCCGGGTATTCCCGCCAACAACTCGTTGACGTTCGACACTTTTATTACCTTCTATGCCCCTGGTGTCACGGGCAACCAGTTCATCCCCCTGGCCGGCTACAGCTGGGGCATCTCGGCCAACGGCACCGGCGCGCTTACGCCCACCGCCCCCACGGCCCTGGACCTCTCGCAGGATGCGCTGCAAGCAGACGTCATCAACGCACTCGGCGCTGACGGATTCACCGGCTGGAACGCGCTCTTCGGCGGCACCATTACCGTGCCCGAACCCAGGACCCTTGCGCTCCTGGCCATGGGTTTCGCCGCGCTGGCTTTGCGCGCCCTGCGCCGACGCTCGCAGTCTTTCTAGCAGGAGGCGACCGAGGCAACGAAGATTGAATACCGCCTCTGTTCACTCCGTTGGCTCCTGTTTGCATCATCGCTGGTCGGATGCAAAATCACGTCAGGGCCGGTCGGAAGAAAAAACCTTCGCGAGTTCCATCGCGCAGAAGCCCGGCGAAGACGGCCGGAAATTGCTTCACTCCCGCCCGCGCCTTGAGCGGCGCCGCCCTGGTCGCGCGCCAGACGGCCCGTTTCCACGGCAGCCCCATTTGTGTGCGGCGTGGCGGCAAGGTGGTGGCGGAAAAACCGTAAGCTTCAACGGCTGATTCGGTCGGCTGGATTTCCTTAACCGCGAACCAGGCGAAAGGCGCGAAATTATTTAGCCACAAAGGACGCAAAGAACCCAAAAGTGGAGCGAGGCTCCTGACAAACCGGTCGGGATTTCAAAGTCCAAAGTTCAAAGTTCGATGTGGAGCCTTGAACTTTAAACTTTGAACCTTGAACAATGAATTGACGCCTTTGAATTTCTTCGATCCCTTGTCTTCCGCCGCCCTGGCTGCGTTAGGCTGCTCGTTGGATTAAAATCGTCGCGGCCCGGGGTGGGGCCAACCGACGCTCCGTATCTGAAAAAAAATCTTGAGCCGGTAAAAAAGAAAGAGCTTAAATACGACCATCTCATGAAAAATGCGGCAGCCAAAAGGTTCGCCGGCTCGGGCCTCTGGCCAATCCAATACCTGGGCATCCATTCCTGCTTCTTCCTCTCCGGCGCCACCGCCATGGTCTTCGAGATCCTCTGGAGCCGCCGCTTCGTCACTGTCTTCGGCAACAGCTCGTACGCCGTCAGCATCGTCCTCTGTGCCTTCATGGCCGGCCTCGGTCTGGGCGGCTTGATCGGCGGCAGGCTCGCCGATCGTCTCGCCCGCCGCCTGCTGGCCTTCGGTCTGATCGAGTTCGCCATTGCCGCCTTGGCACTCGCCATGCCGGTGATGCTCAACGGTCTCCAGTCAGTGGCACCTGCCTTGGCCTCTCTGACTCCGGGTTCTTTGCTCACCACCACCCTGGCCCGCTTTGCGCTCTCCTTCGCCATCCTCGTCGTGCCCTGTTTCCTGATGGGCGTTACGCTCCCCTTGCTCGTCCGCGCGGTGACGAACTCCGGATGCCGTACCGGCGCCAGCATCGGCGCCCTCTACAGTTGGAATACCCTCGGCGCCGCCTTTGGCTGTCTCGCAGCCGGATTCTGGATGCTGGAAACCCTCGGTTTGCGCCTCACCAACTTCTGCGCCGTTGCCATCAACATCCTCATCGGCCTCGCGGCTATCGCCATCCCCGATCCGGCTCCCCGCGAAACTGAGCCCGCCCTCAAACCTTCCAAACGCTCCGCGCCGGATTTTGTCGCGCCCGCAAAATGGTTGTTGACGATCGCTTTCGTCAACGGCCTGGCCGGCCTGATTTGCGAAGTCGTCTGGTTCCGTTACCTCGCCTTCATCATCCTCGAGCGCCCGGCTTACGCATTCCCCGCCATCCTGTGCGTTTACTTGTTAGGCATCGGCCTTGGGTCCTTCGCTTACAGCCTTCTGGCCGGCCGCATCAAGTCCCTCCCGCGCGCCCTCGGAATCATCGAAGTGCTCCTCGGCGTTTCCGTCCTCGCAACCTTCGTGACGGGCGCGTGGCTGTTTGCCCTCGGCCCGCCGCGTCCGTTCGGGGTCACCAGCCTTGCCTTCATCACGGTCCTGCTGCCCACGGCCCTGATGGGCATGGCTTTCCCGGCTCTGTGCAGTCTCTACGGCAGCCGGCTCGGAACGCTCGGACGCAGTGTTGGTTTGCTCTACGCCGTCAACACGGCCGGCACGGTTGCCGGCTCGCTCCTCCCGGTTTTCGTCCTGGTTCCGCTCCTCGGAATTCAGAGAAGCCTCCTGCTGGCCGCTTTGTTCTTTGGAGCCATGGGCTTGCTCCTGCTCGCCCGCCGCGCCGCCCCGCTGGCTTCCGTTTTTGCCGCCGTCGTTGCCCTGTTTCTATTCGCCATCCCCCCGGATCTCTGCCAGCGCGTCTTCCTCGCCACCGGCTTCAATCTGTCCGGTCACACCGACCTCCTGTTCTTTCGCGAGGGCCGCAGTGGAACCTCCGTCGTCACCCGGGACCGCGTCAACGGTTCCAAAGCCGTTTACATCAACGCCAACCCCGAGGTGCCCGTTCTATATGCCGACCAGATCTGCTTCAAAATGCTCGGCGACCTCGGTCCGATGCTTCATCCCCATCCCGACGATGTCCTCATGATCTGCCTGGGCGGCGGCATTGCTGCCGGAGCGGCCTCCGTCCTGCCCGAGGTTAAATCCCTCACGGTGGTCGATCTCGAGTCCAGCGTCGTTGACGCCGCCAGACTCCTTTCCCGCGAGAACAACGACGTCCTGCTAAACTCCAAAACCCGTGTCGTCATTGAAGACGGCCGCAATTACGTCATGACCTCCCGCCGGCAATGGCCCGTCATTATCACGGATTCCACTCATCCCAAAACGTCCGACAGTTGGGTCCTTTACACGCGGGAATTCTACGAGTCGGTTCGCAGCCGTCTCACCGATGACGGCGTCTTCGTCCAATGGGTTCCCCTGCATGGCCTCAGCCTGGCCGAATACAAAACCATCCTCCGCACCTCCGCCTCCGTCTTTCCCCATGTCAGCCTCTGGGTCAGCGGCGGTGTGGAGGAGCAGGGCCAGTTCGTCAACTATTCGCTCCTGGTCGCCACGCCCCGAAGACTCAACATCGATGTTCCCCGATTGCAGGAGCGACTCAAGGCCGAGTCGGTCCGCAACGACCTCGCCCCGTACGGCCTCGACAGCGTGGCTGGTTTCCTCGGTGGCTTTGTCTGTGCCGAGGATTCATTTCGGAGCTGGGTGGGCGAGGGCCGTATCAACACGGATGATCTGCCGCTCACGTATTACACCCCGCCCGGCGCGCCGCCCGCAGGAAGCGGTTTGAGCGGCTTTTTTTTCGAGCCCATGGAAGACATCTGGCCCTGCCTCAGCGGCGCCTCCGACCTGCTTCACCGTGAGTTGGCGTTGCGCGCCCGGGCCAATTGCCTGCTTTTTTCAGGCCGGCCCGAACAGGCTTTCCCACTCCTTCCCTCGGATCTTTGCTACCAGACGATGCGTCGCTTCTTTGAAATCGACGGCCCCCGCTATTTTGACGCCCTCATCCAATCCAATTGGAACAACCCCAACGCCCTGGTTTACCTGGCCGACATCCGGGTCTCTTTTCCTGACGGTCTGCGGGCGGTCAGGCCCGTTTACGACCGCGCGCTTTCGCTCGACCCGGACAACGTGCCTGCGCTTGCCGTCCTCGGCGGCCTGGACGCCGAATCCGGCGAATCTGCCGAGGCCGAGAATCTCCTTCGGCACGCCGTGCGCCTCGATGCCCGATCTGTCTCCGCTCAATACAACCTCGCGGTCTTTCTCGACAACACCGACCGCCACTCCGAAGCCCTGGAACACTATGAAAAAGCCGCCACTGATGCCGGCGATTCCACGGCCGCCGACGCCTGGGGCGGTTGCCTCGCCCAACAAGGCCACAACGCCGAGGCCATCCACTGGTTCCAACAGGCCGTCGACCTTTGTCCCACCGAAATCCGCCCGCGTCTGCACCTGGCCTACGTCCTCGGTCAAACCGGCAGAACCCGGGAAGCCCTTGCCCAGGTGCAATGCCTGCTGAAACTCGACCCCGGGAACCCCACCTTCCTCACGATGGCAGCCGACCTGGAAAAGAATGCCTCCGTCCAACCTGATCGCCTGCCCGCCGGGCCATAATCCTGCATGGCGGGATGAAGGCCGGTTACGTGTCGC
>DATJYM010000313.1:0-9165 GCA_035499615.1 Candidatus Acidiferrales bacterium | reverse complement strand
GGAGTTTACCGGATCTGGGGGCGCATGATAAACGGTTCCTACATCCCGCCTCCCGAGCATTACGGGATGGACGGATATTTTTATCGGCCGGGGTTGTGGCC
This sequence comes from Candidatus Acidiferrales bacterium, assembly GCA_035499615.1. Lineage (GTDB taxonomy): Bacteria > Verrucomicrobiota > Verrucomicrobiia > Limisphaerales > UBA11358 > UBA11358. Next base: position 9,064 of record DATJYM010000313.1, on the reverse strand, counting down.
GGATGAATCTGCGTGGAAAGTGCGCCTGGAATTTATCCAGAGATCGGGTTTCAGCGATGATGATATCGTGACGTTCACCAATATTCCCGTGAAACCCGGCAGTCAACAGGATTGGAATGACGAATGGGATGCGTGGGATGTCGGCCGAACCAATTTTCCGTTCACCATCACCCCGGCCACGGTCAAAAGCGTGCATTTGAAATTGCTGCCGCCATTGCTGCTTTTAAATCAGGATTCAACTGGTCACCCAAAAGACGTCGACATCATCATTGGGGCCGACCCTGGCTTCAAACCGCAGGGCATGAACCTGACCGTGGTATCAGCCACCGATGATCAAGGACGCGAACTGTGGCATCCGTTTGGTGTCCCGTGGGCCGGTCATTATTCGATAGAGTTTGCACGTGTTCACGATGACATCAAGTCGCTGAACCTGACACTGGCCTTGCACAAAAGCCGGTTCGTGGAATTCACTGTAAAGCCCGAAAAGGCCGGCGCTGCCACCGCTCCTTGATTCCAGCTCCGGTCATCATGGCCAGCACATCGGGTAGGGATATCGTGCTGCGATGTCCCCGGCGGAAAAATCGCCGGAATACGCTACCAACCTCCCGTCGCCCGTCGTCTGCCAGTGATTCAGCGGCAACCGCGCCACCACCCTTTGATTCGATGTTGAATGTTGAATGTTCCCATTCAGCCCTTTGCCTTCAGCTTTTTCTTCCCATCTCCGCTCTGCCATCTCCGACGTCCCAATTTCCGACCACAATTTGACGTTTTCAGGTTTCCCGCCCACACTGGCCATCAAAATCACATGGAAGAACAAAGCATCCGGCGGGCGGCTGAAGCGATTGCGGCGGCGGACGCGTTGTTGATCTCGGCGGGCGCAGGCATGGGCGTTGATTCGGGCCTTCCTGATTTTCGGGGCACGCACGGTTTCTGGCGGGCGTATCCCGTCATCGCGAAGCTGGGCCTCTCTTTTGCGGAAATGGCCAACCCGGCCTGGTTCGGGGAGAACCCGGCCCTGGCATGGGCGTTTTATGGCCATCGGCTGAACCTTTATCGAAGGACCGTACCGCACCCGGGATTCAGGCAGTTGCTGGCAATGGGCGGCTCAAAGAAGCACGGCTATTTCGTTTTCACGTCCAACGTGGACGGACAATTCCAGCGGGCCGGCTTCGCCAGGGAGCGGATTGTTGAATGCCACGGCTCCATTCACCACTTCCAATGCAGTGCGCCGTGTGCGGACGACATCTGGGAGGCCGACGCTGAAACCGTGAACATCAACGAAGCCTCCTTCCGCGCTCTGGCGCCTTTGCCTGAATGCAGAAATTGCGCCGGGCTGGCCCGGCCCAACATTCTGATGTTCGGCGATGGGACCTGGCTGAGCCATCGCGCCGACGCGCAGCAGCAGCGGTTTGGCAAATGGCTGGACGGGCTGGCGAAATGCTCCGCCATGTTGGCCGTGATTGAACTGGGCGCCGGTAGCGCCATTCCCACGGTGCGCCATCTTTCGGAGGAAGTGCTGGAACAAATCAGCGGCACCCTCATCCGCATCAATCCGCGTGAATACGATGTTCCTGAAGGCCAAATCGCCCTGCCCTTCGGTGCGGCGGATGGAATCCGGAAAATCTGTGAATGTGCTTAAAGCGACTTCATGCATCCTGGCCATAGCCACTGGAAAGTCCGGACTGATCCAGTGAAGAACCGCCCGGTTCCCTTTGATTCGATGTTGAATGTTCGATGTTCGATGTTCCGCTTGGATATTCCTGCCATCTCCCATCTTATATCTGCCAGCTCGCCATTGACGGCGGCGGCGGGCAAGGGCTAACGTGGCGAAAATAAACGGAGACATTCAGATGCCCTTCCGAACATGGTCATCGCGCTTCTGGCAGCAAGTCAGAGGCGTGAACCCTTTTGACGGCGACTGTCTGCCGACGCAGGTCTCCCTGATTGGATTTGGACGACCGACGTTGCCGTTTCCGCATCTGTGGAATTACAAAAACCCGATCAAGATTTTCGAGACTTTCTATTGGGATGCCGAAAAGGAAACAGGATCGGGAAAACACAACCGCTATATTTATGTGGCAGGATTACCGCCCGTATTGCTGACCCGTGAGCCAGCCGTCATCAAGGCGGTGCTCGGTGCCACCGGCGATAAACCCGGCCAGTTTGATAGAGATCAAAGCCCGATGGCCGGCATCGCCCGTGCAACCGGCAAGGATTCACTGCTGTATTCCAACGGCCCGGTGTGGCGGCGGCAGAAAAGACTGTCCGCCGAGCCCTTCAGTCGCGCCAACCTGTTTGAGCCGGAAAAGTTTCATGGCTTTGAGCAAACCTTTCGCAAGACGGTTGCGGAAAGGCTCGAAGCGCTCCGTACCCTTCAGCAGGCCAGCGGCAGGAAAGTCAGCCGGATTCGGCTTGAGCCCGAAATCAAAGTCGTGATGCTTGAGATGCTGGTGAATAATTTTTTTGGCGGCAGTGTTTCCGAAAATGAATTGCGCAACCGTTTTGTTCCCGCCCTTGAGATGCTGATTGATCACATGATCAGCTCCACGGTCGCGCCCATCACCCTTGCGATTTACGGGGCGCTGACCGGCCGCAACGCGATTCTCAAACAAAAGATGGCCGACTACGAAGCCTTGACCGACATCGCGTTGTCCGGACGCGCGAAAGGTCTCGGCTTATGGAAACAGTTCCAGTCCGACGCTACAGATGATGCGCTCCGCAGTAACATCCGGGTTTTCCTTGCCGGGGCCATGGAAGCCACGACCTCGTTTGCGAGCTGGGCGATTTCTCATTTGTCGCACGCGCCCGGCATCCAGGAGCAAATCTACGCGGAGGTGAAAGACATGAACACCTACGACCCGGACAATCTGGCCAGCGCGGTAACGCTCAACCGGGTGCTTGAAGAAACCTTGCGTCTTACTCCCGCACTTTATTTCCTCCCGCGCCGGGCCCCGGTCGATATCTGGATTGAGATGGCAGATCACCGAAAGATGCTTATTCCGAAAGGGACTCAGCTGCGGCTCGATGTGTGGCACGCAAATCGGTGCGAGGAGTTTTGGGGAAAAGCGGTGTCGGGTTATCCCGCCGAAACTTTTGCGCCGGACCGATGGGAATTTCTTGCCCGGAAAGGAATCACGGCCAAAGACATTCTGCACTTCGGATTCGGGCATGGACCGCGTTTCTGTCCGGGAAGATATCTGGGACTGCTGGAAGTGGGCCTTGTCGTGGGTGCCATGGTGAAAATGTTCAAATTCACAGCCGTTAATAAGGAAACTCAACCGAAAGCCGGTGTGTCCACCAAGCCCGCCGACGGTGTATTGGTGGATTTGGAACTCAGGACATGAGGGGCTTCTGCCGCAAGCCATCGTGACCAAGCCTTCAAAATTTCATGCGGCCACGATTTCAGCTGCATTGTCACTGCTTTGGATGGTTGTCTATGGTGGTTGCAATTGGATTACCGCCCACCGCTCAGACGTTGGAACCTGGTACTACTCATGGGAGAGATTCATCCCGTTTGTGCCGTTGATGATCATTCCCTATATGTCCATCAATTTGTTCTTTGTCTGCGGGCCGTTTTTGTGTCAAAGCCGGAACGAATTGCGTGTTTTGGCACAGCGCATCACCTTTGCAATCCTTGTTGCCGGCGCTTGTTTCCTGCTGATACCACTTCGATTTTCGGCTGTGCGTCCACAACCCAGCGACTGGACGGGTCCAATTTTTAGATTTCTGCACGTCTTCGACCAGCCCTATAACTTGTTTCCGTCGCTGCACATTGCCTTTCGCACCATTCTCGCAGCCCTATATGCAAAACACACAAAAGGCGTCATCCGTTTGGCATCTCAGGTGTGGTTCGTTTTAATCGGTTTTTCAACATTGCTGACCTACCAGCATCACATCGTTGATATCGGCGGCGGATTTGTTCTCGCGGCGATGTGTTTTTATCTCTTCCGTGAAGAAAATCAGCGGTTTTCGTGAGCATCGCCGCCTCGAACGGGGAGAAGAATTAAAGGCGAGGTGTCGAAGCTACCAGTTAAAAGCAAATTGCATGAAAGCTTTAAGTTCAGGCTTCAATGGTCCTTGGGCTTGAACAAGCTCATTTACCTTTTTCCATACAAGATACGGTTTCTTGCTGGCCGTTGCGCGTGGTTGTTGACCGCCAGCGGGTGCCACTTGGTGTATCCTGCAGCACTTGAAGGGGTCAGCCCTGCATTTTAAACCATCTTCGCTCCTGCCGAGACAGACAAGCGAATCACCATCTTGCTCGGGCATCCTTCGCTGAAACCACGCGAACAACGGCTTTCACGTAATTTGTTTCTGGAAATTCCCGCGCAAACGAGAGCTTGAAAGATGACGTTTCGCTGGCAGGCAGATAATATTCATAATTTTCGACCGAGCCTACATCAGCCTGTTTCCCCGTCGCATCGAAGAAATCCACGTGAAAATAAATGTCACTCCAGGGAATCGGACTCGTATTTTTGATCGTTCCGATGACATCCACCGTCGCCTCTGATTTTCTGTCTCCAAAGAAGATCTGGCTGGTTGCCACAACAATCTGATCTTTGTAATTCTCAAAGTCTTGGTCCCTGCCCATCATGGATGTGATGACAACAAACATGACAGCGAAGGGAATCATCACAAAGAGCGCCACAAAACCCGGATGAAATAGGAACATCGCCACACGGTTCTGGAAGTGTTGGCAATACGGACATTTCCGGGATTCCTTTGGAATCTCCATGCGGCACATCTTACAGGTCTTTTTTAGAACATCGGGTTCCATAAATGGGCTTAGCCTCAGTTTTCTTCGCACATCGTACAATTCGTGCAAGCCGTGTCAATCGACCCGGGTCCGGGTTTTCTTGCAGAAAATTTGCCAATTTGCACGCTGTCCAAGATTTGCAAACGGGTCCTCACTTTTGACACATTTCCGCTCCTGCGCCTGAATGGGTCCTCCCAGCATTTTGAACCAGAGTCAGTGGCGAGGGAACTAGAAGCGGGTCAATTCTTGATTTTGATAAATGACATCACAACCCGGCGCGGAAATCCTGTTTTTGGAACAGCTTGGCGCGATTGGCCGGCAGGAAAGCAAGGCTAAATTCTAAAGGCTGAAATGGGCCCTGAAATCCGGTTCGTGTATTTCGCGTTTTTCGCGGTTTTGAATCCGTGCCCATCCGTGCCATCCGTGGTTAAACGCTCTGCGTCCTGGCGTCTTCCTTCTTCGCGCGGTTTCGATGCGACCAGCGGCGGTTCAAATCGTCTTCTGTCTCAGTTGTTCCGCTGCGTGTCCTGGTTTGCCGCCGGCGGAAAGTCAGATCTTCGCATTTTTGGCCTTGGACTTTGGACTTTGGACTTTAGACTTCCTGAAAAATGAATGCCGCCATCCTCGTGGCCGCCGGCAAAGGTGTTCGCATGGGCGCCGGCGTGGATAAATTATTCCTCGAAGTGGCGGGCCGCCCGGTCATTGCCCACACCTGGCAACGGTTCAATGACACGCCTTGCATCCACGAAATTATTCTTGTCGTCCGCGACGGGATGCAGCAGGAGTTTCTCAAGCTGGCGTCGAGGTACAATCTGCAGAAACCGTTTCACATCGTGGCCGGCGGTGCGGAACGGCAGGATTCGGTCTGGAACGGCCTGGAAGCCCTGCCGGTCACGGCGGAAATAGTGGCGATCCAGGACGCTGCCCGTCCCTGCACCAGCGAAGAATTGATTGCCGCCACGGTGCAGGCGGCCGACGAAACGGGCGCAGGAGTGGCGGCGCAACCGGTCACGGACACCATCAAGGAATCCGAGGACGGCCGGTTGATTCAACGCACCCTCGACCGCTCGAAACTTTGGGCCGTCCAGACACCCCAATCTTTCCGGGTCGAAGTGATCCGCCGCGCCCTGACGGAAGTCCGTCGCCGTCATCTGGTCTTGACCGATGACACCGCGGCCTGCGAGTTGATCGGCCAGCCGGTCCGGCTCGTATCGAGCATTTCGCCCAACCCCAAAGTCACCGTGCCCGGCGACTTGCCGTTCCTTGAACTGTTGTTGGGAAATAAAACTTGATTCGAAATTTTCCTGGTTTGTGGTAGCTTTTCACGGTTTATGAAACGACGTTTGCTCTATGGCGGGGTTATCGCCGCGCTGCTGCTGAATCTGGCCGTCGGCACGCATATTTATTTAAGTTCGGCCCAGGCGGCGGAACAGAAGGATTCGGTTTACCCGAACCTGCAACTTTTCGCCAATGTCCTGGAAAAGGTCCGCGCGGAATACGTGGACGGGACCAACCTGACGTACCACGCCCTGGTTTCCGACGCGCTCAAGGGCATGATTGACTCGCTGGACCCGCACAGTGAGTTCATGGATCCGGAGGAGTATCAGGAATTGCAGAGCGACACCGAGGGCGAGTTCGGCGGGCTGGGCCTGGTCGTCACCATGAAAGACAATTATGTCACCGTGGTCACCCCGATGGACGATACCCCGGGATTCCACGCCGGCATCCTCTCCGGCGATCGTATCGTAAAAATCAACGGACGCAGCGCAGCCAAAATGTCCTTGCCGGACGCGGTAAAATTGCTGCGCGGCAAACCCGGCACGGACGTCACCGTGACCATTCAGCGCCCCTCGTCCGGCGCGACCCGGGACCTTACCTTGACGCGCGCAATCATCAACGTGGACATGGTCAAGGATATCAACGGCAAAAAGGAATTCCCGCTCGGGCCCGACAAGATCGGCTACATTCGCATCACGCAGTTTGGCGACAACACCAGCGATGAACTGGAAGATGCGTTGAAAACGTTGAAGGCAGAGGGGATGCAGGGGTTGATACTTGATTTGCGAGAGAATCCCGGTGGATTGCTGGATGAAGCGGTGGGGGTGTGCAGCAAATTTCTGCCGCGCGGACAACTTGTGGTCACCACCGAAGGGCGTGATCCCGACGAGAGTTCGACGCGACGTGCGGATGGTCACGGCGACGAATTGAACGGGATGCCCATCGTGGTGCTGGTCAATCTCGGCAGCGCCAGCGCCTCGGAAATTGTCACCGGTTGTTTGCAGGATTTGCATCGTGCGGTCATTCTCGGCGAGAAAACGTTCGGCAAAGGGTCCGTGCAAAGCATTTTCCCGCTGGACGACGGCTCGGCGCTCAAACTGACGACGGCCAAGTATTACACCCCCAGTCACCGGGTCATTCACGAACACGGCATCACGCCCGATGTGATTGTACCCATGACCGACGAACAGAAAGCCGCGCTGCTCTTCAACCGTTCGCCCGGCGGCTTGTATTCGCTCAGCCCGGAGGATCGCGCCCGCATCGAAAGCATCCAGGATGTCCAATTGGAGCGGGCCGAGGACCTTTTGAAAGGCATTTTGCTGTATAGCAAGCTCCAGAACCCGGAGAAGATCGCGGTGAAGTGAATGGGGATGAATTACCTGGTTAAATAAGGTATTCGTTAAATCGGTCCCCATTTTCCAAATCTGCTTGACCAGTTACCTGCTTGACCAATCACTCATTGAACCAATTCAACCAATCGCTTATTTGACCATTTACTCATTTAACCGCCACCATGATCCTGCTGGCCATTGAAACCTCGTGCGACGAAACCAGCGCAGCGGTCGTGCGCGAGGGCAAAATCCTTTCCAGTGTCGTCTCCTCGCAAGTCAAATTGCACGCTGAATACGGCGGTGTTGTGCCGGAACTCGCCGCGCGCGAACATTTGCGAAATCTGATTCCGGTGACGCAGGCGGCACTGCAAGCAGCGCGGGTGCAACCTGAGCAACTTGAGGCCGTCGCCGCCACGCAAGGACCGGGACTGCCCACGGCGTTGCTGGTGGGCTTCAAGGCCGCCCAGACCGTCGCGTTTGCCCTGCAGAAACCATTTGTCGGCATCCACCATCACGAAGCGCATCTCTACTCGCCGTGGATTGTGGCAACCCAGCCGCTCCTCTCCGATACTTCGGACACCCTCTCCGCGCCCCGCGTGGGAATGGACGAGGCAAGGGGTGGTGAGAACGTAAAACAATTCGTCACCGATTTCTCCGATTTCCAGCCCAATGTATCGCTCATTGTCAGCGGCGGGCACACGCTGCTCGTGCACGTGGAATCGGAGTTGAAACACCGGGTGCTGGGCTCGACGATGGATGACGCGGCGGGCGAATGTTTTGACAAGACCGGGAAACTGATGGGACTGCCCTACCCCGCCGGCCCGGAAATCGACCGGCTGGCGGCATCGGGAAATCCAATGGCATTTGATTTTCCGCGCCCCTTGCTCAACGACGCCGGCGATGATTTCAGTTTCAGCGGTTTAAAAACCTCGGTGCGCTATTTTCTCCGCGACCATCCGGATATGTTGAACCAGACGCAGTCGGTGCGCGATCTTTGCGCCAGCATTCAGGCCGCGATTGTTGAGGTACTGGTAACCAAGACCATCCGCGCGGCGAAGCGCAACAGCGTGCGCTGCGTAACGGCATCCGGCGGCGTGACCTGCAATCGTGCTTTGCGACACGAACTGGCCCGCGCGTGCCAGGGGGAAGGGATTGTACTGCACCTTGCGGAAACGAGCCTCTGCACGGACAATGCGGCGATGATTGGAATCCTGGCCGAACGGAAACTTTCCGCCGGCCTTCCACCGACGCCACTGGATGAAGAAATTACGCCGGGCTGGGTCCTGGCGTCCGCCAAGTAATATAGAACTTCGTGTCGGGCCGTTGACAGGCAGCGATCTCCGCAACGCGCCGCTCCATCCACGGCGGTTTTGGAGAAACTGCCCCGCCTTTAGCTGCTTGTTCAGGCTTCTCTATCTGTTGTAATCTCAATGTGCCATTCCCGGTTGACATGACCTAATACCCCCATCATGATTCATTAAATCTCCCTGGTGATATGAGAATTACAGATTCCCAACGGAATGGGTCGACCTCTGAAAAGAAGATCATCCTATTCGGATTTCCGTGAAACTGCCCGTTTCCAGGCCAGTGCTGCTGTTTGTCGCAGCAGTCACGACATTGATAGTGATAATTCTTTGGTTCGGTTCAAGCCCAAAGAAAAACGGGGAGGAAACGGCCACCTCTTCTTCTGTTGCTGGTG
>DATJYM010000312.1:0-2197 GCA_035499615.1 Candidatus Acidiferrales bacterium | reverse complement strand
GATTTGCGAGTGCCGGTAATGGTCTGATCCGCCTGAGCAACGCCGGCGGCGTTCAACGTCAGCCAGCCCAAAAGAGCCGTGGCGACGACACGATGCAAACTGATTCGAAGCGGGTTCATGGATTTATGCGTGTTAACTTTGTTTCCGGACGCAACAAAAGGCACGTCGGTGCTTCCAGGTGATGCGTGCATTTTATCCGACCAACCTGATGCTGTCCAGCCAAACTAAGCCAGCTTGCCCCGCCAGTTCCCGACGTCCCAGGATGGATTCGGCAAAAAAAGACGGAATCGGGAGCGATGTTGCCAGTGCGTGACAATGATCACCTGACGCGAAACCTGGGCAACCAATCCGGCTGCCGGCTCGGGACGATCACATCAGATCGGGGACGGTCACCTGATGGGTTGAATTCCCGGCGTCCTTCAGGCGAATGACGATGCCATTGGTTGAGACCAGGTGGACAAACGTAAAAACTCCCGCCGGCGGTGGATTGGTCGTGTAATCAATCGGCTGGTTGTGATACCTGGCACCGGGTTTGGCTGGGTAATACTCAACACCGCCATAGGTAATTGGGCCAGGCATGAAGGTGAATTCGGCCTGCCGGTTTTGTGTGCAGCCAGCCAGCGAGATGCTGGTGATCAATCCGATCGCGGCGGCTCCGGCAAGTCCGTGAAATTTGCCAATCATATATCTAAATACCAGGGCGATGATGTCTGATGCGCCAGATTGAGCCACGCGGTTATCCTCATGTCAATGTTTGTAAATGCCATTCACGGTGGTGTGGTCGGGCGGTGTTCCAAATTGACATTCCGATTGGAGCATCTTCGGGTCAGGTGGGAGCGCATCAACTTTGGTCGGTCGATGATTTTTGGGACGCCGGCTTTTGAGTGAGCGTTGTGGTTGAAGCAATAAAGGCCGCGGCCAGGGGCGGCAGCTGGTTTTCCAGTGCCGCCCGCTCCGGTTGAAAAAGTGTGGCCACAAAGAAGGGGTGGCCGGTCAATTCCACGGCGCGCACTTCTCCGGCTTCATCTTCCGCACTCACCCGCAACGGGCCGGCGGCCAGCGCCTCGCGAATGGTAGGGTTGAGTCCGAAGCGGCAGTGATAGCCCTCAACCGCTTCCCGAACACCGTAGGCGGCGGCCACCCGGGAACCCGGTGAAAAAAAGATTTTGCCGGTGGCCTCAACCAGCGCACAGCTTAAAGGAGTAATCACCAGACGACCGGCCAGTGGCGCTGTCTCGGCGTGCCCGGCGTCCATCCAGCCGAGCACATCACGGGCGTACTCAATGATGGCGTGCTGGAATCCGCCGCAGGTGCCGAGAAAAGGGCGACCCTCTTGGCGGGCAAAGCGGATGGCCTGCAACGCTCCCTCCATGCTGCGATAGGGACTGGCCGGCGCACACCAGAGCCCGTCGCAAGCAGAAACGCGGGCGGCGCTGGTAATCGTCTCCGTGGACACCCATTCATGTTTTACAATCACTCCCGCCGCTTCGCCGGCGAGGGTCAGCGCGCGTGGAATCGCCCGGTGAGCAGGAACCCCGGCATCGTAATCCCCAACAATGGCGATGTTAACGGATCGATTCATAGAAATGGCCGGCGTCTGTCACTTCAAGCTGCTCACACATGCTTGTTTTCGTGGCGACTCCGGAACGGGCTTGAGCTGGCAAAAAACTACTCATTCTCCGAAATTTTTTCGGATTGCTTCGGCTCCGGCCCGGAAAATCCACCGGGCTGCCCGTCCTCCATGGCGGCCAACAAACCATTGATAAGGACGGCTGCAAACAGGATTGTCCCAACGATCACCGGGATGCCCCATCCGATGGCGAAAACCAGGTGGGCAACGAGAACGCCCCCCACGGTCAGGGCGAGCCAGATGAGCAGATACCAAAACTTTCCTGGAGAATACATTACGATCTAATGTTCAAAACTGGACCACGGCACGAATACCTGCAAGCGTCAAATCTTTGAAAGCCCTGCGCCACCGGCCTCAAGATTACTTGATACATTGATTTAAACGGTCCGCAAGCGGATGTTTCGCATTTCGCGCGGGGCATCACCCGGTGCGAAATGCTGGTTGCGGCGAAGTTTCAGCCGGGGCGGGTTCAATCAAGGCAGATTCCGGCCGCCGTCGTCCATCATCGCATGTTCCGGTGTCTTCCAATAGCGGTACTGTAGAGTCCAATCCTCCGTACCCAGTCCG
>DATJYM010000311.1:0-33027 GCA_035499615.1 Candidatus Acidiferrales bacterium | reverse complement strand
CAAAGTGTCCGCAGAATTGGCCTCAATCTGAAACCCAATCTGGGCCAGCAATGTGGCTTTGCCATTGGAGTTGGCCAACCAGACCTGTCGCGGCGCGTCACTTGCCACCGCAATCAAATCATAGTTGAAGGTTCCCATGATCATTCCAAACTGTGCTCTGGCATAACCTGTGCCAGACTGATTTTCCAGCAATCTGTGAGCTTTTTCGACTGCAACGCCCGCCCTACGCGTGAATCTCGCGCACGCCGCTGAAATATTTTACGCGGAGGCCTTTCTTCGGGTTGGAAACCTCAAAGAGTTCTCGCTGCATAAAGGGCTCCCGCATTTTGCATTATTTCCCTTCGAGATTTTTCACGTTCTTTGCGTCCAGACTTTTACCGTAACTCTTATCCACAGGCTTGCCCCAAACAACCTCAGTGTGACGCAGTGACAGTCCGTTAATGTCGCGGGCGTAAATCCCCGCCAGTTTGTACTGGAAAATACCGTTCGCAAACACGCCCACGGGCCGTTCATCATAAAAACCTCCGGGCACATCACTGGTTTTTGCGATTTCCACTCGGACGTTGTCCAACACGATATTTTCCAATGGCGAATTGCTCCAGCCCATCAGGAAGATGCCATTTTCGCTGTGGCAAAGAATGTTGCTGAAACGGATGTTGCGGACATAGCCCAGTTTGGTTTTCGCGTTGCGCGGAAAATGGCTGATATGAATCGGCTCGGCTGCGCCCCACCATTTGTGCGGCTGGAAACCGGTCTCGACGGTGATGTTGGCAAACAGCACGTTCTCGATGTTGCCCGCGTCGAGGCTTTGTATCGAAAGCCCGCGGTTGCTGTGCGCCACCACACAGGCGGCAAAGACAATGTCGCGCGCGCCCGGCAGGGTGTAGGTCTCGTCGATTTTCAGCGCGCTGCTCCGGGACTCAATCACGCAACCCGTGACCGTGATGCGGGCGGACCCGCCGTAAGCCGCAAAGTTCGGTGTGTCCTTGATGACGATGCCGTCGTCTGCCGCAGTGATATGACAGTTCGCCACGCGCACATCGCGCGAATGGTCAATGTCAATGCCGTCACAGTTGGCAATATCCCAGGCGTTGTGAATGCTGATGTCATCAATCACCACGTCGTCGCACCCGACCAGGTGCAGCGTCCAGCTCGGCGCATGGCACAGGGTGAAATCGTGCATCCGGACCTGCTGGCAACCGATAAAAATGACCATCATGGGCCGGCCGCCATGCGTTTGCGGCTGGTTAGGCAGTTTGTCGAACGGCCACCAGTCGCCGGTGAAAGATTCCGGCCACCAGTTCGTTTTGTTGATGTCACCGCCGGCTTCCTCGTTCGCCAGTTGCTGCCAGACGGCGCGGTCGTTGCCGTCAATGACGCCGTTGCCGGAGACCGTGAGGTTGGTGGCATCCTTCGCAAACAACAACGCGCCGGGATGCCCGTAGTCACGCCAATTGGCGCTGCCTTTGAGCACCGCACCGTTGGCCAGATGAAAATCGGTGCCGCTGTGTAGTGTCAGCGCGCCCGTGCGAAACGTTCCAGCGGGCAATAGCACTTGTCCCCCACCCTGCGCACCGCACGCATCAATGGCCTTTTGCACGGCCGCCGTGTCGTCATTGGTCCCGTCACCTTTGGCGCCGTAATCCAGCACGTTAAAAACCCCGGTGGTTTCAGCAGCGGAACAAACAAACGCAGTTTGGACAAAAAGAACAGCTGCCAAAATCAGCGTCGCAGCGGTCAGGCTTTCTTTTCGAAGGGACAATCGGACCAGGGTTCGCATATGCCCATGTTGCTCCCGTGGGTGACCGCCTTCGAGAAAAAACGGATCAACTGGTGATGGCCGACAAACGGCGGAGCGCCTCCAGGCACATCCGGGATGCGTGATACGGGCCCTTCCATTCGCTGACTTTAGGCAGAGCGACGTCCACCTTGCCTTCGGGTGTAATTCGCCAGAACCATTCACCGTTGACGCGGTCCACCAGGTGGCTGTCAATAAAATCCCAGGTGCGAAACGCCGCCGCGAAGAACTTTTCGTCGCGCGAGAGTTGATAAGCGTTCAGGAAGCCAATCACCGATTCCGCCTGTGGCCAGCATTCCTTGCCTGCGTCGATGATTTTCCCTCCTCTGCCCTCGTAACGCAGGGCGCCGTCGGCATCAATTCCTTCCTGGAGCACGACCTCCGCCATCGGCAACACGACCTGTTCCACTTGTTTCCGCAACCTGGCATCGCCCAAAACCTCGACGGCTTCGCAGAGCAGCCAGGTGCTTTCAATGTCATGACCGAACGTGTAGGAATCGGACCGTACGCGCCATTCCTCATCAAAGAAATGGTTCAAGTGCCGGGTGCGGGCATCGAGGATGCGCTGCTCGAAAAGCTGGATGAGTTCGCACAGGCGTTGCGCCACGCGCGGCTCCTTCCAGACCCGGTACAGATTGGTATACGCCTCGAGAACGTGAAGATGGTTGTTCATGGACTTCTTCTCGTTCATGTCCTTGTCGCTGAGCCGGGCCTCGGCGCCGGCCTCCGACCAGTCCCGCTGGCAGACTTCGAGGTAGCCGCCGAACTGGTTGTCGTGCGCGTGCCGTTCGATCAGTTCAAACAGCTCCTGCGCCCGGGCCAACGCCGGCAGCACGCCGAAGGCCCGATGATATTCCGCGAGCGCATAGATATAAAACGCCTGGCCGTAAGTCTTCTTGGAATCGTCCAAAACAACGCGTCCGGTGTCATCCAATTGCCAGAAGGCGCCGCCACGCTGCGTATCCCAGAACCGGTTCATCACGTAGTCAAACGCACGGTCGGCCATCTGGCGGAACAGCTTGTCCGGCTGCGCCGCCTTTTTGCACTCGGTTTCATGAAACCGGCAAAAAGGAAACCTATGAACCGCCGAAAACGCCCACAAAATACGGCTGTTGACGATCAGCCCCTTGGGTTGCGTCCGGTCGGGCTTAAGGTCATTGGACAGCCAACCCATCCAACCGCCTTGTTCGTGGTCCACGGCAGGCCCGCACCAGAACGGCAGGAGATGACCGAACAGGTGATCGCTGAAGCGCTGCGAAAAGTTTTTCAGCTTGGCCGGATTCATCATGGAGTCCGAATCAAGGCTTCGTTGTGGTCGGTTCATTTCTCCAATGCGTGCGTGATTTCCACCCGCCCGATTTGCGTTTGACCCGTCAGTTCAATCTTCAGGAATTTTCCGGTGCCACTCAAGTTTTCAGCGTGGTACAGCACGGGTTTCCAATAGTTATAATCGCCGGCACCGGAGTAATATTCGTCCTTGACGGCGGAGACGTCGCGGTAAGTCCGGCCATCGTCGGAAATTGAAAATTTCAAGTTCTCAACATCGTCCGGAAAGAACGTGAAGACGCAGAAGCCTTCAATCGCGGCCGGCACCTGGTAAATCAGCACGCCCCCGGCGTTACCGGCGGCGCGCGTTGCATCCTCCTTGGCCTTGCGCGAGTTGTGCTGGTTAAGGGTGACGCCGCCCGCATGACGATAAGTCCTGGAAAAGTCGGCGAGTTCATCCACCAAGGTCGCGTGAGAGACCGCGACCGGGCCCACGACATTGGACGGCACGGAAAGGCCGGCTTCATTTTTCGCCAGGACCCGGTAGTACCACTGGCCGGCCGACGCGGATTCGTCGCTGAAGAGCGGGTGATATTGCACAGAACTTTCGTCGATGTCCTTCCCGGCCAGGGTCCAGGGACCGTCGGGATTCATCGCGCGCTCGACCGTGTAGCTGAACGCGCCCACGGAACCTTGCCAGGAAATCGCGCCCGGATCGGTTATGGCCAACAAGGTCGGCGGCGAGGGGACCGGAATCGGCGGCGGGTTCAGGCCGCGGATGGCGAAAGCGTTGCTGCGGACCAAAGCCATCAGGGTGATTTCATCATATCCCGCGCCAATCGGTGAACCGGGCCAATGGAAAGCCTTGTAGAGATCGCCACCATCCGGCTCGCTGTGCCAGTAAAAACCGCTGTCACGGTCGCGGAACCGCAGACTCCATAGCAACCCGCCCGACATGCCGGTCTCCATGGTGGTTTTCATCGTGTCCTGCATTTGGGCCGTGCCGACAAAACCAAATTCGCCCACCACATAGGGTTTCCTGCCTTTCGCCATGGCCCAATTCTGGCGGATTATTTCGGCGAAAGTTCCCCGCATCCCGAAGCTTGGATAATGGTGCGTCGTAACGATGTCTATGTCCGGGTCGCTTAGCGAACTGGGACGTAAACGCCCGCCGTTCACACCATCCATGACCAGGTGATTTCGATCCATGCTCTTGATATAACGGGCGATTTCGTGCGTCCAGGAAGGCGGTGACGAAAGTTCATTGCCGGTTTCCCAGCAAAGGATGGCCTTGTCATCGCAGTACGGTACTCCAGTCAGTGTGTTGGTCCGCAACAAAACGTACCGGATGGTCCTCTCGAAATCGGCGATGAGTTGCGGATCGGTCCAGAAGTCGTCCGGGGATTTGCCGCGAAAGGCTGCCCATTCGCCGCGGCCCCCCTGCCATTTCCAGTTGTTCACCAGCGGAATGATGAGCCGGACCCCGTTTTCGTTGGCCAGCTTGAGGGCGAGGTCAAGCGTACGAAAGGCGTTCTCGTTGTATTTGTCGATACCCAGCACGTAAGAAGAGTCTGCCGGCGGATCGTCGCCCCGCCAGACAGGGATGGAATAAGTGCGCACGACGTTCCCACCCATCTGGTGCACCGTGGCCAGGGCGTCCTGCAGCTCAAATTCATCGGGCAGGCGCCAGGCATTGGTCTCGGCGAAGGGGAAATTATCTTCGACAATCAACAAGTTGGGAATGTTAAAGGAAATGAAACGAAACGGTTTGTCGCCATCCATCAACTGATCGCCGCGCGCCGTGATGAAGTTCTGGAAGGCAGGCGGCGCACCCATCAAAGACCCGGGGGCGACGGTCAACAGCGTTGCGAGGCACAGGATCAATCGTTGCATATTTTCCTTCACCTGAGGGTTCCGGTCCCGGGCTCAACCCCGGCACCAGCTGAAGCTCATGGAATTTCGTTCATTAAACGAGTTCTCCACCGGCGATGCAATCCAATAGATTTATCCATGGACCCAAAAACAGTCGGGAAAGGATGGGAGATACAAAATATTTGAATCCGAAACGGTCCGGCAACAATTCCGGTTTGGCCATTATGATGTCGGATGGGCCGGATCCTGCCGGCAAATATGTTTGACAGTCCTGGCAGTCTCACGATGATTGCGCGAATCCTATGGCAAACCTCGGCGCGGCCAATCCACAAACCGCTTCCTCACCCCAATCGGAAAATGGAAGGTCTTATCGCGGCCCATTCGCGATCATGACCATCCTGTTTTTCATGTGGGGATTCATGACTGTCTTCAACGACATCCTTATCCCGCGATTTAAAGAAGCGTTCACGCTTAATTACTTCGAAGCCATGTTGGTCCAGTTCGCCTTCTTCGGCGCCTACTGCATCGGCTCGATTGCATATTTTCTTGTTTCCGCCTTCTGGGGAGACCCCATCGCCCGCATCGGCTACAAAAATGGCGTGGTCGTCGGGCTTTTGCTTTCCGCGGCGGGCAGCGCCCTCTTCTGGCCGGCAGCCACGGTTCATTCGTACCCTGAGTTTCTCGCTGGACTGTTTATCGTCGGAATCGGCTTCGCCATGCTGCAAATCGCCGCCAATCCCTACGTGACCATCCTTGGACCCGAGCGGACCGCATCCAGCCGCCTGAATTTCGCCCAGGCGTTCAATTCGCTCGGCACGACTACCGGACCCCTCATTGGTGGTTATTTGATTTTCAAGTATTTTGCCGAAACCGGTGCCAACGGGGCGGAGTCAGTCAAGATACCGTACCTGATTTTCTGCATTGTATTCGTCATTTTGGCGGTGTTTTTCTTTTCCATCCATCTGCCACACGTCGGTGAAGGCAAGGTGGAACCCGGCATCGGCTCGTTGCGATATCCCCATGTCGTCCTCGGCATGGTGGCCATCTTTATGTACGTCGGCGGCGAAGTATCCGTCGGCAGCGCCATCATCAATTTTTTCGGCCTGCCCGGCGTTGCGGCCATGCCGGCGCTGGAAGCCAGCAAATATGTTTCGCTATTCTGGGGCGGCATGTTGATCGGCCGCTTCATGGGCGCGGCGGAAATGAGCGAGATGAAACCGCGCAACAAACGGCTCCTGCTCGCCGGCATTCCCGTCCTGGCCTTTCTGCTGTTCTGGACCCTGCGCAGTTGGAATGGCGACCAGCACCAATTTGATTTTGCAGCCGGGTGGGCCATTGTGAGAAATTATCTGCCCCTGCTCGCACTCTGCTGGCTGTTCTTCCAATTCGGCAAAGGGCTCGCCGACCGGACGCTCTTCGTCTTTTCCGGAACGATTGTCATGTTGTTGGCGGTTGTCATCCTCTTCGGTGGCAAGCTGGCGATGTGGTGCATCGTGGGTATCGGGCTGTTCACCTCCATCGGCTGGCCGAACATCTTCTCCCTCGCGCTCGACCGGATGGGTGTTTACAAAAGCCAGGTATCCTCCCTGCTGGTGATGGCCGTGATCGGCGGCGCCATCCTGCCCGCCATCTGGGGACGGATCGCGGACGTCTGGAATCCGCAGGTGGCGTTCATCGTACCGCTCCTCGCCTACGCTTATGTCGCGTTTTACGGAATCAAAGGCTACAAGGTTGGACGCGCAAAAGGCCAGTCGGGAGATCCGACCGCGCGGGTTCCTTGATCACTACCGCACCAACACCCGATAAAACGTCTGCGCATTGGTCGGGGTCACCGTGTACGGCGAAACGGAAGGGTTGGTCGCCCAGGGTCCCGACAGATTGGTGGCCTGCAGCAACCTTCCCGCCGCCCAATTTAAGACCGGGTTGGCGCCACCGTTTTGCAGGTAAAGGTAGTTGGTCAGTCCCCACACCCCCAGATTGGAGGCGGTGCCCACGTAAACCCTTCCGTTCGCCACCGTCGGGCAATTCATCTTCGCATACGTCCCCACTGTCCCGGTCCACAGCATCTTTGGAAAATTCACCGCGTCGTACGCCCGCATTTTGCTGTCGCTCCCAATTTCCCACAAGATGCCGTTCGTGGTCCCATTGGCAGAAAGAGATATTCCGCCACTACGATCATTCTGCGTGAACGACGACGTGCCCAGCGGGGTGGTGATGATGTTCGACCCGGTATATTCGAAAGCCATGGTCGGGTTGTTGGCGTGCAGGGCAAAAAGATATTGCAGGTTCGGCCCCTGCCAATAAACCGGCGACTTGCCGATCGTATCACCTTGCACTCCGGCGTCGAAGGATTGCGTAAAGTTGCCGACATGCCCCATATTGTTGATATCAGCGAGATACATGGTCCCATTCTTACCGATCCCCGTTATGTAATGGGGAGGCAGCAGCACCGTCCCGCCGGAGCCAAGGTCCAGGTCACTGATGCTGAGCGATGACCAGTCGGTCGGAGTCGCATAGTCCACCACCGACAGGCTGCCGCTCAATTTGATGAAGGACATGCTAAAATTGTTGGAACCGTCAAAATCTCCATTGCCGGTCATGACGTAGAGGTTGCCATTCGTATCCGCCGCCGGGGCCATGCCGCCGGACCAGATCCCGCCCTGGCTCCCGGTGAGAGTCGCGTTGAAAACACCTGTCTGCGAGAGATTGGTGGCGTTATAACCGATCACAAAACCATGATAATCCCCGGCGTCACAGTGTGAGCCAAAGGCAAGATACACCACCCCATTCAGCAACAGCAGGCCCGGACGCTGATGTTGTACGGTGGCATCAAAATTTGCGGCGGCGATTGTCACCGGGCCGCCAAATTTCTCCTGGCCGGTCGTGATATCCAGGGCATGTAATTTTTGGGCGGGTCCGGCCGCCAGTTTGGTGTCCACATAGAGCGTGCCGCTGTCCAAATCGATTACCGGCGTGCCGGTGATGCCGACGACGGGCATCAGATCCATGCAACTGGAAGGAAAAGGGGCGCCCAGATTGGTACGCCAGTAGGTAATCCCGGGTGCGTCCGCATCAAATGCGTAGACGCTATTGCTCTCCGTGCAGACAAAAACCACATCGTGCGTTCCCCCGGCAATGTTCAAACTTTGCACGTAGAGTGGCTGGGCGTAAACCTGACCGTCCAC
The DNA here is from genome assembly GCA_035499615.1 of Candidatus Acidiferrales bacterium. GTDB lineage: Bacteria > Verrucomicrobiota > Verrucomicrobiia > Limisphaerales > UBA11358 > UBA11358. The sequence goes on along the minus strand of DATJYM010000311.1, from coordinate 24,906 downwards.
ATTGTCGGCAAACAGCTTGCCAAAGTTCGCCGAATTGACGTTGGCGGGTGTCAGGATGGTTTCCGACGTGTTGGCCCCGGTGCGCGCCAGGTCATTGTGTTGCGTGAGAACATTGACGGCCAGCGTTTGAAACGCGAGCAATAGGCTGGAAAGCAGAACAAGTCCCCGAATTCGACTATAGTACATCATTGAATTGTGTGACAACCTCCGAATTTCGCACAGCCGCAGGTTTTATTCAATCAGATTGCTCCTGAAAGGAGCTTATACAAGCTTCCGGATAGTTTAGGGGAACTTGGTGGAAGCCGCGTTGAACCCGGATCCGCCGGTAGACAACAGGTTTCGGGGAAGCGGCTTGAGGCGGATGTTCTTGAACCAAACTTTTGCTCCCGCCAGCGTTGCGTGCTCGTCGTCGCTGATCCAATTCCGGACCTGGAGTCCGATGAAACCTTTGGGTGTCATGGCGTCATGGATCTGTGCGCAGGGAACGCCGTTGAGAAAGGTTTCCATCGAGTCACCGACCGCCTCGATTCGAAGATGGTTCCAGTCGTTGGTCCGGAAAATCTTCATTCCCTGACTGGAAAACTCATCCGGGTCGCCGCCTTCAGGGCCGGGATAAAGCCACATCCGCCGCTTCTCGTCGTAAATGCCGCCCGTCCACCAACGCTCATCGAAAAGCGTGGCCGTCCACCAGCGGTGAATCGGGCTGGGATCAATCAGCACCAGATACCCGTAAACGTGGCCCGCCGGAATGGTCAGGGGCCGGCCGTCCCATTTCCAATCAACTCTTTTCGCGGCATACCGGCTGCGGATCTGGACGCCCGAGAAAAGCAGACGATCCACCTTGAAATCGAGTTCGAGGATGAAATTGCGATAATCCTTCTTCGTGCAAAGAACGCTGTTGGTCTCACTTTCGGACACCGCTTCGCCAACGAGGCAGCCGTCGCGGACATAAAATTTCGCGGGGCCACCCTTTTGTGTCCAACCCGAGAGGTCCTTGCCATTGAACAAATGTATCCAATCTGCTGCGAAAATCGCGGGCGCAGCAAAAAGTATAAGCGCGAACGGAATTATACGAAATTGGTGCATGACCACCGCGGACGCAGGCGAAGGTTTCATTTGGAATCGAGCTCCGTCGTTGTCGGCGGAAAGTGCGACCGGCGGGGCTTGGTTATCAGCTATGCCTCGTAACATGAGCGGCCCGGAATGCAGGCGGCCTTGTGAACGGGCTGATCGTCCACCCCGACAACCGTTTGAGTGCGGTTGCACCAGAAATGGCACGGCGTGACATGCCCGCCTTCTTTCTCCGCAAAAGCCTCCTCCGTGGTCGCGCCGACATACAGGCTTTTTGTCCGCAGATGTTTGCAAAATATGCGCTCCATGGTTCAACCTTTCAGTTTGAGCAACGTGCGCCGGATCAGCGCGTGCGCCATCGGCAGCTTGTACGCGTTTTGCGCCAACGGCCTGGCTCCCTTCAAAATCAGGTCCGCCGCTTGCGACGCGGTGTCGCTGTCCAGGGTTTTGCCGTCCAAGAAGGCGTTGGCTGCCTCGACCTGATGCGGCACGGGAGAAATGCTGCCGAGCGCAACCCGCGGCTGGCTTAATTTCCCCCCGATTAGATTCGCCGCCGCGGCACAACTGACCAGCGCCCAGTCGAACGTGTGCTTGTCGCTGACCTGCAAATAGGCGCTGGCCGTGCGCCCGGTTGGAATTTCCACGCGCAATATCAGGTCGCCGGGCGCAAGCGAATTGTGCGCGTTCGGCTCCGTCCATGCCTTCTCGTAAAACTCAGCCATGTTCAAGCGGGTTTCCTTGCCTTCGTGGAGCACGACGGCCGTGGCCTCGAGCGCGGCCAGGCTCGTGGCCAGGCTGGACACGACCGGGCTGATGCAGTCATTGCCGCTGAACAGACAGTGATCACGGTTGTCCCCTTCCCGCGCATAACAAAGGTCGCCGCCTTTCTTGAGGCAAACGACGTCGCGCTGACGAAAGTACCAGCAGCGCGAGTGCTGGGCCAGATTACCGCCGACGGTGGCAACGTTGCGGATCTGCGGCGAGGCGATTTCGGCGGCGGCATCGTGCAGGCCCGGAAATACCTTCGCAATGCCCGCGTCGTGTTCGATTTCCGCGATGGTCACCAGCGCGCCGATGATCCAGTTTTTTTCGCCACGCTCGATCTGGTTCAAACCGGGCAGCGACTTGATGTTGACGAGAATGTTCGGGCCGGGGATGAGATAATCCTTGAGCAGCCCAAGCAGATCGTTGCCGCCGGCGAGGTAAGCACCGCTGTCGGCAGCCAACTGGCGGGCGCTGTCGGTCGAGAGCGCGGTGGCGTATTCGAAAGCTTTCATGTTTGGGCGACGGGAGGAACCTTGCCGAGCGCGGCCAGAACCTTCGCGGGCGTGATGGGCAGGCTGCCGACGCGCACGCCGATGGCGTTGGCGACGGCGTTGCCAATCGCCGCCGCCGTGGGCACGGTGGCCGGCTCGCCGATGCCAATGACGCCGCGTTCGGGCATGTTCAGCAGGACAATCTCAATTTCCGGCACATCGGCGATGCCGGGCAGCTTGTAGGTTTCAAAATTCGGATTCAACACCACGCCGGACAGATCATCCATCACGCGCTCCTCGTACAAGGCATAGCCCATGCCCATGATGACGCCGCCGTTGATCTGGCTCTCGAGCGTGAGCGTGTCAATGATGAGACCGCAGTCGTGAACGGCGACGACCTTCTTCACCGTGACCAGCCCGGTTTCAGTGTCGACGGCGACCTCGGCAAATTGCACGCCGTAGGCCGGGCGGTTGGAAAGCCCTTCGATCCAGGTTCCATGGACAGCGAGCGGATTGACGCCCAGTTTTTTGCACGCGGCAAACCAGTTTTCTCCGCGCGCATCCGCGATGCCGGTCTGGTTCTGCAATTGCTGCAATCCACGCTGACAGATGTCGTAAACCGTCGGTGAAATCGAAGCGCAAGTGGTGCTGCCTCCGCTGCCGGGGCCGGGCGGATAATTTGTGTCGCCGACTTTCACGGTGATCTGTTCCGGCTTCAAGCCCAGCATTTCCGCCGCGACCACGGCGATGACGGTTTTGGTGCCGGTGCCGATGTCCTGCACACCGAGGCGGAACTCGATGCTGCCATCGGGATTGATTTGCGCTTCACCCTGCGTGGTGCGGCTGGGACCGCCGGCGGGCCATGCCGCGCCTGCGCAGCCGATGCCGGTTTTCACCGGGCCGGGCGAACTGCCGGGTGTCAGGTATTTTTCCTTCCAGCCGAATTTTTCCGCGCCGATCTTGTATTCCTGCCGGCGGACTTCGTTGGAATCGTTTTTCAACCGGAATGCCAGCGGATCCATGCCGAGTTTCACCGCCAGGTCGTCCATGGCGGATTCCATGCCAAAGGACGCCGGCGGATTCCCGGGCGCACGAAAGGCACGCGACGAGCCGGCGTTCACGGCGACCGCCGATTGCTTCACGCGGGAGTTGGGTACCGGATAAAGGTAGGGCATGGGAATGTCCGCGCCGCCACCGCCGCCGCCGGAGTCACCTCCCGCGCCGATGCCGGCTGTGCCGTAATTTTCGGCCTCAAAAGCATGCAACGTCCCGTCCGCCAGCGCACCCATCTTGATCCTTTGAAAACTGGACGGCCGGTTGCCAACTGCGAGCGCCTCATCAAAACGGGTGAGCATCAGGCGAACCGGCGCTTTCGCCTCGCGCGACAGCCGCGCCGCCAGCATCCCTTCCACGCCGGCTCCAAATTTTGCGCCAAAACCTCCCCCCATGAAATCGGTGATGACGCGCACCTTGCTTTGATCCAGCTGCAACGCGCCCGCGAGACCGTCGCGCACGCTGGTGATGCCCTGCGTGGAGGCCCAGGCGGTCACACCGTCGTCGGTCCAGGACACCGTGTTACCGTGCGTCTCCATCGGATTATGGATCTGCACCGGCGTCGTGTAAAAACCTTCAATCACTGCGGCGCATTCGCCGAAAGCGTGGTCCACGTTGCCCCGTTCCCGCACCCGGCCCGGCGCCACATTGGGTTTTCCCTGCCAGACCTGTGGTGCGTCGTCCTTCCGGGCTTCATTTTCGTTGACGGCAAAATCATTTCGGGGTTCAGCTTTGACTTCAATGGCGCGCAGTGCGTCGAGGCACGCCTGTTTGGTTGTGCCGGCGACAGCGGCGATTTCCTCACCGTAAAACCGCACGGTGAATTCGCCCTCACGCACGACGACGGCCGCCTTGATGCCGGGAATCTGCCGGGCCGGGGCCAGGTTCACGGATAAAATTTTTGCAGCCGGCCATTTTGACCGGAGAATCATGCCATAAAGCCAGCCTTCCGCCTGCGTATCGGATGAATAGCGCGCCCGGCCGGTCACCTTGGGCGGCGCGTCCACGCGCAACGTGGGCTGGCTGATGTATTTGGTTTCGGCCGGCCAGCTAGGCATGGATGACCTCCGTTTTGTTGGTGGTTTTTACGCCCGCCGCCTGGAACACGGCCTGCAGAATGTGCGGATGCGTGCCGCAGCGGCACAGGTTCCCGGCGCACGCGTGCTTGACCTCATCGACAGTCGGATGTGGATTTTGTTTCAACAACGCCGTCACACTCATGATGAAGCCCGGCGTGCAATAGCCGCACTGCAAGGCGTCCTTTTCGATGAACGCCTGCTGCACCTTGGACAGTTTGTCGTCCGTGGCCAGACCCTCGATGGTCGTGATTTCGCGGCCCTGCGCTTCAACGGCCAGTTTTTGGCAGGAATAAACGGGCACGTCATCCAACAGAACCGTGCAGGCGCCGCACGCCGCCCGGTCACAACCTTCCTTGGCGCCGGTCAGACTCGAATAATTCCGCAGCGCGTCCAGCAGGGTCACACGCGGTTCGAGCATCAATTTCAATCGCTGGCCGTTGACGGTCAGGGTCACGGGCACCGGACCGGGACCGAGAATCCTTTCCGCGTTGACCTTTTCAAGTTCCGCGGCAACCGCGGTGGTCTGTGCGGCCACTGCCGCGACCGCCGTGGTGCCCAGTCCCTTGAGAAACGTCCGGCGCGAAAAGGCACCGCCGCCGGTTGCTTCCGGATCATTCATAAATTTCCTGAGTGGTACTTGACTGCCTTGTCATAATCCTCCGGTCGGTCCAAGTCAAGCAACAGACCGGTATCCGCCACCGGACATTGGACGCAGCGGCGGTGAAATGGTTTCAAAAAATCTTTCAACGTCTTCGCGCGGGAATGCTTCAACTCCTCAAATACGTCGCGCGGCAGAATCACCGGATGTCCGATGCGGCCTTTGAACGTCGGCTGGCAAATGGCATCCGGATTTCGCCCGGCGTGCTCCCACAAAGAACGCAACGTGTTCCTCTGCAAATGCGGTTGGTCCCCCAGAACAACGGCCCGGCTGGAAATTTCCCGGCTCCAACCCTGCCATTTCGCCGCGCACAAAATGGAACTGAACATGCCCTCGCCGGATTGCGGGTTTTCAATCCGGTCCCGTACCGGAAAATTCAGGCGATCCAATTCCCGCGCCAACTCCGCATCGTCGGGCCGGTGAACCACGGTGATTTGTGCCGCGCCCAGCTCGCGCCATCGCCGGATGATATGGCCGATGACGGTGGTATCGTCCCAGGCCAACAGCAATTTGGGCCGGCCCATCCGGCATGAGGCGCCGGCACCGAGAATGGCGACGCCCAGCGGCGGCGCAGTTTTGAGTTTTGAATTTTGAGTCTTGAGTTGGGTCATGCCGGAACCAAAAATTCAGAACTTAAAATTCAAACTTCATATAATTCCGCCCGTTTTTGGATGTACTGCGCCAGCACGCTCACGGCGATTTCGGCAGTGCTCTGCGCGTTGATCTCCATGCCCACCGGACAGGCAATCCGATCGAATTGCTCCGCCGTGGCTATATTTTGCCTGAGGAATTGTTCGCGAACAATCCGCGCCTTGCGGCGGCTGCCGATCATGCCCAGAAAAACAAAGGGACGATGAATCCACTCGGTCAGCACCAGGGCGTCATGCTGGTGACCGCGGGTGACGATGAGGCCGAAGGTCGGTGGCTTCGGCAGCGGCTCCTGTAAAAGTTCATTCCAGCCAGCCACCCGCAAGTGGATATCCGCCGGGAAAAATTGATGATTCGCCAGGCCAGGTCGATCATCAAAAATTGTCACGTCGAACTCCAGTTGCCGGGCCAGGGGCGCCACGGCCTGGGCCACGTGGCCGGAACCGGCAATCCAAAAGGCGCATTGCGGGGAAACCTTTTCCTGGTAAAGCCAGTCCGGGAGCGCCGGCATCTTGTCGGCATTCCGACCTGTTTCAACGGCGGAACCACCCGGCTGGAAGCCGGCGTTCCCGGCAACGAATGTGATGGAGAAATCCGTTTTGACACCCCAACAAACGGGCTGGGTGACGGTGGCAAGTTGACGCCAGAGTTCCGCCGCTTCCGCCGCGCGCGGCAGGATCAGTCCCGACACACTGCCGCCGCAAATCAGGCCGTCGTCCCAGCCAAAATCATGATCCAGCAGCATTTCAAAGGTCGAAGCCTCGCCGGTTTTCTGAGCGCGTTTGGCACGGGAATGGACTTCCGCCTCCAGACAACCACCGCCCAGCGTGCCGACGATCCGTCCATCCGGAAAGAAGAGCGCCTTGGCGCCGATGCGTTGCGGGCTGGAACCTTTGACGCCGGAAATCAACGCCAGGGTGAACGGCTGGCGCTCCGCCAGCGCGGCGACGAGTTGTTCATAAAATCGGGCCATCGGTACCAAATTTTGTGCCGGCCAGATACAATGAACCCGGACCCGAATCGGTCAACAAGAATTTCCAACCGTCCTGGCAACGCTGCCCCGCCCCTCGCCTTTGCCGAAGTCAGGGATGTCCATTATTCACGGGGCTGCACCACAACTGGTTGGGAAGAGATTTGACAAATCGCCACCGGGTTCCTCCTTGCAAGTTCCAAACACCGTTGACGCAGCCGGCCCAATATGAGAATTGGCTGATCGGTATTCGCCGGCTGCTCCCATCAAAAAACCCGACGATGGCTGCTTCACCGTAGCGGCCGGAAATGCCCTGGTCCGGATAATTGGCAAAATCATTAAAAAAGAATGGTTGGGTCTCATCCGTTTCCCAAATCAGGACTGCGCTCGGCCTGAACTGGCTCAGTTTGTAGGTGCTGGGCAATTGGCCGGAGCCGGTGGGAAAGCTCCCGTGGTCATAACCAATCACCGCACCATTCCAGACATAACTGCTGATATAAATCTGACGCTGGTAAAATTGACTGTTTTTGACGTCCGCGGGAGAGACCATCGCCTTTGGATTTTTGAGATAGACATAGAGCTGGCCGTTTTGGAAATCGAGCAATTGATTGGTGTAATTCTGTTGATATAAGGCAGGAGTACCGCCGAGATGATTCTGTATGTTCGACGAGGCGGCCCAGCAGTCGTCGTAAATGCCCCAACCCGGTTGAGCCATGTAATCAACATTATCGCCAGCAAACAGGGTCATTCCGATCAAAATCTGCCGGTTGTTGTTGATATCCACGGCCATCTGGCCGCGCTTTTTCGCCTGCGCCAGTGCCGGCAACAACATGGCCGCCAGGATGGCGATAATCGCTATTACCACCAGCAGTTCAATGAGGGTGAACGCCCGTCGCTGATGCTCAGCCTGACACTGACCCGACTCCTTCGCCCCGCCATTGCCGGGAGAAGGCCGGGGCGAGGGGATTGGAGTTTGAAAACATTCAAAACGCGACGCCTCACTCCGGCCCTCTCCCCCAACTCCGTTGGCGGAGAGGGAGAATAATGGCGAATGTACCGAGCTGCTCTCTCGCTGCGCAATGAGTTGCTTGACTGTGGTTTCGGTTATCACTGGCTGTTTTTCATGTTTCGGATCGACTCAGGGTCAATTCGATTGCAACCGGTAGAAACGGCTCTGCACGGGATCGATTGGCAGGGTCACATTATACGTCGTGCCGGTATTTTGAATCTGGTTGGTCACGGACAGCCAACCCGACGGCGGCCCCAGGTTTGTTGTCGTCATCAAATTCATTCCGGCGCCGCTCAGCGGCCATTGCAGCATCAAATTGGGGGGCGCCAAACTCGCACTTATGTCCACCGGCGCGGCCAGCTCGCCGAAGGCGACTGCCGCCGGCAACAAATTGGCGTCGCTGCCGAAGAACGAGCGCGTTCCCACTCCAGCCTGGTTGGCATTGGGGTATTGATATTCCGCTCCCCACCAGAAAATGCCGGCGCCCAGATTATTGGGGGCGCCTTTGACAATCTGGGCCAGAGTGGCGACGAATTGAACCTGACCGTTGGTTGTGGCCGGGATGCCATAGATATTCGTCGAATAAATATAAGGAAAATCGGTCTCCGCAACGAAGATCGGTTTGCCGTAACGCTTGGCGGCATTGGTGACGCAATTGGCCAGACCCGTCAACGGTCCGTGATAAAACGGATAGTAGCTTTCGCCGATGATGTCGTAGGGAACGCCCTGGGCGTTCAAGTTGTCAAAATACGACCTGGTCGTGCCCCAGTCTCCGCCACGGTCAATATGAACGACAATCTTGGGCATTTTAGCGCCCGTGGCATTCGTCGCGTCCTCGATGCCCTGGACTGCAGCATTCATCAATTGGCCAAGCCGGATCCATGACGGATTGGTGCTGCTCCAGTTACCCGTAAGCTGCCCGTTCGGCCACAACATGCCGTCGGTGATTTCATTCCCAATCTGCACGTAATCGGGCATCGCTCCGGCGGCGGCAAACGCGGCGATGGCGTTGCTGTTGTAGGAACGCATCTGCGGCAACAGTTGGGCAAACGTCAGGCCGGCCCAGGCGGCCGGCGTGGCCTGGTGCCCGGGATCAGCCCAGGTATCGGAATAATGAAAATCCAGCATGAACTGTAATCCGGCATTTTTGACCCGCACCGCCAACGGGACGGTATAGGTCAGGTTGTTGATATAATCGTACGGATCCGCCTGGGCTTGCGCGGCGCTGCTGGTGAACAATCGAAGGCGAATACAATTAATACCGTGATTTTTCAGGATTTGAATCGCGTCGCCGGCCTGGCCATTGTCTTTATAGACAATTCCATTCGTCTCAAAATAGGCCAGCAGGGAAAGATCGGCGCCGGTGATGAAATTATTTTGAGCGGGCAATACCCAAGGAGCGCAAAGCCCCAAAACGATACAGAACAGGCATTTGATTTTTGATTTCAAGCAGCTGCTTTCCATTCAGTTCTCACACATTAATTAAAAGCTGGAGTCATTCCGGCTTCACCGTGAACAACTCCAGCTTGACCCGATTCACATTCAAGTTGTTTACGGACCGTTCAACCGGAAGAATTGGTGTCCCGTCACGCTGATCGACGCCGAATTTGATCCCTGGGTGTTGGGAACATTCCCCCACCCGCCGGACGGGCTGGTGCTGCTCTGGAGACCCACATAGGTCCCGGCGGTCCATTTGAGTACGGCCGTACCCGCGTTGTTGCTGAGCGACAGGTTGCCGAGATTGGTGACATTGTTCCAAAAGACCACAGGCAGATTGGTACCCGAAGCCGGCACCATCGTGGTACGATTGGGGGTGGTTTCCCAGCCGCCGTTGCCGATGCCGGTGTTGTTATCGACATATTTGAATGAGGTCGTGCTCCCCACGTTGGTGACGCTGAAGGTACCGACGTAAAGGTCAGCATTGGTGGGCGACTGCGTCAGGATAAAAGCCCCCGTGGTCCAATTATTAAGCGGGTTGCCGGCCACAGAAATCGAATCTGTGCCGGGGGTGAAAGTCCCTCTGGCATGTTGTACCCCCATGTTGACATTGAACGTGACGTTGGCATAGCTGGGCGGATTGGTCTCGTTGTTGAAGTAAGCCACCGGAATATTGGTGGCCAGGGCCGTAAGGGCAAATTGACGGTTTTGAGCGCCGGCGGGACCGAGACCGTCCACCTCCCACACGCTGGCCGGAACGCCGCTATAGGGTATAAAAAGGAATTTATAATTTTCGGTGGCTCCGACCGTGTTGGTCACGTTACAGGTGGCGGTCCAGACATTGTGCCCGTTATCCGTCATCAAGGTTGCCGAATTTGCGGTGAATCCGTTAAAATCTCCAGCCACTAAAACAATGTCCCCTGCGCTCTCATTGAAGTTTCCTATGGTGTTTTGAACCGACATGTCCACCGAAAACGTCACGGGGGTAACGACCACTTGATTCGCGTTCGAGACGTCGTTGAAAAACACCAGGGGCAGATTGGTATTTACACTGGGCACCGGAAAAAAACGATTGGGGCCGCCGACGACATTGGGTTCCCAGATCAAACCGGAGAAATTGCCGCCGGGATTCATGACAAATTGATGATCTTCAAAGGTGCCGACTTCGTTGGTGACGGTGAAAGTGCCGGTATAATTGGTCGTACCAGGCACCAGCGTCAGTATGTAGTTGGTGGATCCATCCGTGGCGGTTTGCAGCCACGTGCCGTTCGTGGTGGCAAAATTGCCGCTGACAAATACCGTGTCTCCATTGGCGGGATTGAAATTGCCCAATTTTGTTTGCACCGACATATCCACATTATAGGTGACCTGAATTGAAGCTGACGCTGTCAAGGCAGAGAGCCCGAACATAACTGACAAGCAGCTAATTTTTTCGGCCAGACTTTTCAAGGTTTTCATAGATAGAATTGGATTGTACAAACGCATGTTTGCTGTCGTTTATTACGCTGGTGTCACCCACAATATGGACGTTTTCGAGGATTTATCCAGCCTCACAAATGTATGGTTCTCGCCGACAGCTTTTAATAACGGCTGGTTATCGCTACCCATCGCTCAATAAAAGGCTGTCTCCTGCGCGCTTATATATTGCCATTGAATGACGGAACGCTGGTGGGTCTCAACCCGGCCATCGGCGAATCCCAGGTTGACATTGACCACCTGGTTTCCCGAGGAATGTCCGGCGAGCATTGCCGTCGTGTTGGTGCTGGTATTTGCTGCGTGGCAGAAATCACTGATGATGGGCTGTTTGCCGGCAGTCCGGTCGGTCACCTGGCTGGGCCAACCGTTGGTGTCGCGACAGGGTGTGCTCGTATTGGCGGGCGAGGGAAATTGGAAATTGGAACCGGTGAGGGTACGTGGCACCCACCAGGCATGAAACATGGTGACAAAAGCGCCACTAAGTCCGCCATTTATTTGTAAGGCCCTGTTCAAATCCGTCAGATTGGCAATGTGACGATGATAGAGATGGTAGAAGCCGGCATCGGCACCGTTGTACTCGGTGGCGCGAACGGGACAAAACCACATCGGTATGGTCAGACCATAAGGTGCCAGGCCGGGAACCATGTTCAACGAAACGTCCCAAGGGTTAAGGGAACTTCCGGACATGGAAAAAGTCGGCAACTTTCCAGTCCGATTGTCGCCGGCGTACATGTTGGCCACAATGCCCCACTGGCGATAGTTCGACGTGCAATTGACGCACTTGGCACGGAATTTGGCCGACGACAGCGCGGGCAAGAGCATGGCCGCCAGTATGGCGATGATGGCAATCACCACCAGCAATTCGATCAACGTAAACCCCCATCGCCGACACATTCCCTTGTTAACTCTTGGGAGTTTCCAACCCAGCCTCCGGAGCGTTGATGATGCTTGCATTATTTGGATTTTGTATCGCACGGTTATCAACAAGCGACATTTCGCTTGGCCTGTTACATGAGTATCGACACGAATCTACGTGGCTTTCCTAAGCCTGCCCAGCCTCACAAATGTAGAGTATTATTCAGTGTTTGACCAACAGAGGTCACAGATTTTAGGTTCAACGGCCGGTTTCGGTTTTGTTGCAGGCAGTCGGCACAGCAACGTCCGGCACAACAGCTTAGCCTTTGGCTAAACGGGAGCTGCCACAAGTTGCCTTTCCGCCGGTGGCACGCACGATCCCAATCCCGGTTCCAGACGGAAATGGAAAGTGCCGCCTGTTCTCACAAGCGGCACCTGCAAATGGCTGATTGAGATTAGCGGTTGGAGAGCATTCTCCGGCGAACGATCATGAGCAGGCTGCCCAGCCCTAACAGAGCGCAGGCGGCCGGTTCGGGCACACCCACAACGGTGTATTCGCTCGCCGCCGTGCCAAATGTCGTGCCTCCCGCATCCGTGGCGGAGTCATAATAATTGGAACCAAGCCAGGGTTGATAGCTGCCATCCGTCTCCGCCGGCCAACTGGTGTTGTCCAGGGCACCATAGGCGGATTGTCCGCCAGGCGATGCGTACGAGGATACAACATCCAGGTAAAAACTGTTGCCGACAGCCAATCCGAGGCTGCTTAACGACACCGTCATCGTGGCAAAAGTAGATCCTGTGCCGCCGGCAGCATAGCTCCCCCCGGCGCCCATCGTCCAGACTCCGCCGCTGAATGTGCCCGGTGTGGCACCCGTTCCCCAGGTATTAATCAGGGCGTTCTCACCGGTACTGATCCCGACGTGTTCACCCCAGGGATTGAGAAGGCTGGTATCTCCACTGCCAGCTTGACCAATGATCTGAAGTTCAATCGAATAAAATATGTATGAGGCCTGCGCCTGGGTCGAATTGATGGTAAAAGTGATATTATTCGCATCGTTGTTGACCACAACACTGCCAATGCCTGCGCCATCCGCCGCACCACCGCCGTTGACGTTGCCGGTACCTGTAAAAGTCTGGGTGGCTTTCGCAGGCAACACGGCCATTGCTGACGCAACAATGACAGAACTTACAAAAGAAACAGTTTTCATAGGCTATTTATTTACAGATTTGCTAACTGCAATAACTATGCCCAAAATCCTTGAGTCTGCATAGCCTCACAAATGCGGTGTATTTCAATACCCCTGCCCCCGAAAAAAGATGTAAGTCCTTCCGAATCAACGGCCATCCTGCCGATCCTGTTTGGTGGAGCGGAACTTGAGCGCGGCCTCGGTGCGGGAGCGAACGTGCAGTTTATTGTACACGTGCCGGAGGTGCCAGCGGACCGTGCCATCGGTCAATCCCAGGCGGCTGGCGATTTGCTTGTTGGGAAATCCGCTCGCCAGCAATTCCAGAATCTCCCGTTCGCGGGCGGTGAGGTCTTCCACTTCCACCGCGGTCGCCAGCGGTTCCTGGAAGGAAGCGATGACCTTGCGCGCGATCTCCCGCGACATCGGGGCGCCCCCTTGCCGGACTTCGCGAATGGCGGCGATGAGCTCTTCCGGTGCGCACCGTTTCAGGAGATAGCCACAGGCCCCCAGGCGCAAGGCTTTGAAGATCCGTTCGGTGTCTTCATACACCGTGACCATGATGATCTGCACCGAGGGCAGCATCTGTTTTAATTGCGCCAGGCAGTCAATCCCCGACATGTTGGGCAATTGAATGTCCATCAGCACGATTTCCGGCTCGTGTTTGGGAATGACCTTCAACGCCTCCTCCGCCGTCGAGCAGGTGCAGACACACCGGCATTCCGGGTCGGCGTGAATGAATTCCATGAGACTCTCACGAATGACTTTATTGTCTTCGACAATGGCAATCTTGGTCATGAACTTAAAGGCATGTAAAATCGGACTGTGGTGCCCTGGCCGGCTTCGCTGGTGATTTCAAACCGGCCGCCCAATTTTTCGATGCGCGCCCGCATGTTGGCGACGCCGTCCATTTCTTCAGTGTGAATTTCCGGCGAGAAACCACGCCCGTTGTCGGCGACGCTCAGCCTGACCTGGCCCTGTTCCGCTTGAATGCTTAAGCGCACCTCGGATGCGCCGGCATGACGAACCACGTTGGTCAGGGCTTCCTTGTAGGCCAGGAACAACTGATGCCGGTGCCGCGAGTCCACCGTGGGATCAGGCGTCCCGGGCAGGCCATCCAGGCGCCAGGCAATGTTGGCCAGACCCAGAAAACGATCTGCATACAGACAAAAATAAGTGACCAGCGATGCGAGGGAATCGTGCTTGGGATTCATTGCCCAGACGATTTCATCCAGCGCCGTGACCATTTCCCGGGCCTTTTCGCGGGCCTGCTCGAGGTAATGATTCCGCCGCTCGTCGGGCGCGGTGGCAGACCTGGCCCGGGCGGCCAACATGCTGATTTCCGTAATGCCGGAGCCGAGTTCATCGTGCAAATCCTGGGCAATCCGGGCGCGCTCCTGCTCCATGGCCCGCTGGTGCTCGACATTTTGCCGCTGCCGGATTTGCGCCCCGAGTTCCCGGGTGCGCTGGTCCACTTGTCGATGCAGTTGGGTAATCCACAACGCGGCGGCCGCCAGCACGCATACCAGCACACCCATCATGACCAGCAATCGTTCCAGCGTCCACCACGGCGGTCGCGCCAACACCTTGATGTCCGCGGGCGAATTGAGCAACAACTCGAAAGAAGTAATGTCCTGGCCCACCGCCCGGTTCCCGCCTTCACCGAGATAAACTCCGACCAGTTCCAGACGGGCACCCGGCGCCAGCGAACGGACGGTATCATCCCGAGTATTGAGCCGGGCCATAAAAGTGCGGGTGCCACTCCGCATCTCCAGAGCCTGGCCAGCCGGCGTTTCCCGCACACTCACGAGCAATCCGTCCACCATCACCAGTGTCGAGTCATATTCCGCGTGGATTAAATTGTCGGATTGCAGCTTTCTGGGCTTCGGCAGGGTGGCCTGGCCTGTCCGGCGCGCCACGGCTTCATGCAGCAGCGGAGAGGGGCCGCTCAAACCGGGAAACCCGACCACATCCACCCGGTCCCCGGCTTCCAGGCCCGGAACGGGTTTCTTTAAAATGAATTGCACGCCATATTTGTCATCCATCAGATAATATTCCGGCGGCTGCGCATAAATAATCTGACCGGAAACTTTCACCCGCTGGAATACGCCGGCCTGCGGGTTGAACTGCAACAATTCCGCAACGGTTTTCAGGGGAAGTGAAAACAAATCGGTCGGGGCCGGCTGATCGGCGGAGATTTCCGCGCCGTAAACCCGGATTTCACCCACTTTTACCTGGTGCGTCACGTAGTCCCAGGATGCCAGCAGACAGCCTCGCACGCGGACCACGGCGTCTTCGTAGCGCTCCAACTCTGGGGTCTTCATCCCGATAACCCTTAACTCCAATTTGAGTTGGCCGTCGCCCGTGAACAGCGTTACGCCATTGGTACTGACTGAAGTGACGATACCCTGCAGTTCAACATACTGGGCATCCAGACTTCCATTCATCAGCTGTTCCCAGGCCGGATGCACCGGCTGCGGCAAACGTCCCGCCCCCAGAACCCGGACACGGTCGGCGTCAACAATCGGAGCGAACAGGCTCGGATCGGTCTTGCCTTCGACCTCCAGGTACTCACCGATCTGCGGCGGCACGGACCGGCTTTCCGAAGAATCAACCACGTACAACCCACGGGTGGCGTCTTGAATGATGAAAGCCTGGCGTTCCGGCAGGACACAGGTGACCACACCCTGGATGGCCACCGGATAGCCGCGCTGCGCCTCGTCCCGGTTCAGTTGGTGAACCTCACTGGCGGCGGTCAACACCGGCAGCTTTCCAGGGCCGACCTCGCCATTCCCGACCGTCGCATTGCCGCCTCCGATGATTTGGACATCGCGTTTATCCGAGACCAGCAGAATACCACCGACTTTCTCTCCTTCGGCGTCGTAAACACTTTGACAAACTCCGGTAATTCGAACCCGGCTGTTCAAAAGCCGGTCCGCAGACAATCCGGTACCATCCGCGACCTTGAGCTTCAGGCGCCCGGTTTCCGAGGTCAATTCCAGGTCCCAACCGTCTTTCCTTTCACTGATGAATGTGACTTTCCCTTCCACTTCAATCCGTTGGTAATCCCCGCTTTCGCTCAACGTCTGCCCGACGATCATCGGGCGGGGTTTCGGGAGCTCGATCCGTCCAATCGTCTCCAGCCGGAGCGTTGGTTCGCCGATGAACAATTGACTGCCATCATCCGAGGTGAGGGAAAAGGTATAGAGGCCGTCGCGCGGGACTTGAAGATAACCGGTAAATTGGAGCCCAACGTGTTCGTTGCGGCTCATGAGACCCTCCATGGCGCCAAGATCAAAATTGGATACCGTGCCCGTTTTGAGCGGCGTCAGTCGCGTGAAGTCAGGCAGGACTTCTCCCTCCACGGCATAACAGGCGTAATCCAGTCCGTTCACAAAATTCGTCGCTCCCGCGGCATCCGTCCGGGTGCGAAACAGGACTGAATCGGGAATTCTTTGACGCGCCAGAGCCGGTCCCTGATAGCCCACTTCCAGCCCGTATTTCTCAACGCCGTTAAACCAGTCAACCCGGATGGGCCAACGGCCCGCCCGCAGGTAAACCGCCCCGGATTTTTCAATCATCGTATGCACGCCGTCGTCATCCACCACCGGTCCCCGGACACCGAGTTGAATCCCCGCACCGCGCCGGGTGATGGTGCTCTCTCCCTCCAATCGCACGCGTTGACCCGGTTCGGGAGATTGGCCGCGCAAATCCATTTCCAGCTCTTCCGCTCCCGAGGCATCCCGTAACACGAATCTCCCCTGCGCCGGATTTGCCCACAAAATATCTCCTTCCAGCCGGACAGGATAACTGGCCTTTGGGTTCTGGGAACCCAACCGGGACAGTTGCACAATGTTTGTCACTTCGGACGTGCCCGTCCCGGCCATAACCGGATCCGCCCAAACGGCGGCGGGCAAAGCCAATTCGGCGCCGAAAATCATAGCACTGCCGATGATAATATTCCCCGGTAACATTCCCAACGCTTTGCGCGCGCATGTGGAAAAGGGCTTCAAGGATTCAATCATGGTAAAACCGGGACCGGATTTGTCGAGACTCTAACATTCAGAATCAGCTCGCGGGTGCATCTTGAGTGCGTGTTGCTCAAACCGGTTCAGGCCGGGCGTACTTCGTTTCGTTGAGCAACGCGCCTTTAAGTTGTGCTCCATAGGATGGTGTTCCAATTTCACGGTGCAACCGGCCCGGACACCTTTTATCGCTCCACCGTCACCTCATACCAGGGGGTGACGATCCGGCCGATGGCCATCTCCCAACCTGCGCTGGTCGGTTTGGCAATAATCGGTTCGCCGATAGGATGGCCCGAACCGTCCAAAGCCCGGGCCGAAACCCCGTTTGCCCCGGCCAGGCCGCGAAGCGTAATCGTGCCGGTTACCGGCTCAATCACCGTTGGCGGTCCGCCCCAATTCGCCGGAAGCGATCGTTCGGCATTCCAGGTCATGCCGGTGTTTTCGACACGCGATCCGGTGACCAAGAGCAACCGGTCTGCCTTCGGGATCGGTTTGGCATCCAGCGAACAGAGAATGATCGCGCAGAACGTGTTTGAGACCTCGGCGGACAGGTTGCTGACACTTTTGCCGTTGGCCCTGACGAAACCCACCAGCGCTTGCGAGCGCGGACTGTCGATGGTCACCAAACCCTTGTCAGCAGAGTTGGTGTACCAGGCCAATTGACCGGTGTCGCTCCGATAAGGATCGGCCGGGTCGGCCGTGATGCGGGCCGAAGGTTTCCCGTTCAATGATTGAATGCGGGAAGCATGGAGCAACGGTATGGCCGCGGGAAAACCCGGCGTAAAATAGGGCCGGTTCGTTCCCGCCAGCAATCGGCTGTCCCAGACTTGTTCCAGCGTATAAGAACGCTCGACGGTTTCCCGGGCGGGCTCAATGTCGCCGCGGAGAAACATCAGTGCCCCGGCCGCCATCTCCGGCATCTTGACGGGATCATGCGACATGTCGAACGGCTCGGTGAGCACGGGTTTCCAGTTGGCATTTCGTTTCGGCTCAAAGGTGTACCACAGGATGCCGTTCCAGCCCTGAAAATCACCGTACGCCGCCAGAATCGGTATCCCCTCGCACGCGAATTGATTGGGCCAGGGATTATTCACTTCACTGACCGTGTAGGGCTTGCCGGCGATGGCCGTACGCGACAGTTCGACTACGGTTGAATTGAACGGTTCATTGACCATGGGATTATGCCGAAAGGGCGGCACGCTCGGATGCCGCCAGTAATCATGCCCGTCCATGATATCCAGTTGTTGGGCGTCCGCTTCCAGCGGATAGCCGCTTCCGGAGTGGCTGTGGTCGGCAGTGGCGATCAACGCACATTTCACGCCCAAAGTCGTCCGCAAATAGGAACTCATTTCTTTGAAAAAGCCCGACTCCAGGTCGGAGTTGAATCTGCACTCGGTGTAATACCGTTCTTTGGTCGCGGTATGCAACGCCGGACCTTTGAGGCGGGGAATGGGTTGATCCGGACCGACACCTGCTTCCTTGCGAAACTCGGCCAGTTTTTCCGCGGTTACGTTTTTGAGCAACCAGGCATTGAAGAGGGCGGTCAGTTCCTCGTCATAGGTACGGTTCCCGCTCCAACCGATACCAATGGCATCCTCATTCACGATTTCCACAATGGCCACGCCCGGGTCATCAACGTACGCCTTGTGGGTGTAAGGATTCACGTGGGTCAACAGTTGTCGGGCATAGTCCTTCTCCAGCTCGATCAGGCGCCGGTCGAAAAGCAACGGCCCTTTTCCCTCCCGTAAGGAGGGAACGTTATCCCCCGTTTTAAACGCCCGGCCGACGTTCAGGTTAAAATCAATATAGATGCCGCGCTTCATTAATTCGGAGAGGAAAAAATCCTCGTTGTCGAGTTGCACCGGATCGAAGTGCTGGCTGTCATCGCGGGTACCGTCGATCAAACCGCGCGGTGCCGCCAGATCGAGGAATTGCAGACGCACGCAATTCACCCCGGCACGTGCCAGCGCGTCCGCCCACATGGGCGCGTCCTCTTTGGAAGGAACCTCTGTCGAACCATGGCTCCACTCGGTGATATTGAATCCCCAAAAACGAATCGGCCGGCCGCTTCCCTTGACCAATTCGTCGCCCTTTGCGCGGACAAAGCCATCCTTTCCCGCAGGCGCATCCAGCAGGAAAGACAAATCTATGTCAGAATTCGTGGCGTGGCGGTGATCGATGACGAACGGCTTAAGCTCGATTCCCGGCGTTTCGAATGGCGTCGTCGGCCCGAAAATCCGTCTGAAAAAATCCGGTCGCCACCGGGGAGTGTTGGCGTTGGTCGTTCCCACGCCACCGGCCGGCGCTGTTCCGCCGGCGGGTGTCACTCCATTCAGGGCAAATGCTGGTGCGGTGGTTAAAAGCGCAAACAGCAGGATCCATCGGGACGCTCGCATTTTCATTTTCCGATAAAAGTCAGCTGATTCGGGAGAATGCGCCCGACGCTCGGCACATAATTCAGGTTCAAATTCTCGCGGAAACGGTCCGGTCCATTGTCAGAGGATATCGCTTTGCGCTTAATGTCGTTCGGCTCCGTCCACATGCGCCGTTTGCATGGCAGGTTGCAGGCCCAATACATACATGGCCGGAAGCGGGTTCCCTTTGGCATCGAACAAGGAGTTGGCGTCCGGCCCGCTCCAACGATCGGTGGAACCCGGAATGAAAGTAGCCTCGGGATGCCAATAGTTCACCCCGATACCTCGCCCGTCGGGCGCCTGCCGGACTACTTGGATGAGGTCCGCCAGGAACTGTTTTTGCCCCTCGGGCGTCATGGGCCACACCATATTTTTGGCCGCCGCCGCTGAGGGATGAACATCCCGGGAAGGATAGGCAGTTTCGACAATCATCACGTCCTTATGGTAACGCTCAATCGTGTGACGCAGGTTGTCGCGGACATTATCCAGTGTGCCGTGCCAGTTCGGGTAATAACTCTGGCCAATGACATCGTAATCCACGCCGGCCCGGGTAAGATGGTCAAAATACCATTTGGTGACCGGCCAATCTCCGCCACAATCGATATGAATGACGATACGGACGTGGTCCGCCGGCGTGGTCACCGAACGGACACCACTGGCATCGGCTTTTATAAGCCGGATGAGATGATCCCATTGCTTCGCGTCGTCATAAGGTTCCGGCGGCTTGATGACCGTCACGTCGCCTCCGAAGACCTTGACGGTGGAAAGTGGCACCTTCACCTGACCGTCGGGCCATAACATCCCACCGGTGATTTCGTTCCCGATCTGCACAAAATCCGGCGTGGCTCCGGCATCCTTCAAAGTTTTGATGACGTGGGCGGTATACGCCTGGGTTTCATTGACCAGCGCGTCAAAATCCAGATTGGCCCACGCCGCGGGTTTGTTCTGCTTCTGGGGATCGGCCCACCAGTCCGAATAATGAATGTCCAACATGAATGTCCCGCCGGCGGCCTTGATTCGTTTGGCCAGTTTGGTCGTGTATTCAAGTCCATTGACCCCATGGCGAGGATCAACCCAGATCCGTAAACGAAAACAGTTCCAGCCATTTTTCATGAAGATGGCGAGCGCATCGCCCGGCTTGTCACCGTCCATGTAAACACCGCCGCGTTGCTCGACCTCCGACAGCGTGGAAATATCCGCGCCGAGATAGAAAGGGGAAGAATCGACGCCGGCGGTTTCCCGAGAAGCCGGGCTGCTCACGCATCGGTTGGCCATGAAAAGAATCATTGCGAGGAACATCCCGATGCCGAATCGCACGTTGTTCCCCGGCCAGACTGTGGCTGATGTTTTCATCTACCTTGAGGATTTATAGTTGTCATATTTGCGGGCAACGCTGACAGGCCGGGAAAATTGTGTACCTACAAAGAGCTTACACCCGTATACCAAGTGGTTGCATCAGGAAATTGGCCAAAGCGCCAAAACCATACATTTGTGAGGCTATGCAAAATCCTTCCAAAAGGATGCCATGCATTCAATGACCATCATGCACTGCTCGCAACGGAATGGCTCTCTTTGGTTTTAACAAGCTGGTAAAGTGATATTTATGAAAATGACAATGCGTCTTACTTCGTTTTCCCCGGGCGGATACCGGCTGTTGGCAGCTACTCTTTTTAGTCTGAATTTGTTAGCGCCCCTCGCTCTTGCAGCCGACCTCACTCGAGAACGCCTTTCGTTTGACTCTGACTGGCGATTTGTCAAGGGCGACCCGCCCGGGACGGGTGATGAACTCAGTTATACCAACATCAAGCCCTGGGTCGTCGCCACCGGAAATGAGTTTTTGTTTGACAGCAAACCTGCGGCTCGTCCGCCAGGTAACCCCGGTGCCGACGTCGCCTACACTCAATCCAGATACGACGACGGTGCCTGGCAACAGCTGAATCTTCCCCACGACTGGGGCATGGACGGTCCCTTCAAACCGGAAGCCCCCGGTTCAACCGGAAAATTGCCTTGGGAGGGCGTTGGCTGGTATCGCAAACATTTCACGGTCCCCGCTTCGGACGTTAACCGCCGCCTTTGCCTCGAAGTGGATGGCGCGATGTCTTATGCGAACGTCTGGCTCAACGGCCAATACCTCGGTGGTTGGCCCTATGGTTATTCCTCCTGGGAACTCGATTTAACGCCCTGGCTCAAAACCGGTGCGGAAAATGTCCTCGCCATCCGCCTGGACAACCCGCCAGCCTCCTCGCGTTGGTATCCAGGTGGTGGAATTTATCGCAACGTCTGGCTGGTAAAAACAGGTCCAGTGCATGTGGCCCACTGGGGCACTTACGTGACGACACCCGAAGTCAGTGCTTCCGCTGCCAAGGTGAAAATCCAGGTCACCGTGGACAACGAAACGGATGCCGCCACCAGTATCTCCGTGAAAAATGAGATCTATGAACTGGGAACCGACAACGCGAAAGGCGAAGCAGTTGCTTCCACGACGACGGATGGCGTGCAAATCGCGCCGCACAGCAGCCAGACGGTTCAGGAACAGGCCCTCGTCAAAAATCCCCTGCTGTGGAGCTTGAAAAAGCCGCAACGGTACGTGGTGGCCACCACCGTTGAGCAGAACGGCATATTATTGGATGAATACGAAACGCCCTTCGGCGTTCGTACCGTCAAGTTCGATCCCGACCGGGGATTCTTTCTGAACGGCGAGCACGTCCGTCTGAACGGCGTGTGCGACCATGCCGACCTCGGTGCCCTCGGCACGGCGATCAACGTTCGCGCGTTGCAACGCCAGATTGAAATCCTTCAGGAGATGGGCTGCAACGCCATCCGTACCAGCCACAACCCGCCGGCGCCGGAACTGCTCGATTTGTGCGACCGCATGGGAATGCTGGTCATGGACGAGTCATTCGACTGCTGGCAAAAGGGCAAGCGTCCCAACGATTATCACCGGCTGTTCAACGATTGGCATGAAAAAGACTGGCGCGCGGAACTGCGGCGCGACCGGAACCATCCCAGCATCGTTCTCTGGAGCATCGGCAATGAAGTGCCCGACCAGGGAACACCCGGAGGACCCGCCATCGCTGCCGAATTGACCCGCATCGCGCACGAGGAAGACCCGACGCGCCCGACCACCGCCGCCTGCGACCACCCCGCGTCCGGTTTCAACGGTTTCCAGACGAACCTCGATGTCTTCGGCTATAACTACAAACCGTTCCTGTACGCCAAGGTGCACCAGGCCAACCCGAATCTGCCCATCTTCGGCAGCGAAACTGCCTCCTGCATCAGTTCACGCGGCGAATATTTTTACCCCGTCAGCACCAACAAGAATGACGGCAAGTCCAATTTCCAGATGAGTTCCTACGACCTTTCGGCGCCGCCCTGGGCGACCATTCCGGACACGGAATTCAGGGGACAGGATGAAAATCCGTTCGTCGCGGGAGAATTCGTCTGGACCGGATTTGATTATCTTGGCGAGCCGACGCCCTACGATGCCCCCGGCGATCCCTCGCGCAGTTCCTACTTCGGGATCGTCGACCTGGCCGGTTTCAAAAAGGATCGCTTTTATCTTTATCAGGCGCGCT
Source organism: Candidatus Acidiferrales bacterium (assembly GCA_035499615.1). Lineage (GTDB taxonomy): Bacteria > Verrucomicrobiota > Verrucomicrobiia > Limisphaerales > UBA11358 > UBA11358. The sequence goes on along the minus strand of DATJYM010000311.1, from coordinate 2,196 downwards.
GGCGGCCCGAACTGCCCATGGCTCATATTGTGCCGCAATGCTGGACCTGGCCGGATCGCGTCGGACAGACCACGCCCGTATTTGTTTACACGTCGGGTGACTCGGCCGAATTGTTTCTTAATGGCAAATCCCTCGGGTTGATGAAGAAGGACCCATACCAATACCGCCTGTGTTGGAACGACGTGAAATATGAACCGGGCAAACTCAAGGTCGTCGCCTACAAAAATGGCAAGCCCTGGGCGACCGACGAGGTAAAAACCAGCGGCCCGGCTGCAAAACTCGCCTTGCAACCCGATCGCACCAGGATTCGAGCCGACGGCCGCGATTTATCTTTCATCACTTTGACGGTGGAAGACAAGCACGGCCTGGTGGTGCCCCGAGCGGACGATGCGATTCATTTCGACATATCCGGGCCGGGCGAAATCGTGGCCACGGACAACGGCGACGCAACGGATCTGGTTTCCTTTCCATCCCCTGACCGTAAAGCCTTCAACGGCCTCTGCCTCGCCATCATTCGCGCCAAAGCCGGGCAAACCGGAACCATCAAACTCACGGCCAGCGCCGGCCATTTGAAGACCGCCAGGGTTTCCATTAAGGCTGAGTAAATTGGACACATCACAGGTAACGGCAGCTTTCAGACACGGATTGCACGGATTGACACGAATTAAATTGGACCCCCTCTCCTTGGGGAGAGGGCCTGGGTGAGAAAGGATTACAACTATTCGTGAGCCGGTCAGCCCCGCATAACTGTTGAATTTGCGGGGTTGATACCAGAGATGGCAGGCGGTTTAAACTGGTTCCATGATTGAACCGTGCTGCAAATGTGAAATCATGGAGGCATGAGATTGATTCCCGCCCTAGTCGCTCTCGGCTCGGTGAGCTGGCAGCTTTTCGCCGCCGACCAACCGCCGACCGAATGGATTGATCCTGACACCGGCCATCGAATCATTCGCCTTTCGCCCGAACCCGGCAGCGCGAGCCTGTATTTCAATCAAAACGCCTTTACCGCGGAAGGCGACAAAATGGTCATCACCACCCCGGAGGGAATTTCCACCGTCAATCTCACGACGCGCAAGGTGGAAGTAATCGTCCCGGACGCAAAAAATGTCAGCGGCATCGTTGTGGGTCGGAAATCGCGGCTGGTTTATTATGTCAAAACGACCGGCACCAATCGGGTGGCCTTTGCCACCGATCTGGATACCCGGGCCACGCGTGAAATCGGAAAAGTGCCCGGGGGCGGATCGCTGATGACGGTCAATGCAGACGACACATTGCTGGCGGGAAGTTTCGTTGAAAGCGGTGAACCGGTTGTGCCACGAGCCGGTGAAAGCAAGGGAGCGTGGATGCGGCGGCGTCTGGAGGCACACACGCCGATGGCGCTCTTCACCCTCGACATCAAAACCGGCCTGTTGAAGACCTTCGGTCAGTCCACCGACTGGCTGAACCATGTGCAATTTTCACCGGCGGACCCTTCGCTGCTCCTGTTTTGCCATGAAGGCCCGTGGGATTTGACCGATCGCATCTGGATTATCCGGACCGATGGGACGGGCCTGAAGCTAATCCAGCCGCGCACGATGGACAGGGAGATTGCCGGACATGAATTTTTCAGCGGCGACGGCAAATGGATTTGGTACGACCTGCAAACGCCGCGCGGCGAAGACTTCTGGCTGGCCGGTTACGAAATCGCTACGGGCAAAAGCCTCTGGTATCACCTGGATCGTGACGAATGGTCGGTGCACTACAACATCTCCCCGGGCGGCTCGCTGTTCGCCGGTGACGGTAGTGCGGAAAACATGGTGGCCCATGCCAAAAACGGGAAATGGATTTATCTTTTCCGCCCGGCGCGGGCCTCGGCTACGGCAGCAACAAAAACAGGTTCCAACAGCCTGATCCAAACCGGAGTTGTTCAAGCCGAACGCCTGGTCAACCTGTCGAAACACAACTATCACCTCGAACCGAATGTCAACTTCACGCCGGATGGAAAATGGATTGTGTTCCGCTCAAACATGTTCGGGCCGACCTATGCCTTCGCCGTTGAAGTTGCCAAAACCAGCCCTGGCCAGGGAAGCCAGTAACGGGTTTGGGATCACATATACGTCGATTCTTTCGTCAGCGGTCAACCGATTCAAATATCCGATCAAGACTTTCCCGATAAGTTCGTCGTTAGCCTGCAACCCATCGGCGGCTTCGCGATCG
>DATJYM010000310.1:0-3948 GCA_035499615.1 Candidatus Acidiferrales bacterium | reverse complement strand
TGGGGCCGCTGGGCGAGGGCCTGATGAAAGTGCGCACCGCCGTGGTGACTCTGGATCGCGCGGCTGAACTGCGGCGCTCGCGCAATTATGGGATTGACCGATATTACTGGCCGATAGGCGCACTGCTGGCGCTGCTGGCGGTTGAACCGTTGTTAGGCACCCGACGCAAGCAGTCCGGCTCGTAAATTGCGCATGAATCATGGTCTAAAAATCCTGCGGATGACGCTCTTGGCTTTGGCCGGAATGGCCGCCGCCAGTGCCGCGCGTGCCTCAACGGATGCAACCACCAATGCCGGGCCGGCCCTGCCACCCCCGCCGGGGCCGCGTGCAACCGCGCGCGAATTCTACAATGCCGGCACACAGAGATTGCTCGCGGCCAAGTTCGATGACGCGGAGACGCTGTTGGAATCATCGCTTGCCCGGCAGGACGAGCGCCTGCAGCCCGAGGCCCTGTACAATCTCGGCCACGTGCGCTTTGCGCAGGGGAGTGACTTGTTGAAAAAATCGCCAGATGGCACGACGACGATCCAACACGGCCGGGCTTCGGTGGTTGAAGCAGACGAGGCAATCCAGAAGGCTGCGGCCGCGCTCACTGACACCAATTTACAACAAATGGTGGATGCTTATCTGGCCGGGCGCGGCGCCCGCCGCGACCTGACTGCCGCGACCAAGGCGGTGCAACGGGCGATGGAAAAATACGGCCAGGTCCTGGTCAAGTGGCGGCGCTCCCTGAGTGATTTCCAAAGCGCGGCCGAGTTGGACCCGGCCGACACCAATGCGACGCACAATGCCGGGACCGTTGAACAGGCGATTGCCCGGCTGGTGGACAAAATCCAGGAGATGCAGCAACTCGCCGCCGGCCTGGGCGGCAAAAAATCCGAACTGGACAAAATACTCAAGCAGTTGAAAGGCAAAATCCCCGCCGAGGACATGCCACCGGGCGCACCCGGCAACCAGCAGGAAGACGAGGACGGTGATGACGGCAAACGGCCATCGCCGGAATCCCTGGCCGGGCAGCAGGAGCGTGACACCGGCGGCGGTGGTCAGGTGATGGGTCTGCGCATCTCGGCTGAACAAGCCGGACAACTTATGAACAGCCTTCAACCCGGCAACAAACAACTGCCGATGGGGCAGGGTCAACCGGGCCAGCCGCAGAATCGCTCCAGTCGCATCTGGTGATTTCAATGAAGACCCGGTTCAATTATTTCATTTTCGGTTTCCTGGTTTGTTCCGGGTGCTTCATGACGCGTGTGTACGCCCAGAATTCGCCAAACCCGTCGCCGGAACAATTGATGCAGTTGATGCGATCCCAGCCGGCCGTGGACATTTCCGCGCCGGTGACCGCCGTGGCGGCGTTCGATCCGCCCGTGATCCGTCCCGGCGAACGGGCGGTTTATCGGGTGACGGTCAATGCGACCGCCATTTCCGTCCACTGGCCGGAAAAAATTCCCGCTCCCCCGGAGTTGAACATCCAGCTCAAAGCCAGCGGCCAGACCATGCAGCCGGTTGCGGGTGATTTTCAGAATTTCGCCATGTTTGTTTTCGACGTCCGCGCAGAGGTGCCGGGACAGTTCGCGATGCCGGAATTCACCGTGCAGGTCTATGGACAGCCGGTGTTGGTTCCTGCCACCCGGCTGGGGGTGGTCAAAGACTTGCCGGAACCTCACGAACCGGTGCGGCAGCTCCGGGTCGAACCATCCGCCACGAATGTATTTGTCGGCGAGAGCGTCAATATCCGCGTGCTTCTGCCGGCCACGACTGCCGGCGACATTCAAGGCGTGTCGGATGTGCAGTTGAATGGAGACGGGTTTGTCACGGACAAAGACGACATGCGCCAGTCCATCCGACCGGTTTTTTTCAATGGCCGCAACGTCAACGCATACGTCTACGAGACAAGCATCACTCCAATCGCTGCCGGAACCTTGAGCCTCGCGGCGCAGGGGTTTACCTCCGGGATGCGCTTTGGCGGCCCGGTCGTGATGAATGGCCAGGTGGTCACGCCCGGTGGTCCTCCTCAATTGACCCTGCTTGATTCCGAACCCGTCTCGATCCAGGTCCGCCCCTTGCCGGCCGGTGAAGAGTTGCCCGGCTACAACGGCCTCGTCGGCACATATATTTGCGATCCACCGGCCTTGGCCACCAACCTTTTGCAGGTGGGCGAGCCCGCACTGCTCACCGTCGTCATCCGCGGGCAGGATTTGCTGGAACGCATCAACCCGCCGCCGCCACCGCGCGCGGAAGGCTGGCAGATTTTTCCAGGTGTGCGCGACGGAATCGTCGGCAGCCGGAAAGGGCCGGGTGCGCGTTTTCGTTACACCTTGATTCCGTTGACAACCGCCGTGGATGCCACGCCGGCCATTCCGTTCAGTTGTTTTGACCCCGGACGCGGGGAATTTGTGGACCTTACAATTCCGTCCGTGCCTGTCTCGGTGCAGGCGGGTGCGATGGCGACCAATGTCGCCGCTGCGCCGGCAATTTCGGAGGACGCCGTTGAGCCGGAACCAAAAACCGGTTTGAGCCGGCTCGCGCCTTCGCCCGGCTGGACCGGTGGCGGGCTGGTGCCGTTGCAACTGCACGGCTGGTTCCCGCTCGTTCAGGCTGTTCCCGTGATCGGTTTTTGCGGCTTGTGGTGGTGGGACCGCCGCCGCAGGTTTCTGGAGCAGCATCCCGACATTGTCCGACGGCGTCAGGCATTGCGTGCGTTGCGCCGGGAACGGCGCCGGCTGGAACAGGCGGCTGCCAGCGGAGATGCGGAAAAGTTTGTCCGGCATGCCATCAGCGCCCTGCAGATTGCCAGCGCACCGCATTTTCCTGCCACCCCAAGGGCGCTGGTCGGCGGCGATGTCCTGCAGATTCTCACACTGCCGGAACGTGAGGGAAACCCTGGTGAAACCGTCCGGCGCCTGTTCGCCGCCGCGGATGCCGCCGGGTTTGCCAACCGGTCTGAAAGTCAATCCGCGCTTCTCGCCGATCAATCCGTGGTCACTAAAATTCTCGCCACCCTGGAGGCACGGCTGTGAAGAGCGGATACGCGACATTTTTTTTCAGCGTGTTGACGGGACTGGTCCTGGCGCAAACTTGCTTGGCAATGGAAGAAGACCGCTTTCACACCGGGGTCGCGGCGTATGAAGCCGGGCAATTCGAGCTGGCATCGAAGGCTTTCCGGGATTCGTTCGCCGGACAGCCGGCGGCGGGAACCTTGCTCAATCTCGGGCTTGCCAAATGGCAGTGCGGCCGCACTGGCGAAGCCATTTTGGCCTGGGAACAAACGGCCTGGCTGGATCCATTCAACCGGGTGGCGACCGGGAATCTGTTGTACGCTCGCGAGGCAGCTTCGGTCAATCCTCCCGAACTGGCATGGTTTGAAGAAGCCTCGACGTGGCTGCCGGCCAATTGGTGGACGTGGCTCACCGGCGTCAGCCTTTGGCTGGCGGTCGGGCTGGTGACCGTGCCGGGCTTTTTACGGGTCCGCCGCGCCGACTGGCACCAGACGGTCTCCGCCATTTTGCTGGGATTATTTCTCCTGAGCCTTGCGCCCTCAGCCGGAATCATCACCCGGTCAAACCTGGGAATTGTTCTGGCGAACCAAACGATGCTCCGTCTCACCCCCACCAAATCCGCGGAAGTGGTCGCGATGTTGCCTCCGGGCGAGCCGGTTCGCCGGCTGCGGGTGCTTGGGGATTATCTGTTGGTTCATACCCAGAATGGCGACGGCTGGGTGGAACGCCGGGCCATTGGATTTATCGTGCCGGAGCGGAAGCAATCGTCCCCGGATCCCTGAATGGTGGGCCTGCTCGGATTTGAACCGAGGACCAAGCGATTATGAGTCGCCTGCTCTAACCGCTGAGCTACAGGCCCATCGCATTGAAAATAATAGACTTACTTCATTCTATAAAGCCGTTCTTTTCTGATTATATCCCGCCATTGCATCCCGTAGAATGTTGGTGC
>DATJYM010000309.1:0-21482 GCA_035499615.1 Candidatus Acidiferrales bacterium | reverse complement strand
AAGCTTATTTTGATTGCATCGTTCCCGGCAAGAGTGAGCGGCTTGTGATTTTTCTGGAAGCAGGCTATGCTAGCCTTGGTTTTGGAAGGGCGGAGAATCGCTCCCGGCGCAAGCCGGGGGAGGAAAGTCCGAACTCCACAGGGCGCGACGCCGCGTAACCCAGGTCCGTACGACTGGGATACACGCGGGAGAAACTCCGTGAGGGGTTTCGACGGACAGTGCCACAGAAAACAGACAGCCTAAATTGTAGCGGCGCTCTATGAGCGCCGGGGAAGGGCGGAGGTGGGGCCCGGGCGGGCATAGACCGCCGCTACAGTCGGTGATGGTGAAAAGGTGCGGTAAGAGCGCACCGCGCGAAGCGCAAGCGACGCGGCACGGAAAACCCCATCGGGTGCAAGGCCAAATAGGGAATCCCGGAGCGGCCCGCTCCAGGTTTCGCGAAAGTGAAACGGATTCCGGGTATCGGCTGCTGAGACAAATGATTCTCTCCACCCGCAAGGGTGCCAGACAGAATTCGGCTTACAGCCCTTCCAGAACCTCTGTCCGGCAGCAGGGTCTTCTACTTCAAAGTAATCGTGCTTTTGTTGCTTTGCACCAGGGCGGTTTTCTTTAGTACGGAAGGTTCGCTTTCGTTGCCGGAGCGATCCACCGCGCTGACCGCGACGACATCCGGTTTGGAATCGTAGAATGTCCGTGTTGTTTGATTTGCAGGCAGAATTTCTGTCGTCCACGCGCCCTTGATTTCAAATTGCAGGACCCAAAGCCATGCCGGTTTGCCGTTGGCATTGGCCCAGTCGAATCGCAAGCTGCTCCACGGCGCGCCCGCGCTGAGTTTCGGCTTGCCCGGTGGAATGGAATCCAGCCACGGCGACGCGGGCACCAGCGCCGGCTGCGGATAGGCGGTCCGGACGACATCCGTCAGCGCGCGATTATCAGACAGATTGCGCAGATGATAAAAGATCTCGCCGCTCACGCCGGGGGTTCGGCGCGCAATTTGAATCTGCCGTGCGATTTCATCCGGTCTCCATTTGGTGCCCACGTTAACGGCGTCCAGGCTCGGCCATAGATGGCGGTGTTTGGTGTTTTGTTCGGACCACCATTGCAGAAGCACCGGATAACTTTGTTCCCGCTGGTCCACCGGCCAGTACAACTGTGGCGAGATATAATCAAGCCAGCCGTTCGCCAGCCACAAGCGCGAGTCGGCATAAAGTTTCGCGTAGGTATCGAGCCCTTGAATCTGTTTCGGCCAACCCGGCCGCCAGATGCCAAACGGGCTGATGCCAAATTTCAACCACGGTTTGAGCGCGTGGATGGAATGATCAACGTTCTGGATAAATTGGTTGACGTTCGCGCGCCGCCAATCGTCGCGGCTCATTCCGCTGGCCGCGCCGTATTTTCGCCAGCTGGCATCGTCAGGAAAGTCAACATTGCGTCCGTCCACATCCTTCTCCGGGTAAGGATAAAAATAATCGTCGAACGTGATGCCATCCACGTCGTACCGCCGCACCACATCCAGAATGACGCTCAAGACGTGTTCGCGCGCCGCCGGTTCGCCAGGGTCGAGCCAAAGCAGATTGCCGTAACGGCGGACCAGTTCAGGGTGGGTGCGGGAAAGGTGATTCAGCGCTGCCGGAGACCTGGCCTGTGTCGGCGGCAGCGCCACGCGGAACGGATTAAACCACGCGTGGAGTTCCAAACCGCGTTTGTGGGCTTCCTGGATGGCGAAGATGAGCGGGTCGTAGAACGGTTGCGGCGCCTTGCCCATCCGACCGGTGAGAAATTCCGACCACGGCTCGAGGGGCGAGGCGTAGACGGCGTCGGCCATCGGACGCACCTGCAAAATAACCGCATTTAATTTTAACTGCACGGCATGATCGAGGAGCGCCGTCAGCTCGGCTTTCTGTTGTGCCACACTGAGGCCGGGTTCGGAGGGCCAGTCGAGATTCGCAACCGTCGCCAGCCAGGCCCCGCGAAATTCACGCACTGGGGCCGGGAGTGAGACGCTCGTCGGCACATACGTCGTGTCCGTCGCGAAAAGCACTGCCGACGTCAGCCAAATGAATGCGGAAAAGATTTTAATTCGGGCTGTCATTGCAAGGCGCATGCAGATTTAGACGCGGTTGCATGTCCTTTGGCAAAACAAATTTGCCATTGAGCCGGAAAGACCCGGAGCTTTGAAACCAATTGATCTTCACTGCGACTATGCGACTCTGTGGCTGATTTCGTTGGAGATTTGGCGAAACGCAACCGCATTTTTATTTCTCTACGCATCAATTACTTACGTGGCTGATTTTGTTGGAGATTTGACAAGGCGAGATAACGATGATTTTCTACTGCCGTTGCAGCCGAAGTCCGGTTTCCTTCCTGAGGCCGGACGCGGGAGACCCAAAACTCCTCAGCGTAATTGAGGACGGGGCGAACGAAGCCGGGCAACCGGTTTCAAGGCCACTTTCAAGGCCGAGCCCGACAGCTAATCTCGCAGGCATTTGGAAGGGCGAGCCTCTGAACCGCGAAGTCCGCGGCCATCAAGTTCACCCAACGTAAAAATGAATTGCGGTGTGTCGTGTTTATCGCATGAGCGCCGCGCTGAAAAAATATGTTGGACGCAATCTGTGTTGGTTTGGCTGGTGGAGCTTTCATGGCCCTGGTACTGGATGTCATCGGGCGGGCAGAAGTTCTGGCGAAATTTTTCCGAAAGCTTCCTGATCGGATTCATTTCCGGCGCGCTTCGCAAGTGTCTTATCGTCGCCATGCTTAAACCGGGAAAATTTTGACCAACCGCCGCCAATATTTGAATATTGAATCACGCGATTTGCTTAATTCAACCTCCGAATCGGTACTTATGATTGACCTCATTTACATTGGACTGGCCATTGTGTTTTTTGCCGGATTTGTGCTTTATGCACTCGGCTGCGAGAAACTTTGACCCATCATTTACTATGGAAAACCTCATTCTCGGAATCATTTCCCTGGCGCTTTGCATTTACCTGATCGTTGCCATGCTCAAACCGGAAAAATTTTAATCCTCTGCCATGAACGCTCATCAATGGCTGGAACTCGCGGTTTACATCGCCGCGCTGGTGTTCGTCACCCGGCCGCTCGGTTTGTATATCAACCGCGTGCTGGATATCAACGGCCGGACCTGGCTTGACCCGGTATTGCGCCCGCTGGAAAAACTGACCTACCGTGTGCTCTGCGTGGACCCGGCGAAGGAGTACGACTGGAAGCAATACACGTTTGCGATGTTGATTTTCAGCCTCGTAAGCTGCCTGTTCACTTACGCCATCCTGCGGTTGCAGGAATACCTGCCGCTCAATCCGCAAAAGCTCGGCGCGCTGTCGCAACATCTGGCCTTCAACACCGCCGTCAGCTTCACCACAAACACCAACTGGCAGAGCTACGGCGGCGAATCCACGATGTCCTACTTCTCGCAAATGGTCGCACTGGCCATCCACAACTTTTTCTCCGCCGCCGTCGGCATCGCGATCGCGGCGGCCCTGGTCCGCGGTATCGCGCGGCATACGGCCGCGACCATCGGCAACTTCTGGGTGGACCTGACGCGCATCACCTATTATCTACTGCTGCCCATCTGCCTCGTCCTGGCGTTGTTCTTCGTGTCGCAGGGCATGATTCAAAATTTTATGCCCTACACGACGGCCAGACTTATCGAGCCGCAAACCATCTCTGTCCAGAAAACCGACGCGAACGGCAAACCCGTCGTGGACGCCAAGGGTAATTCGGTCATGGTGAACCAGACGCTCGACACGCAGACCATCGTGCAAGGCCCGATGGCATCACAAATGGCGATTAAGATGCTCGGTACCAACGGCGGCGGTTACACCAATGCCAACGCTGCGCATCCATTTGAGAATCCCACGCCGCTCTCAAATTTTTTCCAGATGCTCGCGCTCCTCTGCATCGGCAACGCCATGACCTATCACCTCGGCCGCGAAACCAAAAATCAAAAGCACGGCTGGGCGGTCTGGTCGGCAATGTTCGTGATGTTTCTGGCGGGAGTCATGCTCTGCTGGTGGGCCGAAGCCAGGGGCAACCCGATCCATCAGCAACTCGGTGTTGCCGTCGCCGATGGCAACATGGAAGGCAAGGAAGTCCGCTTTGGCATCTTCGATTCTGCGCTTTTCGCCACGGTGACGACCGACGCCTCCTGTGGCGCGGTCAATTCCATGCATGATTCCTTCACGCCGCTCGGCGGGCTGGTGCCGATGTTCAACATACAGACCGGCGAGGTGATTTTCGGCGGCGTCGGCGCGGGGCTTTACGGCATGTTGATCTTCGTCATCCTGGCCGTGTTTATTGCCGGGCTGATGGTCGGGCGCACGCCGGAATATCTTGGCAAAAAAATCGAAGCCTACGACGTAAAAATGGTGTTGCTGGCGTTCGTGATTCTGGCCTTCATCATCCTCGGTTTTACCGCCTGGGCGTGCGTGAGCAATTGGGGTCTGGCCGGTTTGAACAACAACGGCCCGCACGGCTTGAGTGAAATGCTCTATGCTTATACCTCCGGCGCGGGAAACAACGGCAGCGCCTTCGCCGGCCTCAACGCCAACACGCCTTGGTACGATACGACGCTCGGCATTGACATGCTGCTCGGCCGGTTCGGCATGATTGTGCCGCTGCTGGCGCTGGCCGGTTCGCTCGCACGCAAAAAAATCGTCCCCGCCAGCGCCGGCACGTTTCCGGTGACCGGCATCACGTTTGTCATTCTGCTCGTCGGTACGGTCCTGCTCGTCGGCGCACTCACTTTTTTGCCCGCGCTCACGCTCGGGCCGATTGTGGAACATTTTCTGATGCTGAAAGGAACCCTGTTTTAACCTATGCACACAAAAACCGTTTCCGTTTTTGACGCGAGCATTCTCTGGCCTGCCATCGGCGACGCATTCATCAAACTGAATCCGCGTCTGATGGTGAAGAATCCTGTTATGTTCGTGACGCTCGTCGGCGCGGCCATCAGCACCGTGGACATTTTCCGCTCGCCGGGCCAGACCCTGTTCGTTGCGCAAATCGCCCTCTGGCTCTGGTTTACAGTGCTGTTCGCGAACTTTGCCGAAGCCGTCGCCGAGGGCCGTGGCAAGGCGCAGGCCAGGGCGCTGCGCGCCACCCGAACGCAGACCAGCGCCAACAAAATCTCCGGCGACCGGATTGAAGTCGTGGACGCCGATTCACTGCGCAAGGGTGATGTGGTGATCGTGCGCGCCACGGAAATCATTCCCGCCGATGGCGAAATCATTCTCGGCGCGGCCACCGTGGACGAATCCGCCATCACTGGTGAGTCCGCGCCTGTCATCCGAGAAGCTGGCGGCGACCGCAGTGCCGTCACCGGCGGCACGCGCGTGCTGTCGGACGAAATCAAAATCCGCATCACTGCCAATCCCGGTGAAGGTTTCCTCGACCGCATGATTCAACTCGTCGAAGGCGCCAGCCGCCAGAAAACACCGAACGAAATCGCCCTCACGATCCTGCTCGCGGCGCTCACGGTTGTGTTTTTGCTCGCCGTCGTGACGCTCAAACCGTTCGGCATGTATTCCGGCACACTCTTCTCCAACGCCGTGTTGATTGCGCTGCTGGTTTGTCTGATTCCGACGACCATTGGTGGTTTGTTGAGCGCCATCGGCATCGCTGGCATGGACCGTTTGCTCCAACGAAATGTTTTGGCCATGAGCGGACGCGCCGTCGAGGCCGCGGGCGACGTGGACGTTTTGCTGCTCGACAAGACCGGCACCATCACGCTCGGCAACCGGCAGGCCGTCGCTTTCCTGCCCGCGCCCGGCGTAAAGGAACAGGAGCTGGCCGACGCCGCACAGCTCGCGTCGCTCGCCGACGAAACGCCGGAAGGCCGCAGCATCGTCGTACTCGCAAAACAATTTGGCATTCGCGCGCGGACGATTCACGAATTGCCGCACGCGCAATTTGTTCCGTTTACCGCCCAGCTCCGCATGAGCGGCGTGGATTTGGAGAACAGGCAAATCCGCAAAGGATCGGCCAACGCCGTCCGTCAGTTCACCGGCAGCATGTTTCCCGCGGAAGTCGAAAAAGTTGTCGAGGGCATTTCGCTTTCCGGCGGCACCCCGCTGGTTGTTGCGACCAAACAACTTGTGCTCGGCGTAATCCATCTGAAGGACATTGTGAAAGGCGGGCTCGCGGACCGTTTCAAGCGCTTCCGCGCGATGGGCATCCGCACGGTCATGATTACCGGCGACAACAAACTCACCGCCGCCGCCATCGCGCAGGAGGCGGGGGTGGACGATTTTCTGGCCGAGGCGAAACCGGAGGACAAACTGGCGCTTATCCGCCAGGAACAGCAGGGCGGGCGAATGATTGCGATGATTGGCGACGGCACGAACGACGCCCCCGCGCTCGCCCAGGCCGACGTCGGGGTGGCCATGAACACGGGCACGCAAGCCGCCAAGGAGGCCGGCAACATGGTGGACCTCGATTCCAATCCCACCAAGTTGCTGGAAATTATCGAAATCGGGAAACAACTGCTCATCACGCGGGGCGCGCTGACGACGTTCAGCATTGCCAACGACGTGGCCAAATACTTCGCCATCATCCCGGCGATGTTGATGGTGACGTTTCCGGCCATCGCGCCGCTCAACGTGATGCACCTGCACAGCCCGGACAGCGCGATTTTGAGCGCGGTGATTTTCAACGCGCTAATCATCATCGCATTGATTCCGCTGGCGTTGCGCGGCGTGAAATTCCGTCCGCTCGGCGCGGTGCAAATTCTGCGCATCAACCTGCTGATTTACGGCCTGTGGGGCGTCATCCTGCCGTTTATCGGCATCAAACTCATCGACCTGATCATCGCCGGCCTGCACCTGGCATGAAAATGAACAACAACAATCGTCCTCGTCGTCGGTCCCCATCTCGTAGTCGAAGGACGCAATTTCCAGGACGAGCAGGAGAACGAGGACGAGCAGGGATTGAAACATTATGAAAAACATTCTTGGTGAATTCGGCCGTTCGATGGTGGCGACGCTATTCTTCGCCGTCATCCTGTGCGGCTTGTATCCGCTCATCGTCTACGGCGTCTCGCAATTGGTGTTCCACAACCAAGCCAACGGCAGTCTGCTCGTGGACAAATCCGGCGTGGTTCGCGGATCGGCGTTGCTGGCGCAGAACTTCACCGGTCCGCAGTATTTTCATCCGCGCCCGTCGGCGGCAGGTGCGAACGGTTATGACGCTGCCAGTTCCGGCGGCAGCAATCTCGGCCCGACGTCGTCCAATCTGGTTGCCAATATCACGCAAAACATCGCGAATTACCGTGGGGAGAACGGTCTCACGACGAACACGCCGGTCCCGGCCGACGCCGTGACCGCTTCGGGCAGCGGCCTGGATCCGGACATCAGTCCGGCGAACGCCGCACTGCAAATCCCGCGCGTAGCCAGGGCGCGCGGGATGTCCGAAGACCAGGTGCACAAGCTCGTTCTGCAAAATACTGACGATCGCGACCTCGGCGTCTGGGGTGAGCCGCGGGTGAATGTGATGACGCTGAACTTCGCGCTCGACCAGTCGGCGCAAAAATAGTCTCTTGGCGGGCGTGGAACCGCCCGTCGAGCGATTGAAGCCCGAGGATTTCCTGCGGCTCATCGAGAAAAGCCGGCTGGGTAAATTGAAAATTTATCTCGGCCACGCCGCCGGCGTCGGCAAGACCTATGCCATGCTGGAAGAAGCGCATCGGCTCAAAAAAGCCGGCGTGGACGTGGTCATCGGCTGGGTTGAAACGCATGGGCGCCAGGAAACCGAGGCGCTGCTGCACGGCCTGGAAATCATTTCGCGCAAAGCGGTCGAGCACAACGGGCATAACGTTGAAGTGCTCGATGTGGACGCGATCTTCAAACGGTATCCTACGGTTTGTATCATTGACGAACTGCCGTTCACCAATGTCGCCGGCTCGCAACACCCCAAGCGTTATCTCGAAGTACACGATTTGTTGCTGGCCGGCATCAACGTCATCACCGCCCTGAACATCCAGCATCTCGAAAGCCTGCACGATACGGTGCTGCGCGCCACGGGCGTGGACGTGCGCGAACGCGTACCGGACCGTTTCGTGTTGGAGGCCGATCAGGTGGTGAACATTGACCTGACCGCCGAGGAATTGCGTGAACGGTTGAAGCTGGGGAAAATTTATCCTGCCGACCGCGCTGCCGCCGCGCTGGAGAATTTTTTCACCGAGGAAAACCTTAACGAATTGCGCGAATTGGCCTTGCGCGAAACCGCCGCGGCGCTGGACCAACGTTCGCGCCTGGGCGCGAAGGTCCAACCGGATGTCAGCGAAAAAATCGCCGTTTTCATCAGCACCAATCCCGTGTCGACAGCCAGGCTTCTGCGCACGACGTCACGCATTGCCGGACGGTTGAATCGCGAGTGGATTGCGGTTTACGTGCGACGCCGCAAGGAAGACCCGATGAAAATCGCCGCGGACGTGCAACGTCACTTCATGCAAAACGTCCAGCTGGCAACCGAGCTTGGCGGCAGCGTTACGATATTGGAAAGTGAGAATGTTTGTGAAGCCCTCTTGAAGTTCTGTCGGGAAAACAGCGTTCACCTGGTGGTGCTGGGTACAACGGAACGCCACTGGTGGCAGTTCACACGTCCCAATGTGTTGCAGTTTTTCCTGCACCATGCTCCGGGCATCGACCTGCACATCGTGGATCCGAACAGTTGATTATAGCAATCGCCCCGTCCTCCGTAGCAGTACGGCGGAGGATGGATGAGAGAAGGCTACGACTTTGGGGAATAGATATTGAGCTTCGTTGCCTCGGCTGCAACGAAAATCATAACTCGCGCGACTCGCCGATGGACAACAAGTGCAACCGTTTGCCGGCCGTCTTGAATTTTGCCTGTGCACCAACACGGTCAATTTTAATCGGCGGAAAGGTGTCGTAGTGGACGCCAAGAATTTCGTTGCAGCGGACAAAATCGGCGGCCTTGACCGCATCGTCCGGCCCCATCGTGAAATTGTCCCCGATACAAAGCGCGGCAAATTTTAATCGGGTGGATTCGCCGATCAATTTCATGTCGTACGTCAGGGCGGTGTCGCCGGAGAAATAGAAATTCCCCTCCGCACTTTCGACCACAAAACCGCCCGGGCTGCCGCCGTTGGCGCCGTCGGGCATGGTGCTGGAATGAACGGCGTTGACGAGCTTGGCGCAGCCGAAGTCAAAGGAGTAACCGCCGCCATGGTTCAAATGATGTACCCGTGGGGCGCCTTGCCGGAGCAACCATTCGCCCACCTCGAAGTTGGCAATCACCAGCGCCTGGGTGCGCCTGGCAATTTCCACTGCGTCACCCACGTGGTCATCGTGCCCGTGCGAGATGAGAATGTAATCCGCCGGGACCGAATTGACATCGACCGCTTTGGCCAGCGGATTACCGGAAATGAACGGATCGAACAACAAAGTTTTGCCGCCGACGACCGCTGAAAAACAGGAGTGGCCGTAGTAGGTAACCTTCATGGCGATTTATGATTTAAGATCTATGATTTACGATTTCATCAGGCGTCAGACCCCTTCAGACAATCATCAATCACGAATCATAAATCATAAATGATTCACGCTGCCGTGCTCATCTCCGGCTCGGAGGTGTCAAGGAAACCCTGCAAATGCCGTACGCGCGTCGGGTGCCGCAATTTGCGCAACGCCTTGGCTTCAATCTGGCGAATGCGCTCGCGGGTGACGTTGTACATCTTGCCGATTTCCTCCAGCGTGCGTTCATAGCCGTCGAGCAGGCCGAACCGCATTTCGAGAATCTTGCGCTCGCGTTCGGTCAATGTCGTCAGCACGTCGCTCAGTTTTTCACGGAGCAGGCTGTAGCTGGTGACTTCCGAAGGATTTTCGGCGGTCTTGTCCTCAATGAAATCGCCGACGCTCACGTCGCCGTCGTCACCGACGGGCGCATGGAGCGACACCGGCTGTTGCGCCATTTTGAGCAGCGCGTGGATGCGCGCCACCGGCATGTGCATTTCATCGGCCAGCTCCTCCGGCGTGGGCTCGCGGCCCAGTTCCTGGGTGAGCTGTTTTTGCGCGCGCCAGAGTTTGTTCATGATTTCGATCATGTGCACCGGAATACGGATGGTGCGCGCCTGATCGGCAATCGAACGGGTGATGGCCTGGCGAATCCACCAGATGGCGTAGGTGGAGAATTTGTAGCCACGCCGGTACTCAAATTTCTCGACGCCCTTCATCAGGCCGATGTTGCCTTCCTGGATCAAATCGAGGAACGACTGGCCGCGGTTTGTGTATTTTTTGGCCACGGAGACGACGAGGCGCAAATTGGCCTCGGCCATGTGGGTTTTGGCCTTGAGTCCGGCGTCGGCGGCCTTCTTCAGGTCGCTGAACGCCTTCACGAATTCCTCGCGCGGCATTCGCACAAATTGTTCGAGAGTTTGAATTTTGGCGCGCTCAGCCTCGATGGCTGTGCGGCGCTCGGTGGTGGTTCGCAATCCTTCAAGCTCCTGGCGGTGCCGCAGGCTCGTTTGGAATTTTTCGTGGACATTGCCCGCCACGACGATCATCTCTTCGACCACTTTTTGTTTGTAGAAGAATTTCTGGAAAGTCTCCTGCAGTTTGGCGCCGAGTTTTTTCAACTCATGCTGCATTCGTTCTTTCCGGCCCTTCTGCAGGGCCTTCTGCCAGGTGAAATATTTCGCATCCACCTTTTGGTCGAGCGCGCGGACCTTTTTAATGAGCCGGCGCAAGTCGCGCAAATGGCCTTCGCGATTGGCAATTTTCTTGTCCACAATGACGCGGTCGAAACGTTCCTTGGGTGGTTCGGACAGAAGTTTTTCGGCGATGGCGATGTGTTCCTTGGCCGTGAAACCGAGGCTGTAGACAATACGCTTCATTTCGAGCTCGGCTTCCTCGATGCGTTTGCAAATCTCAACTTCTTGTTCACGCGTGAGGAGGGGTACCTTGCCCATCTGGTTCATGTACATCCGAACCGGGTCATCTAGAATTTCCAGGCGGGCATCCTCGTCTTCTTCCTGTTGTTGTGAGGGCTCGGGCTGTTTGGCACGTTCGGCTTCCGCCTGATCCATGACGATTTCCACGTCCAAACTGCGCAACTTGCTGAGCAACGCGTCGAGATCCTCCGGACTGAGGTTGTCTGGAAGCACATCGTTGATGTCGTCGTAGGTGACGTAGCCATGCTCCTGGGCCAGATGCAGCAGCGTCTTGACGGTTTCAGTCAAGTCAACCGTGGACTGGGCCGCAGGCTGGGCTGTGGCATCGCCGCTTTGCAGGCGTTTCTCCGCTTCCGCAATCGAGGTGGCGGTATGCGTACGGCCTTTTCCGTTGCCTTCGGGCGACCGGGGGTTATCCCGCCGCGCGTTGCTGGAAATGACGAAACGGCGGCGTTCCGGGGACGATTTCGTTCCGGCACCTCGTCTGACGTCACGGCGGCGATTGCGCCCCGCACCGTTCGGCGGCGTTGTTTTTCTATTCAGCATAAGTTATCAGACCTAGGTTAACCCGTTTTGGTTCAGTTAAATTTACAGAGTTTTCACCCCACGAGTTCGCGTCGTCTTTGCACAACTCTCACTCGCCCAATGAACTTCGGGAGACCTCTCGAACACCAGAAGACCGACGCGCCGCCACTGTAACTCCTTTCCCGGGTAATTCAAGCAGAATCGTATCGGTTGAGAAAAATTCCCGATAGAACCGCTTGCTACAGACAATCAGAGGTTTTCTGAGTCATAATACACTGAATATCAGTTGATTACAACCATTTCAGTTTGGAGGTCACCGCCGAAATGTCTTTGGAAATCTGCTGCTGCAATTCGATTTTTGATGAAAATCTTCTCTCATCCCGCATTTTTTCTACAATTTGCACCTCTAATTCCTCGCCATACACATTATCGCTAAAGTCCAATAAATGTGCTTCTATATTAAGAACTTGTGATTTTAAAGCGACGGTTGGCCGAAAACCGATGTTTAAGGCGGCGCGATAGGATCTTCCCTTTACCAGGGCGAGTGCGGCGTAGACTCCGTTGGGTGGAAGCGCCAAACCTGCCGGATCAAGATTGGCTGTGGGAAATCCCAATTGCTGTCCCAATTGTTCTCCACGGATCACCCGGCTGGAGATGGCATAGGGCCGACCCAGCATCTGGCTCACCGTATCGAGGTCGCCTGCGCGGATGAGTTTTCGGATGCGGGTGCTGCTCACGATCTGGTTGTCCAGCGAAACCGCGGCGAGTCCGTGGACGCGGAAACCGATTTCGCCGCCCAGCTTCTTTAGCAGCGAGACATTGCCGCTTCGCCGGTAGCCAAAGACAAAATCCGCGCCGACACAAAGACTTTGAATTTGTCCGGCATCCCGGGCGAGGCTGCGGATAAATTCCTCACCGGTCTGCCGGCTGAAGGCTTCGTCGAAGTGAATGACCAACAGGGTGTCGGCACCGAGTGATTCAATGGCTCGCAATTTTTGCGGCAACGAATAGATCAGCGGCGGAACACGATCGGGTGCGACGACCGTATTGGGATGTCGATCGAAAGTGAGGACGAGTGCGAGGCCCTCCTGCTGTCGCGCGTCGGCAATGGTCTGGCGGATGATTTGTTGATGGCCCAGGTGGACGCCATCGAAAAAGCCGATGGCGAGACAGACCTTGCCGCCGGCCGGTTTCAGCTCATTGGCGGCGTAAATGACATTCATGGGAAAATTGTAGCGGCACTTCGGAAGAGTGCCGTATTATTTTTGGATGCGGCGCTCGGCCGGGCCGCGTTACGATGCTAGTTTCAAAAACGGAATGACTTTTTTCTCCAGTTCCAACGGCGACAGTTTCAAGACATCAGCCAGCGGGGTTGCGCCAGCCACATCGAATCTGCCCGAGACCGTCCGGCGAAGCGAATCCAAATACGCCCCGCAGCCAATTTTCCGGCCCAGCTCATGCGCGATGCTCCGTATATAAGTGCCCTTGGTGCAAGCAATTGTAAACCTGCCCAGCGGCTCACGGTAGTCAGTGAAGCGGAAGTTGTAAATGTGAACCAGCCTCGGTTCGCGTTCAACTTCGATGCCTTTGCGGGCCAGTTTGTAAAGCGGCACGCCTTCCTTTTTTATGGCGGAAACCATCGGCGGCGTTTGCATCAGGTCGCCAATATAGTCAACGGCGGCTTCGTTCAATTGATCGAGGTTCAGTGGTGGGACCGGCCTGGTTTCGGTGATTTCACCGTCGGCGTCGTAGCTGTCCGTCGCCTCGCCGAATTTCACGGCCCCCTCATAGACCTTGTCGTCCCCCATCAATTTTTCTGATAGTTTGGTGCCGCGGCCGAGCACGATGATGAGCAGGCCCGTGGCATTGGGGTCAAGCGTGCCGCAATGGCCGACTTTTTTGATGCCGAACCGGCGGCGGATCGCGTCCACCACGTCGTGCGAAGTCGGGCCGGCGGGTTTGTCAATCAGGAGGGCGCCGTCGAGCGGGGAGAATTCTTGCATGTGCGATCACCTGGCGGAATTCAAGGCGCGCTTGACGGCGGCGAGGACGCGGCGTTGGACGGAAAGCGGTTTGCCGGAGACGCGCGCGCCGGCGGCGGCCGGGTGGCCGCCGCCGCCAAATTGGTCGGCAATATCACTTACGTTCACCCTGGCGCTTTTGGACCGGAGGCTGATGCGTGTCAATTCCGGCTCGATTTCCTCAAAAACGCAGGCGACCACGACCGGCTCGATGTCACGGATGTGGTCAATCAAGCCTTCGGTTTGATCGCCTTCGGACCCCGCGCGGGTGAAATCCCTTTGCCGGAGCCAGAAATAGGCGATCTGGTTCTGGTGGGCCAGGCGGAAGTGATTGTAAATGTGTTTCAGCAGGCGGACGCGCGCGAGCGGATAGGATTGGTAAACCTCGTCGCAAATTTTCGCCAGGTCCGCGCCGCGGGTGACGAGTTCTGCGCCGACGTGAAACGTGCCGGGCCGGGTGGTGGGGTATTGAAACGACCCGGTGTCCGTGGAAACGGCGGTGAAAAGGCAATCGGCAATCGTCCGGGTGATGGGCCAGCGCGCCACCTTGAGCAGGCGATAAATCAACTCGCCGCACGAAGGCTCGCGGGGCGAGACCCAGTTGATATCGCCGTAGCGCGTGTTGCTTTCATGGTGGTCGATGTTGATGAGGACTTTCCGGCGCAGAACGCACTGGCCGGCTTTGCCCAGGCGCTCAAAGCTCGCGCAATCCGTGGCAATGACGCAGTCAAATTTCATTCCCCGCTTCGGTTTTTGGAACAGCCCGTCGCGATTGAGGAAGCGGTATTTGTCGGGCACCACGTCTTCATTCCAGCAAACCACCCGTTTGCCTTCGCTTTGCAGGGCCAGCGCGAGGCCGAGTTGGGAGCCGACGCAATCGCCGTCCGGCCGGATATGTCCGACGATGCAGAACGTCCTGTTTTGGCGTATCGCCTCGAGGATGCGGTCAATGATTCCGGGATAACTTTTCACGTTTAATCGTTCTCCTCATCCGTCGAAGTCTTCTCCAGTTCCTCGATGATTTGCAGCACGCGGTTGCCGCGCACGATGGAATCGTCAAAGGCAAATTTCAGCTTCGGCGTATATTTCAAAACGATGGCGCGGGCAACCAGTCCCTGGACGCGGACACGATGCTCATTGAGCATCTGGAAACCGCGCTTCTGCTGGTCGGGATTGCCGAGGATGCTGATGAACACGGTGGCGGACTTGAGGTCGCCGGCCACGTCCACGTCGCTGACCGAGATCAAACCACATTCGCTCACATGAAATTCGCGGCGGATGGCCTCGCCAATTTCGCGCTTTAACAATTCGCGCACGCGCTGGAGCCGGAGGGAAGGCATGAGTCAGAAATGGATTGATGGATTGATGGATTGATGGATGCATGTCGTCAGCGTGCCGGCGCAATGGGAATCTCTGCTGCGCAAAAATCCAATCCTCCAAATATGCAATACCCCGGTCTTCATAGCTTTGCCGCTATTTTCTCGATGGCATAGCTTTCGATCACGTCGCCGACCTGAAAATCGCTGTAGCCTTCGATGCGAATGCCGCATTCCATGCCCGCGCGAACCTCGTTAACTTCGTCCTGGAACCGACGCAACGATTGCGCGATGCCCTCGTAGATGATGTCTTTGCGCCGGCGTACCCGGACTTTGCCTTTGACGATACGGCCGCTGGCGACCATGCAACCGGCCACCGGAGCGCCTTTGGATAATTCAAAAATCTGTCGTACTTCCGCCGAGCCGATGACGTTTTCCTTGACGACGGGTTCCAGCAGTCCGGCCATCGCTTCCTTAACTTCATCAATCAACTCATAAATGATCGCGTAAAGTTTGATCTGCACGCTTTCGTGCTTGGCTTTTTCGGCAGCGGTGCTGTCCAGGCGCGTATGGAAACCAAGAATCACAGCGTTCGACGCGGAGGCCAGGGCCACATCATTCTCGGTGATGGTGCCGACATCGCTGTGAATGACTTCGAGCGAAACTTTTTCCGCCTCGATTTTATTGAGCGCCTCTACAATTGCCTCGACCGAGCCTTGGGCGTCGGCCTTGACGACGACCTTGAGCACCTTGCTTTGTTCCGCGGCGAGCGTGGCAAAGAGGTTCTCGAGCGTGACTTTTTTGTCTTCCTGACCTTCGGCCTTGGCTTCCAGAAAACGCTGCTCGGCCAGTTCACGTGCCGCCTTTTCGTCCTCCACCACGCTGAATTCCAGCCCCGCGTCCGGCACGCCGTTCAAACCGAGGACTTTCACCGCGACCGACGGGCCGGCCTCTTTGAGGCGGCTGCCTTCTTCACTGATCAGCGCGCGCACGCGGCCGTAAAATTCGCCGCACAAAATTATGTCGCCGACCCGGAGCGTGCCTTTCCGCACCAGCACCGTAGCGGTCGGGCCGCCCGGTTCCACGCCGGACTCAATAATATTTCCCTTGGCGCGCCGGTTGGGATTGGCCTTAAGCTCCAGCAATTCCGCCTGGAGCAAAATCATTTCCAGCAGTTTATCAATGCCCTGCTTGGTCAACCCCGAAACGTCCACGAAGATCGTATCGCCACCCCAGTCGTCCGGCACCAGCCCCTTGTCCTGCAATTGCTGACGAACTTTCAGGGGATTCGCGTTGGGATGATCAATTTTATTGACCGCCACCAGAATGGGCACCTTGGCCGCCCGCGCGTGGTTGAGGGCCTCGATGGTTTGAGGCATCACGCCGTCGTTGGCGGCGACGACGAGCACGACGAGGTCCGTTACGTTGGCGCCGCGGGCGCGCATGGAACTGAACGCCGCGTGGCCGGGCGTGTCGAGGAATGTTATCTGGGCCAGCTCCTTTTTGCGCTCCGGATGCGGCACCGAAATCGTGTAAGCGCCGATGTGCTGGGTGATACCGCCCGCCTCCCCGGCCGCGACGTTGGCCTTGCGGATGACGTCCAGCAGCGTGGTTTTGCCATGGTCAACGTGTCCCATGATGGTTACCACCGGGGCGCGCGGTCTGAGTTCCTCCGGTTTGTCTTCGATGTCGAGGTCGACCTTCTTGACGGGGGCGTGAACCGCGCCGCCGCCGCGTTCCCGTTTTTCCACCTCAAAGCGGAAACCGTATTTGGCGCAAAGTTGCTGCGCGATTTTTTCGTCAATCGCCTGGTTGACGTTGGCAAAGACACCCAGTTCCATCAGATCGGCGATGATCTTGAACGGCTTCTGCTTGAGCTGGACGGCCAGTTCGCGCACGACGATCGGGGGCTTGATGACAATGACTTCGCCGGTTTCCGGCGCGACAAATTTGGGTGCCGGCGCAGCCGTCGGGCTGGGTGCGCGAGGGGCGGGTTTCGGTGCTGCGGGGGCGGCCCCCGGTCTGCCGAATCGGGTAAAATGTGTCGTTCCGGTGCTGGCTGGTTTGGGGGCAGGTTTGGTGTGACCGGGCGCCCTGGGAGCGGGCCTTTGCGGCAACTGAATGAACCCGACCTTTTCTCCGAGCCTCGGCCCGGCCGGTTTGGGCGGCGGAGGTGGTGGCGGGGGTGGAGCTTCCACTACGGGAGGCGGCGCCGCGGCGGCGATTACCGGCTCGACCCTGGCTTCCGGTTTGGGCTCCGGCGGCGGGGCCGTGATCAGGACAATCTTTTCCTCGACCGGCGGGGGTTTGGGTTTTTCGACGACGGGGGGGGCGGCAAATTTGGCGGCCAGATCGGGATGTTCCTTGAACAATTCCTCCTCGAGGAACTGCGCACTGATCTTGTCAAGCGAGCTGGAGGGGACTTTCGCGGCGGCAATGCCCAGCGCCTTGGCTTTGGCGAGAATCGTTTTGTTCTCCAAGCCGAGCTTTTTCGAGATGTCGTAGATCCGAACGGGCATAAATTGTCATTCTTACCGACCGAAATGTGCGAATCGCCTTCATGGCTTAAAGCACAGAATCCAACGTGGTTTCGGTCCGCGTCATAAATCTCAACTGTTGACCCCGACACCGGTGTCGGGATTCACGGGCGTTTCACCTACTTTCAAGGTGCGCCGTTCCGCTTCCGCGCGCGCTGCCTTCAAAATCTCCGCCGCGTGTTCGCCCACCTGGGGAACGCTGCTTAAATCAGCTTCATCCGCCTGTAACAAATCTTCGAGCCGGGTCAAACCGGCATGAACCAGCACATCCGCCTGTTCGCGTGAAATTCCCGGAATCGCCGCCAGCGATTCGATCGCTTCGGCTACCTTTTCTTCAAATCCTTTGGTAACAACGACTTCAGCATCGATGTCCACCTCCCAGCCGGTGAGTTTGGCCGTCAACCGCGCGTTCTGTCCGCGCTTACCGATGGCGAGGGAAAGCTGGTCTTCGCTGACCATAATCTTTACGCGCTTGCCGGCTTCATCAATTTCAAAATTCTTGAGTTTGGCGGGCGCCAACGCATTGGTGATGAACGTGCGCACGTCCGGCGACCACGGAATGACATCCACCTTCTCGTTGTTGAGCTCGCGGACAATGTTCTTCACGCGCTGCCCGCGCATGCCGACGCAGGCGCCAACGGGGTCAACCTTGCTGTCGCGCGAATAGACCGCCATTTTCGTGCGGAAACCCGGTTCGCGCGCGATGCCCTTGATTTCAATCGTTCCGTCGTTGATTTCGGAAACTTCGAGCTGGAACAACTTGATGACAAACCGCGGGTCGGCGCGGGACAAAATGATTTCCGGTCCGTGCGGGCCCTGCTCGACGGCCTTGACGTAGGCACGAATGCGCTCGCCGACCTGATATTCCTCGGTGGGCACGCGCTCGCGGTTGGGCAGCAATGCCTCGTATTTGCCAAGGTCCAAAATCACGTCCGAACGTTCGAACCGCCGCACCGTCCCGCTGATGATGTCGCCGACGCGGTCCTTGAACTCGGTAAAAATCAGCGCTTTTTCGGCCTGGCGGATTTTCTGCATGAGCGCCTGCTTGGCATATTGCGAGGCAATGCGGCCAAAACCGGTCGGCGTCACTTCTTTTTCCACTTCATCGCCGATTTGCGCCTCGGGCTTGATGCGTCGGGCATCGAATACGGAAATCTGGTCGTGCTGCGATATAACCCGGTCGGAGACGATGAGTTTGGCAAAGGCCTTGATATCGCCGTTTTTCTGGTCGATTTCGACGCGCAATTCGCGGGCCGGTCCAACCGCCTTTTTGGCGGCGGACAACAAGGCATCCTGGACAGCGCCGACCAGGACATCCCGGTTGATGCCCTTTTCGCGCTCCCAAAACTCCAAAACAGCCAGAAAATCAGCGTTCATACACACGACGCGGCATTCCCACACAGGGAACAAAAAAGTCGGAGATATGTATCTTCCGACTTTCGCACGCTGGTCGAACCAGCAAACTTTACCGCTCTTGAACTAAAAGTTTAGTTTTTTTTCCCGAAACCGTCAAGTGCAAAGGAACCCCCGTAAAATCAGGGCAAAATCGATGTCCGGCAGGGAAAGCGGAGGAACGGGTCGCAAAATCGGCACAACCTCGAAAATCACCGATCCATTACGGGTGCCGAGGTCTGGACCCTGCCATCCCGCGGTACTCGGCTACGTTCAACGGCTGGAACCGGGCATCGCCGCAAACGACGGAGGCGCATTGGTCGGGTTGCTGCCCCAGTTGGTGTTCGGCGTCGCATCGAGGGTGTAAGTGAGCGTGCCGCCGCGAGCAATATCCGGGAAACGCAACCATGATTTGTTCCAGGGTTGACCGTTCACAGTCAGGCTTTGGACATAAGGCGCGCTGTCGGCGGCGCCCTGGCCCAGGATGGTGATATCGCCGGTTTGCAGGTGGAGCACGGCTTTGGAGAACAACGGGCTGTCCAGCACGAGCACGTCGGAGCCTGGCAGCTCGGGATACATGCCGAGCGCGGCGAAGACATACCACGACGACATTTCGCCAAGGTCATCGTTGCCGGGATAGCCGTGTGGGGCGGATGAAAAGAGCTGCCTTAACGCCTGGCGCACCACGTCCTGGGTTTTGTAAGGCTGCCCCATAAAACAATATTCCCAGGGCGTTTCGAGGCAGGGTTCGTTACCCAGATACGCATAGACGGAATTGACACCGGTATTCAGCCCGGTGAAAAACTGGTCCAGGCGCGCGCCCGCCGTTTGCGGGCCGGCCATCAGGTCAAACAGTGTTTTCAGGTTGAACGGCACCATCCAGACATATTGCGCGGCAGACCCTTCCACATAAGCCTGGTTCCCGTCATACCCTTCAACGTCGGCACGGAAACCGGGGGCCCAGGAACCGTCCCGCCGGCGCATTTGCAGGTAGCCGGTATCCGGATTGAACAGATTGGTCCAGCCCTGCGCCTGACGCAGGAGCAAGGCGCTGTCGGCGTCATCGCCCAGTGCCTGCGCGAATTGCGACAGCGCAAAATCGGCGGAGGCATATTCCAGGGTCATGGAAACATTACCGTAACCGCCGTGCTGGTGTTCCGGCACGTAACCCAGCTTGAGATAATCCGCCAGCGCGTCGCGCTCGCGCGTGCCGGTGCGCGGGGCGTGGACCGACGGGTCGGTCGCCGCCCGGACCAGGCCGGCCAACGTGGCCCGGGTGTCAAAGTTGGTTGCGCCGAAAGCGTAAAAATCGGCGATGATGGGCGCCGCCGGATCGCCCATCATGACACCGCTGTCTTCGTTTGGCACACCCCAACGGGGGAACGCGCCGCCTTGCTGATAATCCAACAAGAGTGATTGCGCCATGTCGCCGGCGCGTTGAGGATCCAGCATGGCCAGCAACTGGCTTTCGCTGCGATAAATGTCCCAACCCGAAAAATTGGCGTATTGCACGCGTTGATCCGTTGCCTGATGCACTTGTCCGTCGTAGCCCATGTATTCGCCGTTTGCGTCCGAACAAATGGTGGGGCCGAGCAGGACGCGATAAAGCATCGAATAAAAGGTTTCCATCTCCGCCGGCGTGCCGCCGGTGACTTGAATCCTGTTCAGGTCCAAATTCCAATCCTGACCGGCCTTGGCCACTGCTTGGTCGAAATCCTTCGATGAAAACGCGGACGACGGACTTTCCGCTTCCAGATTGGCCCGCGCATTGGCGACGCTGACGTAGGAAATTGCCACCTTGGCCAGTACGGTGCGGTCGGTCGACGGATTGAAACTCACGAAGGCGCCGGCGGCCTGGCCTTCGCCGTTCGTTCCGCCATTTTCCAGAATGTTGTTGCTCCAGGTGCCAAAGCCGGCGAAGGGTTGATTGAAGATTGCGCAAAAATAGGTCATGCCCTCGTCCGGGCCGCCGCAGAAGTGGCCGCCGACGGCCAAGCCGGTGATTTCATGCTGGGCGGGATGGATTTGAATCGCCGCATGTCTTACGCCATTCACCGCGCTGGCCGCGTTAATCACCATCGTGGCGGTATTGCCGGTCGGGTAGGTGAACCGGCCAAAACCGCTCCGTTCGGTCGCCGTCAATTCCACCTTGATGCCGTTGCCCAGGACGACGACGTAATAACCTGGTTTGGCCGTCTCGTTGCCATGTGAAAACGCTGCGGCAAAAACCGATCGACTGTCGCCGGGTGAAGCGGTCAACGTTCCCAGGGCCGGCATGAACGAAAAATTTCCACCGTAAGTGCATCCCGCGCCACTGAGGTGATCCAGGCTGAACCCACAGATGGTTGAATCCTCGTACGCGTAACCGCCACAATGCAGGCCCAACCCGGTGTCCGGACTCCACTGAATCATTCCGAAAGGCGCGGTGGCGCCGGGGTAGAGATCGCCATCCGCGGCGGTGCCGCACAAGGGCTTGGTGTATGGCAACAAGTCCTGCGCGGGGACGAGTGGTGCGGGTGGCGTCGTACTCGCAAGGACGGAACTGCTCGCATTGGAATTTGGCTGCCGCACGCACGACGCAGTGGTGCCGGCGAGCAAGACCATCAGAAATAGCACCAGGGGCGGAGGATTTAAGGGATTTGCCGGCTGCCGCTGAAGGAGACTTTCGAAAAGTTTCCCATTGACCGCGGCGGCGTCTCGGCAGAACTCCGCAAACTGCGAAAAGAAGGAGATGGCGGCTTTCTGCCGAATGCCGGTACGCCTGTTT
>DATJYM010000308.1:0-16656 GCA_035499615.1 Candidatus Acidiferrales bacterium | reverse complement strand
TGCCTAGCCAGCGCGGAGTCTCTCCGCGCTGGCTTTTGGATTTGGTGGTTTGTCGGAACCGTTATGAAAGCGACATTGAAGGTTTGCATTTTGTTGAACCTGGTCCTGGCCGGTGGAATGATTTATGTTCTGGTTGGCCGGCAAAAGGAGCAGATCGCCCCTCTGCCAGTCTTGTCAGAAATCAAGCCAGCGGCATTGGTGGCGGCCACCTCCGTTGCTTCCCCACCTTCAGGCACCGGGTCACAGTCGTTTGAATGGAGTCAGCTTACGTCGGCGAGGGATTACCGGTTGTATGTAGCCAGGTTGCGTGCCATCAGCTGTCCGGAACCGACCATCGAAGACATTGTCTGGGGCGACACCGACCGCGCGTTTTCCTGGGAGCGCAATCAACTGGGCCTGGACGGTTCCGGCAACGGTCCCTGGTCGCAGGCGCGGGAAGCGCAACTCGTGACCAGCTTGCTGAAAGAGCAACCAGTTGAACCAACCACCCGGGCACAGGGCGCGGGAAATACGATGGGAGTGAAAAGTAGCGGCGAAGTTGTCCAGGCGCCCGAGCCATCACCAAGCGCAGGAGCGGGAGCGTCCCACTATCCGTTGTTTCTCCAAAATGCAGACTGGAGCGCATTAGGATTCACAGCGGACCAACAGGCAGCCATTGCACAAGTGCGCCAGCAGTTCCAAAATGAGATTAGTCGCATGAATCAACCGTCCGTCGGCCCCGCAAACCAGAATACCAGTGCGGCAGGCCTGTCCGGCACCTCAACGCCTTCTTATCCCAACGGTGCGGCTGCGCTGGCGCAATGGCAAACGGCATTACAGAGTGCCGCCGACCAGTTACAGGCACTGCTGGGTGCCCAGGGTTATGCGGCTTACGAGCAGCAGCAATATTATGCCTGGTACCAGCCTCAAGTGCTGGCCGATACGGGGGAAGGTGGCCTAACCATCAATCCGGAGGCATTTTCATCAAAATGAACGGCGGTTCCAGACTGAAGGAATTTCGGCATCAGGACTTCAACTCCGAATCGTTACCTTTCAGTGACAAAGTCAGGCAGTTTCCGGACTTAAGGGGGACTGTTCTGCTAAGGTGATTTTTGACAAGGAGTTACGAAGTCGGATTCCAGGTCTTGAAACAGACAAGTCATGTCCTCTATCTGGCAGCAAGGCTGCATTGGCCCGTGGTAAAGTTTTGCACCTCGACCATGGAGTGAGACAAAAGCGCAAACAAACAGTGTTATAAAACAGGGTTGATCCACGGTGGGTTTTATCACACGGCCATTTTTGAAGAATAACGACAGCCAAACAGCAATTACAAACGAACACGAAGTTATGAGAAACGTCATGAAAAAATTGGTAACAACCGCAATCGTTGCCGGTGGAGCCTTCATTGTTTCCCCATCCGCCTTTGCCCAAGTGCAGTTGATTTCGAATGATCTCTATATGGGCTTCGAAAATCAGGCTGGCGGAGGAACCTCGGACTACATTATCAACTTCGGTCCGGCGTCCGGCATTGTGGGCAGCTCCGCCGTGGTCAATCTCAGCAGCGACTTCTCGTTAAGCAACTTTAAAGCCGTCCTCGGCGCTTCCTCCAACATGTTCGGTGGTGTGGTTGGTGCCTACAATGGCAACCCGCCCGATCTCTATGCTACCCAGTTGCGCAGCGGCGGCGCCGGAATTCCATCCGTGCCTGGTTCCGTATCGCCCGGCAGTTTTTATAAGGGAGATATTATTACTGCCTATAACGACCTCGGGCAACTTCCCAACCTGCCGACCGCAGGCAATGGGTTGCTGGACAGTTCCAAGTCCTGGGAAAGCTATGTTGAGCCCACGTTCGCCGCCGGTACTTTCTATGGGGATACCGGCATCAATCCGGACTCGGCTGTTGGCACCAACACCGTTCTTTATGAGGATCTCTGGTACATCAGCAACAGTTCAACGAGTACGAAGAAGCCTTTCACCTATGTGGGTTACTTTACGCTGAATCTCACCGGCGCCAGCCCGAGCCTGACCTTTACGCCCACCAACGCGCCCGCGGCGCTCACAAATCCGGTGATTGTGTCCATAGTCAAAGCCGGGAGCACCGTTACCGTGGTTTCGAGCAACGCGGCGCCCACCCACACGTATCAATTGCAATCCACCACCAGCTTGAATCCCACCAGTTGGGGCAATGTGGGCAGTTCCGTGGTGGCCGGCGGTACGCTGGTGACCAATACTGACCCCAGCGCGACCAGTGCACCGCGATTCTACCGGGTTCACGGGCAATAGTGTTCCTGCTTAAAATATGGCAAGAAGAACCGGGCGGACAGGCGATACTGTCCGCCTCAAACTTTTGGCCGCATCCTGGTGTGGTGTAAAACCAATTACGGTTTGAAATTGCCTCTTTCGGCGGGGCGAGGCTACTGACGAACCGGCTCGCGCGGATGCTTGCCCAGCCATCGGCGGGCAGCGGACAGAGCGAGGGGCGTGTCCCCCAGACTTCTGTATCGCTGGGTTGTAAAGAAGTGTCTGTTACAGCACACCAAGAATCGAAGACTGACCTGGAGGTGGCGAAACGGAGCGGGCGCTTCGACGGGCTTGTTCAATTCGAAGCTTCGGGTTTGTCCGGGGGTCGGTTGGTGCTCATCTGTGCGCGAAACTCGCCTGCCATGCGTTTGGCTTCGGTAATTTGTTCGGGCGTGAGCACGTGATTCAACTCAATTTCCATGGCATCATGCCGCCCTCCCGCGTCTCCTTGCTGTGCGCTCAGCCAAAACCATTGGTAGGCCTGCACCAGGTCGCGGGGAAGCCCGCCGTTCCCGTTCTCATACATCTGGCCCAGGTTGTCCTGGCCGGCAGCGTCTCCCTTTTCCGCCGCCCGGCGATTCCAATGGAGTGCCTGCGACCAATCGTGGCCCACTCCAACACCATAGAGGTACATATATCCCAAACTGCTCATGGCCGGCGCATAACCCTGTTCGGCCGCCCGGCGAAACCACCTGACCGCCTCGGCATGGTTGACGTGATTTGTGTCGCCAAGGAATTCGCCATGGAAGTAAAACTGGCCCAACGCATTTTGTGCATAGGCCTGGCCCTGCTCGGCGGATTTTTTCCACCACCCAACGGCGGCATCAAAATTTGTCGGCGTCCCTTTGCCATAAGCGCAGGCATAACCCAAAGAGTATTGGGCCAGTGAATCTCCGCGGTCAGCCGCCTGGTGATACCACTGGAGCGCTTGCGCATAGTCCTGCGGCACTCCCAACCCGTTTGCATAACAAGCACCGAGGCCGGTCTGGGCGGGAGCGTACCCCTGTTCGGCGGATTTGCGGAAGTATTCGGCGGTTTTATCATAGTCCTGCGGGACCCCAATTCCGCGCATATAGCATTGCGCGACTTCATACTCCGCCCGGGCATCGCCTCTCGCGGCGGCTGATTGGAGGGATTGGAGATGGGTGTGCGGCGAAGAAACACAACCTCCGGCAGCCAGAATCTGAAATGCGGCCGCGAGCCCGGCGGCCGAAAATCTGCGAAGGTTTGGTCCCATGTTCTGGCAGAGTTGAGATTATTGGGTGTAATTGGAGCGGGCATTGACCACGGTTGCCAATGCGTTCGGAAACCGGCTCTAACCTGCTTTTGGCAAAACCACCGTGACCCGTCCGACGCTGCGGCTCAGACCGGTTTTTTTCTTTTTCTTCTCATCGTCATTCCCGCCGTCGTTGTTGGCGACCTGTTGCTGGGTTTCGGCGCTGGCCTGGCCGGCGGCGCTTTGACTGGCGGCGGTGGCCGTGGCGGAGGTTCCCATGGTGGACGTAGCCGCGTTGCCGTTGGCAACCACATTCTGGCCGAGCAGCGTGGCACCGGCCCCAATGCCGTTGGCGTTCACGCCCGCGCCACCGATGATGGTGATGCCACTGCCGCTGCCGGAGCTTTGGACGGTAACGTTGGCCGTTCCGCCCGCCAGCACGGTCAGGCTGCCAACTGATTGGCTGGTAATACTGGTGTTATGTTTCGAAACGGCCAGGCCCGTGATCGTACCGGTGGCTTGGGCAATGACCGTTTCGCCAATCACACCGACAGTTCCCAGTGAAATGTTGCCGATAAAAATCGGCGGCCCCGCCTTGTTAAGATAATCACCCGGCACCAACGGAGTCCCGGCGGTGAGCGTGACTACAGGGCTTTCGGGCGTGGTGCCATTGAGTGCTTCCTGTTTGATGCCGCCCGCATTGGCATTAATATCTCCCTGAGGAGTCAATATCGTTATATCACCCGGGGCCGTTGCGCCATGGGGAACCGCAGAGGGATTTCTCAGAGTTTCCGCCACGATGCCATTGGCATAAACCTGCTCGCCTACGCTGGAGCCATCGGGACGAAAAACAGTGATCGGGATGAGAAAGGTGGAGCCGCCGCTGCCGGCATCCACTTCGCCGGTGTAAGATTCGACAAAAATATCTCCTCCGTTGAAGGCGGCTATCCGGGAGCTGTCGACATTGATGGTGCCCAGGCCGGTCACATTCACATCGCCGCCGCCTGTGGTGTAAATGCCCAGCGCAAACCCTCCATTATTCTGCATGACCGAGGGCACGAAGGGCGCCAATACCTGGGAACCCAGATCCATGGATGTACCGGCGCCGTTCTCATCAGTAGAGGTCACATTGACGTTGCCACCACCCAAGGCTGCGATGAGGGAGCTGGGCATCTCCAAATAGCCGGCCGTGACGTTGATATCGGCTCCGGACATTATGGAGGAGCCCAAATAGGAATAATCCCGGCCCAGGACGGAACCACTGCCAACGGAGAGGATGCCATCGGAATTGCCGAGGCTGATGGAATTCGCATTGACATCAAATGTGCCTGTGCCGCCAACGACGAGGCCGCCGCTGTTACTCGTCAGGGACGCTGCCCCGAGACTTTCGGTATTGAGTGTGGTGAAATCGGCATAATTGGCGCTGTTGGCCGGCGTCCAGGTGATGGTATCCGTCAGGAGATGACCGTAGTTGGGATTCGGTTGGCCGTTGGGAAGTGTCTGGTTCAGGTCCAGCAAAGGCTGGCCGTTGGGGCCATAACGGACCACCGTTAGAGTCGGAGTTTGGAGGGCGGTCAGGAAATCCGTGCCTGCCAGGGAGCCGATGGCGGTCAGGGTTTTTGAATTGGGATCATAAACCAGGTTTCCGCCAATGAGACTGATATCGGTAAACAGGCGTGCATTATTTATATCCGTGGCCAACTGCGACTGGGAGACCCCGATAAGCGACTGATTTGGCAACCTGCTGAGGTCGATGGCCGCGGCCAGGGGCAAATACCAACTGCCCAACGAAATGCCCGGAGGCAGAGCGCCCAAGGGTTGAAAATCCGCAGCCGACAGGGAGGGAAATGCTGCGTGCAGGCCGACGGAATTGAATGAACCCGCATTGAAAATCTCGCCACCCACATTGATTGAGGTTGCCTGATTGGGCTGCAAATTCTCACCAAAAAAAGTAAACCCTTCCATGTCGCCACCGACGGTGATCGAGGCAAATTTGGAAACTTGCAGGATGAGGTTTTGGAGGCCGCCCGAAATGTTGAGAACGACCGGGTCGAGATTGTTCAACTCAGCCGGGGTGCTGGCGTGGTCCGTTTCACTGAATGGCTGTGTGCCGGTACTGGAGTTAAACCAGTGGTTTTGGCCGCTATCAGACATCAGCAACGTGGCCGGGGAACCGTTGGCGTTGGCGCTGCCAAACCCGCCGCCATCGGTGGTGGCGATTTCAAGATTTTGGTAGGCCGATGGAAACAGCGTGATGTCATAATCTGACAAAGTGATCATGTCGTTTGGATTACCGTCAGTCGCCGTTGGAGTTTGTAAAGCAACCCCTCCCGCACCAGCGTTAATAATTACGATCGGAGGCAGCAACATAGGGACAGGGTCATTGGGGCGCGGGAGTTCATTGCCCGTTATATACACACCGTTGCCGGCCGTAAGCGAAACCGAAGCTTGCGGGTCGTAGTCAAAAAGATGATTTCCCCCGGTAACCTTGCCGGAGATGAACCGCTTGTTGTCAAAAACCCCGTTGGGATTCCTTACCTCCTGCAAATAGATGTTGTTCTGAGCATTCAGGTTCCAGCTGCCTTTGGCCAGGCTCAACGCCACGTTATCAAATATTGGATTCTGGGAAGAAGGTATCTCGCCGATGTTTTGGCCGGCGTTGATGATGCCCGCTCCATTCATGACCACATAGTTGCCATACACATTGCCGCCCGCGTTGATGGTCACATTGCCCAGCTTCGATCCAAAAGCGCCAGTCCCCGGGTCACTGGCCGCCACCGTGGTGGTGGGAAAGCTGATGACATCGCCACCAGCGTTGATGGTCACGTTACCACCCGCCGCCGTGCTGATGCCGCCAAGGGACGAGGCGGGAGTATACCAGGGCGCCACCGTCAGATAATTAAACCCGCCGGCGCCCGTCCCGCTGTTGACGTCCCCGTATTGCGTTGTCACGTCAATGTTACCGCCGCCTGTCGTCCGGATGGCGCCGCTGCTCACAATGACTTCGTTGGCGGCATCCAGTGTGAGGCCGCCGTTAATGGCCTGAAGGGCGGAACTGCCGTTCAGATAAATTCCGTCACTGCCGGCACTCGGTGTGAGCTGGCCCGGGGTGGGCACAAAAGCGGTGCCTGCGGTCAGATTGACATTCCAATTGTCCCCGGCGCTGAGCGAATTGTTCAGAGTGACGTTGTTGCCGGCCGACAAGCCAAGGGTGCTGAAGGCGGCAGGGGTGGCTGGAACCGTCTGGCCGCCCAGAGTCCAGGCCGAATCCAGTTCAATATTATCCAGCGCCTGCAGGTCAATTTGTGAATAAGCAGACAAATCGCTCAAAATAAAGTTAGCCCACGGTTGGGGGTTCTGGGTATTCGGATCCGTACCCGCCGGTTGAGTATTTGGGGTGGTGCCGGTGATGGTGGAGGAAACGGGGGTGGAGGACAGATAGATGTCGCCGGGATTGATCAGATAGGCCAAATAATTGCCCATGATGGTCGATTGGATGGTGCCGGCCGTTACGCCGTTGCCGAGAATTTCAATGACACCGTTTTGCCCGCCCGCCGTGCCGGAAACGGAAATGGCCGAGCCGGTCAAGTCGTTGAATGAATTGTTGCCCGCATTTAAAACCACGAACCCGCCCGGACTGGCGGTGGTAGTCGCGGTCGGATCGCCATTGGCCGAAATGACGGAACTGGCGCCCAGATTGAGGCTGGCACCCGCGTCAATTTCAACGACGCCATTCGCACTTCCGGAGGAGTCAGCCTGGAGTGTTCCAGACTGATTTACCGTGGGCGCTCTCAGAGCAATCTTCCCGGCGTCCGCCTCAATTTTGGCGCCGGCATCCACAGCGATGGTGTTTCCGGCCAGCAACGATATCGTCCCGGGATTGCTCAAAATCCATTGTGAACTCAGTTCAATTTTATTGGCCGCCTGGAGATTGATTTGCGAGAAACCGGACGACCAGGAATTGACGTCGAGAGAGAGTGCGCCCGCCACGGGATTGCCGTCTGCATTCAAAGATATATTCGCCGTGTCTATGGCGAGACTACCATCCGTGTATCCAGTTCCAGTACTGGCTGAGCCGTTGATGCTCGAGTTGACCGCGGTCATCTGCGGCGCCGAAATCGTTACCTGTCCGCCATTGCCGCCCGGAACCGCGCCGGAAACGCTGATACTTGAACCGGTCTGGTCGGAAAAGCTGTTGTCGGATTGGATGGTGACCGCGCCACCGGCACTGGGCGTGGCTTGGGTCGCAGTCGGATCGCCATTGGCGGAAATGATCGAACTGGCGCCCAGGTTGATTGCGCTGCTCGCCGCCAATGCGATGGTGCCAGGGACGTTGCCCAGGGAGTTTACGAGGGAATTGGCCTGGAGACTGCCATTTTGATTGACGGCGGGCGCCTGTATCCGAATCGAGCTGGCATCGGCCACCACCCGGCCATTGTTGTTGACCGTATTCCCCGCCTGAACCGTGATACCGGCCGAATTGTAAACCTGACTGCTTCCCTCCGCCGACACGACGGAATTCGCGTTCAGGTTGACCGTATCGCCCGCCACCAGTTCGATGGTGCCATTGACGTTCTGGGCGGAATTGGCCTGAACCACTCCGTTTTGATTGACGAGCTGGGCCTGGGCGATAATGCTGCCGCCATCAGCAATCAAATTGCCCTCGTTGTCCACCGAACCCTGGGGTAGGGTGACTTGCGCGCTTAACCCGCGTCCGTCGGGCGACGTGGAGACCAGGACCGTTTGGCCGGCATAAAACCCGATTTTGCCGCCGGGCGCCGAAATCGTACCGGTATTTTGAATATCACTGGCGATTAGAAACGCCGAACCGCCGCCGACGATATTGATCTGACCGGAGTTGATGATTTGCGCAGAGGGCGGTGGGGCGTTGAATGACCACGGCCCGCCGCTGGAAAGGTTGAGTGCAGGTGTGGAGGCTGTGGTAAGGACCAGGCCATGGGCCGTGATGGTAGCCTGGCCGCCCACACTGATCCCGTTGGGATTCTGTAAAATGACATAGCCATTGGCATTGATGGTCCCGTTGATGCTGGACCCGTTGGGGTTGGGGTCGCCGATATAATTCCAAGTTACCGAGGAAGATGACGGCTGATTGAAGGTTGTGGTTTCACCGGGAACGATATTGAAGGTTTGCCAGTTGATGAGAGCATTGGCGGAAGTCTGGTTGATGGTCACTTGCGACGTGCCCATACCATTGATGGTGGCCGCACCTTGAGAAACGGAGCCGCTGGTCGGATTGGCATGGACGCAAGCCGGATTCCCCGCCCAGGTCAGCAGGAGAATACCCATGCCGAGGCAACGGCGGTAATGGAAGAAAACCTGCTTCATGGCAACGCGCTTTTCATCGCCTAATATATTGCCGCGGCCTGCGGATTAAATTGGTTTTGTGTGACATTCAGGTGACAAATCAGAATTGTCCGGACACCGAGAAATTAAATCGTGGTTGATAGGCCGTGGTGGTGCCGGCGCTCAACAGCGGCCAGGAGAAGAGCAGTTGCGCCTGCCAATGCGAACCGACGGCGGCGGAAACCCCGAAGCCCGTACCCCAAAGTGCAGTAGTCTGTTGCCGCCCCAGGGGATCGATCAGGTAAACCTCGGCATAGTCCATGTAGATCGAGCCTCGAATCGTCAGCGGCGCACCTTCATAAACGGTGCCGACCACATGCGCCGGCGTGTCTTGTTCCAGAGAGACGTGCCAGCCGGTGTCGCCGAAGACCTCGCCTTCGTGGTAACCCCGGACACTGTTCACGCCGCCCGCGCCAAACTGTTCCGGACTGATTAGCGGTGCGCTGGCCCATTGGCCGTCGGCGCGAAAGCTCGTTATCCAATTGGTGTAAAAGGAAATGTTTTGCGAGAAGCTGGGTCGAAGGATCACCCAGTGGCCGGTGGCTTGAGTCGAGCCGGTGATGGCCTCAAGACCTTTGGCGCCGCTAAGCGTCGGGAAGTTGGTGACCCCCGTGGCCGAATCATAGGCACTGGAATACCACAAGTTGGCGCTTAAACCCAATCCCCAGGTCGCGGGCCCAAAGGCATCCACCAGGTTCGCATTGTAATCGAGTGCCAACGGCAAGTAATTCAGGGTCGAAAGCGTCGTTATCGGAGAAGGGACTACGGTGATCAGGGGAGGAAGCGGATTGCCAAATTGGTCAAAGGTAACTTCGCTGGTGATGAAGGAATTGGTCTTATAACTGTCCTCGGAATATCTTTTAAGATCCAGACCGCTTGCGAGGACGGAACGGATGCCGTCCATTTCTCTCAAGGGTTTGGTCAGGCGGAATCCGGCCGCCTCGTTAATCGTAATGTCCTGCTGATCGTCCTGCTGGCTGATGGTGAAAATGTTGCCGGGGGCGGCGAAGATGGTTGAAGTGCCGAGGTTTTCGAGGCCGGTGTCAATGGTGGCACGGCTCGCGTACAGGGTTAGTTGCGGCCCGCCCGTGGGCGGCGGCAGGTTGAATTGGCGTGTGGCTTCATTATAACCAAAATTGCCGGGGTTGTTCGCCACCGTGTTCTCAATCGGTTCCGGGTTGCCCAGGGGCATGCGATAGAAGGCGCTGTAATAAGCAACCGCCGGCAGGTCGTAAAAATTCCACTGATCGCCCTGTTTATATTGTCCCGGAGAGAAACCGTACTGCACCCCCAGGGAATGCTCCGCCTGCCAGAGATTGTCATAGACGGCCGAGGTGTTCACCCGCAAGGCCGGTGTGCCCGGAGAATTTTCATTGTCGAACTCCGCCTTGGCGTGCAGCGGCAGACGGTCTTTGACGTTCAGGGTCAGCTCGCTGGTGCCCGGCTCGGGACCGGGACCGATGACCGGGTAGATTTGCCGGTTCTGGTTCGCGTTGGCCCGGCTTAGTTCGTCATTGAATATCGGGCCGTTGAGCACTGTGTTCGTGTGCAGACTGGGCAACGCGCGCATCACGTTGTTGGAACTGTAGTAGTGGTTGCCGGTGACTTTGATGTCCGCCAACCGGCCTTCCAGCACCTGCAGTTTCACGGTCGCATTAGTCAGTTTCTGCTGGGGCACATTCACGGCCACCGTCACATAACCCCGTTCGTGATAGGCCTTGCCCAGTTCGGTCACCACCGTTTCAATGCCATCGAAACTGACATTCGTGCCGAACGCGCCGTCAATATTCGTTATCGCCTCGCCGAGGGCCGCCACCGGCAGGACGGTGTTCCCATTGACGAGATATTTCTCCACTTCAAACCGGGGTCCGGTGTTGGTGGAGACCACATGG
Source organism: Candidatus Acidiferrales bacterium (assembly GCA_035499615.1). Classification (GTDB taxonomy): domain Bacteria; phylum Verrucomicrobiota; class Verrucomicrobiia; order Limisphaerales; family UBA11358; genus UBA11358. The sequence goes on along the minus strand of DATJYM010000308.1, from coordinate 5,904 downwards.
ACCCGGGTATCCCTGGCCTGGAGCTCCAGCTCGTCCATCTTCAACCGCAGGGCGGCCATCGCCTCCGCCATCTCCTGGTAATTGGCCCGTCGCGCCGGAACATTGCCCGGCGACGAAAGAGCGCCGGCGGCAGCGGGTGCGGCCGCTGCGGCGACCGGTGCGCCGGGAGATTTGGGAGTGGGGGCGGGCGGTTGAGCGACAATTTCCAGGCCGTTGCTGAAGCTGAGACAACGCTCGCCCGCCACCACAATCTGGGGAATCGCCGTCTGGGCAACGTTGAAGGTGACAATGCCGCCGCTGATTTCCTCCGGTACGAAGGCCACGCTCATCGCCGGATAACCCTGGTCGCGATACGCCGATTGCAGGTCTGAAGCCGCCTTCACGATTTGTTGCAGGCTGACATTGGTTCCGGTGTATTTGGAAAACAAGGGGGTCAGAATATTCGTTGAGAGCATTACGCCCTCCACGGTATAACCCCGGACATAAAAATGCGGAAAGACATGGGCGGCGGGAGCGCGCAGGGCGGCGACGGATTCCGCGGCCAGGACGTTCAATGTTGCACCCCACCCCAAACCGCAAAACATAAACGCCCATACCATGCCCCGGTAGCGGCCGGGCGTCACAAAAAGCAGGGTAAACCGGCCGCTCATACGCATTCGTTCAGACCCGTAAACCCCCATGTCAGGACGATGGTGTGTTTCATTGTCAGTTGATAATTATTAAACTGCCCGGGCCGGTGCGTAATGGCGTTACGTTGGATTCCGGCCGCCAGAACCCGGTGCGGATTTGATGACAGACAAGACCATTGATTTCATCGTTTGCAATATCACGCGGTCACCTTGCTCTCCGGCACCTTGCCCTGCCTGACACTGGTCTTACCGGGATTGATTCACACCGTGGAATTCCCTGACTTCCACGCGCTGCGCGCTGCTGAAAGCAGGTGTTTGAAAATCCACGTCCCCAAAGGCTGAGCAACTTATATTACAGGTCTTTGTCGGAATTGTGACAATCCGGAAACAAACGAATGCAATCAAAGCTCCCCGGTGTGAATAGCGGCCGGACTTTGTCTGATTCGGACGCCACCTTCCAAACCGATCTTCGCGCAACGGATCATCAGGCTCAGGATTGGGAAATCAGTTTTCCGGCATTTTGCAGAACTGACACCGGTTTGTAACACTGCCGATTTAAAGTGAGCCGTCACCGCAAGGCGTGTCGGGGTATTATTTAAGCAGCGCCCGGATCACCGGGTTCCGTGCTGGACGTTCGGACACAATGCCATCAGGGCTGGCAAAGAATCTTGGCAGACTTTAAAAGTATGAACAGAGCGGAACGAGCCTATCAACCTCATCTGGCAATACGGGCCTTTTCGGTGCCGCCGGGAGGTGAGTGGGTTCCCCGGTCAACCGGTTGGGTTCTTATTCAAATCGAACGCGGGACCGGTTATTTCCTGCAACCGCAATCCAGCCTGGAACTTGAAACCGGAACGGCGCTTTTGGTCGCGGACGGCGCGCAAGGGCGTATCCGGGCCAGTCAGTTGGGCGGCCTGGGCCTGTATTCTTTCAGCGTCATCCCGTCGCGGTTGACCGGATTAATCACGCTGGGCGAACAGGATTTCCTCGAACGGGCGGCATCCCGGAAGGATTTTTCCGTTCGCATTTTGCCGCCGCAGCATCCGGTCACATTAAAAATGATCGAGCTGCGCGCGCATGAGAATCCGGGCGGGTTGCTGGTACGGCTGAGGCTGCTGCAATTCTTCGTCGAGGCATTTGGCAGTGAACTGGAACAGGCCGCGTCCGTTTGGGAGGCCGCCGATGCCCGGGAACGGCTGCGGGTGCTGCTGGAGCAGACGCCGTCGGCGGAATTGCTGGAGATGAATTTCGATGAACTGGCGCAGCGGACGCATTGCACGTCACGGCACTTAAGCCGGATCTTTCGCGAGTTGGTCGGCATGTCGTTTCGCGACAAGCGTGCGGAACTCCGGTTGACGCGGGCCCGCGACCTGCTCGCCACGAGCAAATCCAAAGTGGTGGAAGTGGCCTTGGAAAGCGGCTACAAGTCGTTAAGCCTGTTCAATCTGATGTTCACCCGTTACTTCGGCACCAGCCCCGGCCGGTGGCGGCAGAAACACCGAAACCACGGAGCCCACAAATCATTACGGATCAGAAGAGGCCAACCGCTCATGATTTAGATCAGAAGACCGTTGTTTCCCGCCGCATCACCCATCGAAGGGAATTAATCCGTTTGTTGCAAAATTGTCGCAATTCTGACACGCGGCAGTCACACCCCGTCTCTAGTTTTAAAATAATGATTGTTGAGCGACACCTCATCCTGCAGGAGCTGAACCTGGCGTCCTCGGCCGAATGGGTTCCCTCCTGTCAGGGATGGATGATGGTGCGCGTGGCCGAAGGCACGGGGTATTGGTTGCCGCACGGTGCCGCCCACCGGCAGTTGAATCCGGGCGATGGCTTGATGGTGGTGCGGAACGGTGGCGGAGTGGTGCGCGCCAGCTGGCTCAGCCCCCTGAAACTCCAATTCTTCACCGTCCAGCTCCAGTATCTCAACGGCATCCTCACAGTGGCCGAATGGCAACAACTGGAAGTGGCCCCGAACCATCCCGATTCGCCCGCCTCGGTTTTTACCGCGGGTGAACCGATCGGACAGAAGTTCATGCGGCTCGCCGACCAGACGCACAGCCACCGGCTTTCGCTGCGCTGTGCCCTGTTGCAGTTGTGGGCCAGCGCGGTGGCCGGCCTTTTGCCCGCTACGGAGTCGCTCTCCCCCAGCGGCAATAAACTCCGCGACCATCTCCGCGAACTGGTCGGACAGATGACCGAGGCCGAACTTTCCGAGCGGTCCCTGCCGGAGCTGGCCCGGCAATTGAATTGCAGCGAACGCCATTTCAGCCGGTTGTTTCGGGAGGAATTCGCTGCGCCCTTTCACGCGCGTCAGATCGAATTGCGTCTTCAACGGGCGCGCCAGTTGCTGTCCGATTCCAATGCCAAGATCATCAATGTTGCCAACGTCAGCGGCTACCGGCATCTGGGCCTTTTCAACGCCATGTTTAAAAAACGCTTTGGCCTGACTCCGGCCGAGTGGCGCCGACAGCAACCCCAAAAGGGCCCGTCCGGTTCCCAACCGGGTCATTTTTTCCCTTCCGCGGAACGCGCCGGCGCCGGCGCCGGCGCGTCGTTACCCCACCCCCGGCCCTGAATGTCACCTATTTGTAACCTACGTCCGTAAAGTCACTGGTATAAAATGTGAAAGCAGTGTTATGCGCAAGGTCCCATTTACAGTCCAGTTTTGTGAACCGTCGCCGGACTTCGGCGGCCCCGTTTCGTCGTCGCCGCAGCGACGGGTCCGCGGGTCCATTCGGAATTTAGACCGCCGGGAATTGTCCGGGGACCAAACTTTAATCCAACCGTAATAACCATCATGTTTGTTCAACCCATCTTTGCCTCCAACGCCGCGGTGTACGCCATCCAGAATGCCACCACCGAGGGCAAAATCACGGTCGTTGTATTGCTGGTGCTGTCGCTGTTCAGTTGGACCATCATCATCACCAAGTTCCGCCAGTTGATGATTGCGCGGCAGGCGACCCGGAAGTTTTTTGCCGCCTACAACTCGACCCGCGATCCGCTGGACATTCAGCGCCGGGGCGAGGAATTTGAAGGCGCTCCCGCCTATCAGCTGTACATCCGCGGCGCGGATGAGCTGGCGTACCAATTGAAAAATAACCCCGTGCAGGTTGAAGCCATTACCCACCCGGCCCCGGCGGAAGGCGAAGAGCACACCAATACCGATTTTCTCGCCCGATCCGTGTCCGTGAAGGTCAGCATGGCGTCGTTTGAGGCCGTCAAGGTCATCCTGGAGGAGGCCGCCGGCGCCGAGGCCGTGGCGTTGGAGAAAGGAATGATTGTGTTATCCACGGCGGTGGCGGGCGGACCGTTCATCGGCCTGCTCGGCACCGTTTGGGGCGTCATGTCCACCTTCGCGGGCATCGCGGAAAGCAAGGCGGCCACCCTGACGGCAATGGCGCCCGGTGTGGCGGCGGCCCTGGTCGCCACCGTCACCGGCCTGCTGGTGGCCATTCCGGCCATGTTCGCCTACAATTTCATGGTCACCACCATCCGCCATCTCACGCAGGAACTCGACGGATTTGCCAGCCGCTACGCCAACCAGATTGAACACGTCTATGTGGATCACCGGCCACTGGCCGAGGAAATCCGAAATGCCAACGAAGTCCTCGCCGGCCGCATCGTCGGCGCGTTGAAGAGCAATGAAACGACCGCCCTGGTTGAGTCATGAAGAAATGCTCGAAGTCGGCGCATCATTCCTTGACGGAGCTGAACATCACGCCGCTGCTGGACCTGGCGTTCGTGTTGCTGGTGATCTTCATCATCACCACCATTCCGCCGGTCAATGATCTGGATTTGAAACTGCCCACCGCGGCCAAGCATCTCAAAGACCCGCCGCGCAAGGCCAACTACATCACCGTCCAGGCCGACGGTACGATGTATTTGAACAAGGCACCGGTGGCCAATGCCTCCGACATGCTTCAGACCCTCATTGGCCTGCGCACGGAAGACCCGGACCTGAACATTATTATTCGCGGCGACGGCCATACCAAGTACCGGCAGATTCGCGCGGTGCTCGATGTCTGCCAGCAGGCCAACGTGCCCAAGGTGGACCTGGCCACCGAGGCGCTGAACACAAAATGAAGCAAGTCAAAGGCAGAACGAAGAATCTGATTTCGCGCGCGCTGCGTGCCGCCGGTTTTCCGCCTTCCGCCTTCCGCCTTCCGCCCTGATAATATGCTGCCACACACCCAGGCCCGCAAAAGACGCAACTCGTCCCGGGTGAACCTGCTCATCTCGTTCACCTTTCATGCGTTGATTGTACTGGTGGCGGTCTATTTCGCCGCCCGCCATGGATTGCTCGGCAAACAAATCCAGAAAATCTCGGTGGAAATGATCAAGGAGAAACCGCCGGAAAAACCCAAGCCGCCCGAACAGCCGAAAGTGGAACCGCCGAAGATGGAACAGCCCAAATTGGCCGAGGCCCCCAAGGTCGAGGCGCCCAAGGAGGCGCCGCCGCCGAGCGGTCCGCCCACCGTCGCGCCGCCTGCGGCCGAGTTGCCCTCCTTTGTTTTCGAGGGCGGCAAGACCGTGGAAACCAGCTCCGATCCGGTCCAATTATACAAAAGCCTGCTCGAATACGCTTTCCGTTCCAAATGGGACCGTCCGCCGAATCTGCACGACGACGATTATGTGGCGGAGGTGCGTGTGACGGTGGATCGCCAGGGAGCCATCCGGAATGTGGAATGGCTCAAAGGTTCGGGCAACACCCGCTGGGATGATTCGGTGCGCCAGGCCGTTTCCGCGGTGACGAGAATGGACACCACGCCGCCCACCAACTTCCCGCCCAATGTCGTCATCCGTTTCGACGTCCAACAGGAAACCGAACCGGTCCTCCAGTAATCTTGTGAAAAAAACGTCCCACAGCCATCACAGTTCGCTCAGCGAGTTGAACATCACGCCGCTGCTGGACCTGGTGTTCGTGTTGCTGGTCATCTTCATCATCACCACGCCGCAGATGATGAACAACCTGGAGATGACGCTGCCCTCGGGCAAGCCGCCGCCCAAAACCAACCAGCCCAAACCCAAAATCAACCAGATCGTCGTGGACGCGCAGGGCCGGACGTTTTTGAACGATCAACTGGTCACCATCCCGCAACTCAAAGACAGGCTGTCACAGTTGCAGTCGGATAATCCGGACCTGAGCGTGGTGGTCAAGGGCGCCGACGCGGTGGATTATCAAAACATGATTTTCGTGTTGGACGTGCTTCGCCAGTTGGACATCACCAAAGTCGGGCTGGCCACGGCAGCCGTCGCCAGTCAATGAACG
>DATJYM010000307.1:0-16347 GCA_035499615.1 Candidatus Acidiferrales bacterium | reverse complement strand
CGGCCAGCCAAACTGCCGGACCGGCCCAACAGCGGCTTTCGCCGGAAGAGCAGATGATTATGATTGCGGCCCAACACGCACAGGCCCAGCAAGCGGGTGATCCCATGTCCCGTATCTTCCCGCCCACGGACTTGGACGCAGCCGCCGGAGTGGTTCCAGAAACTCCAGTCGGCAGTCCCTCCACGCCGTAAGCACGGTCGTCTCAGCCGCCCAGCGAACGCGGATCGCCCACGTCGCCTTTATTGAAATTCACGTATTCCTCGGTTAAATCCGCCGCATAAATCACGGCGGCGGCCCGGCCGAGATGCAGATGGATATGCAAATCAAATTCCTTTGGCGCAACGGCGCCGCATAATTTCCCGAAAGTCACCTTCGCCGGCTGGCCGCGCTTGAGACTCCACAGAATCTTCCGACTGCCCGGAGCGCTGTAGCCGACGTCCACTTCTTCTTCAACAACTCTCGCCGGGGAATATCCCAGTGCGTCCAGGATGCGACCCCAGTTCGGGTCGCCGCCGTGCCAGCTCGTTTTCACCAGGGCGCTGTTGGCCACCGCCCGCGCCGCCGCATCCGCGTCACGAACGGATTTTGCGCCGTGCACCCGCACCGTGACGATCCGGTGCACGCCTTCACCATCGCGCACGATCATTTTGGCCAGTTCCAGACAGACGTGGTTCAATGCTGCTTGAAAGATTCCGAACTGCGGGCTCCGAACTCCGAATATCCCGTTTCCCGCCAGCCCATTCGCCAGCAAGAGGACCGTGTCGTTCGTGCTCATGTCGCCGTCCACGGTGATGCGATTGAAGCTTTGAGCGACGGCATCCCGGAGAGCGACTTGCAAGGCTTTGGCTTCGAGGGCGGCGTCGGTGGTGATGAAACAAAGCATCGTGGCGTGAAGCGGTAACGCCGCGGGCCGTTTCCCGTCTGCGCTCATTCCCGGCTGAATCATGCCGGCGCCTTTGCAAATGCCGCCAAGGCGAACGGTTTTGCCGCGAAGTTTGAATTCGACCGCGATTTGCTTGGGCCGGGTATCACTGGTCATGATGGCTTCGGCGGCGTAGCGGGCGCCTTCCGGTGCAGAGTCGAGCAGCGTCACGGCGTGGTTGATGCCCGCGCGAATATTCGTCATCGGCATGCCGACGCCAATGCGGCCGGTGGAACCGACGAGCACATGCACTGCCGGCATGTGCAAATGTCGTGCAAGCAAAGCGGTCATCTCGCGGGCATCGGCCAGACCCTGTTTTCCGGTGCAGGCATTGGCGTTGCCGGAGTTGACCACGATGGCCTGCGCGATCCCTTTTTTCACCCGTTCAACGCAAACTTTTACCGGCGCGGCACAAACCTGATTCGTTGTGAACATGCCGGCGACCATGGCGGGCACCTCGGAAACGATGAGCGCTAGGTCCCGTTTTTGCCCCTTCTCCGAACCTTTGCCCGTGCCGAGGCGTTTGATATCACAAAACACGCCGCTGGCGAGGAAACCAACGGGGGCAACAATCGAGCCGGAGACTTCCTTGAAATTACTTTTCTTCGATCGTTTTTGCATAACCGGGTATTGGATTTTTAGTTCAGAGATTCCAACAAAAAATCAGGAATGGAAATTCACATTATTCTTTCACCGCGTCAATTTCCAGCCGCACCATGCGGACATGGACTGTGCCGTCCGGGTCGGGCGGATGTTTGGCGAGGTAACGGTCCGCCACCGCGGCGATGAATTCCTCGCGCGCCGATTCGGGCACGCGTTGGATATAAGGCAGCCAGGTGGTGCGCAGCCAGGCGGCAAAACCTTTGCGGCCGGCGTAAGTCGCGTCCTTCGGCGCCAGCCGGACTTCCAGGGCCTTAAAGCCCGACCGGGGCAACCATTTTTCGTAATCCGCCGGGCTGTAAAAAAAGTACGGTTTGGGCATCCGGCGGAAGAACTCGCGCCAGCGCTTCAACCGCAGCTCCGGCCTCAATGCGATAAACACGTCGTGGGCGTTGCCCTTGCCGCCGCAGGAAACCACCAGCCGGCCGCCCGGCTTGAGAACCGATGACGCGCCGCGCAAAATCGCCTGGTGATCGTCCACCCAATGCCACGCCGCGTTGGAGAAGAGGAGATCGAATTGGCGCGTGAACCTGATCTTCCGCGCATCCATGACCAGAAACCGGAGATGGGGATTCTTTTTAGCCGGAAATGTCCTTTGGGCAAAGGCAATCATTTCCGCCGAGGCATCCACGCCGACGACCGCACCGCCGGGCAGAGCTCGTGCGATCTCCGCCGTCACCTTGCCGTCGCCGCAGCCGACGTCGAGCACGCGCTCGTGGCCGCACAATTTGAGCCCGGCGATCAACTCGCGCGCCCAGGTTTGTTGCACGACGGAATTTGCGGCGTACGCGGCCGCGTTCCATCGGGGTGCGGATAAAACCGGTTTCGACATCTGACCCATTTAGATCAATCCGGCGGTTTCCGGAAAGCCGCAAAGAATATTCAGGCTCTGCACGGCCTGGCCACTGGCGCCCTTGAGCAGATTGTCTTCAGCGCTCATGACGATCAGCCGGCCGGTGCGGGGATCCAGCCGCCAAGCGATTTCGATGACGTTCGTGCCGGTGACATTCTTGGTGTCGGGCAGGTTTTTGCCTTCGAGCAGGCGGACAAAAGGCTCCCGGCCATAGGATTTTTTGTAACAAACGGAAATCTTTTCGTTCAATACCGTCATTTGCGCCTCGGTGGAAAAATGTTTCTCCGGCGCCAGATACAAAGTCGTCAAAATGCCGCGATTGACCGGAATCAGGTGCGGCGTGAACTGGAGGGTGACGGGAGTTTTCGCGGCCAGCGACAGCTGCTCCTCGATTTCCGAGAGATGCCGGTGTTTCGGCACACCGTAGGGCCGGACGCTTTCGTTGCACTCGCAGAAAAGATAATCCGCCTCCGCCTTCCGACCCGCGCCGCTCACACCGCTCAGGGAATCGGCGATGATCCCATTCGGCTTGACCAGGCCGGCCTTCAGCAACGGCACCACCGGCAATAGAATACTGGTCGGATAACAGCCGGGCGAAGCGATCAGCGAGGCTTTTCTGATCTGCTCCCGGTAAATCTCCGGCAGTCCGTATACCGATTTGGCCAGCAACTCCGGCGCGGGGTGATCGTGGGCGTAAAACTCCTGGTAGATTTCCGGGCTCCGGAGCCGGAAATCGGCGCTCAAGTCAATGACCGTACAACCGGCATCGAGCAAAGGCACGGCGTATTCGGCGGCGACGCCGTGCGGCAATGCCAGAAAAACCACATCCGCCTGCTTCGCGAGCAGTTCAGCCTTCGCCTCCGAGAAACGGAGCGTCTTCGATTTGGGGTGGCTGGCGAACTTTGGGAAAACCTGCGCCAGCGTCCGTCCCGCGTTCTGGCGCGACGTCACCGCTACCAGTTCCGCGTGGGGATGGTGGAGCAGCAACCGGACGAGTTCCTCCCCGGAGTAGCCCGAGGCACCAATGATGGCAATGTTTCTGGTTTTCATTTTGGAGTCAGCGGCCAGTTCAACCGCCACAGTTGTAACTGTTCTCCGGCCGGATTTCCATAAAACGTTCAGGTTGTGCCAGCGGCTGGAAGCCGAACCGGGCATAAAGTCCATGGGCGTCCCTCGTTCCGAGCATGAACCGACGCAAACCCTGCAACCGGGGATGCGCCAGCACCGCCGCTACAAGCCTCCGGCCGAGACCCTTGCCGCGATGGTCCCCGACGACGAAGACATCTGCCAGCCACGCGAACGTGGCAAAATCGCTCACGACCCGTGCGAAGCCAATCTGCCGGCCGTCGCGATACAAGCCCAGACACAATGAATGTGCGAGGGAGCGGTCCACGATCTCGCGCGGCACGCCCCTGGCCCAATAACTGTGCTCGCTGAGAAAACGATGGATCAACGCCCGGTCCAGCAACGTCGGATCATCCGAGATCAACAGGTCCGTTTCACGAATTTCGTATGGGTTCATGACAATAACAATTTCACCGATTGTGTTCCTTTTCCCCTCGTGCTCCTCCTCGTCCTCGATTCTTCTTTGTGATTACGAGTACGAGGACGGCGACGGAGACGATTTGGCCTAAATAAAAAAACCCCGCCGGTTTTGCCAGCGGGGCTTAAAATCCTCAATACGCTTAACGTTTGGAGTATTGGAACCGTTTGCGCGCGCCCGGCTGGCCGTATTTTTTGCGTTCACGCATGCGGGGGTCCCGCGTCAGCATCCCTTCGGCCTTGAGCACCGGCCGCAGGGCGGCATCGGCTGAAATCAGCGCTCGGGCGATGCCGTGCCGCACCGCATCCGCCTGGCCATTGGGCCCGCCTCCGGCAACATTGACGCGCACGTCAAACTTTTCGGCCGTGCCGGTGACCATCAACGGCTGGGCCGCCTGCGCCCGCTGAGTTTCGAGCACGAAATAATTGTCAAACGCGCGCCGGTTGACAGTGATCCGGCCCTTGCCCGACGCGAGACGGACCCGCGCGACGGCGGTCTTGCGCCGTCCGGTGCCCAGAAATTCATTGGTTTTTGGTTCAGCCATAAATCAAATCAGGCCGCCGCCTTGAGCGGTTCGGGTTTTTGTGCGGCATGCGGATGGTTCGGACCTTTGAACACCTTCAACTTCGTCAACAACCGGCTGCCCAGCCGGTTTTTGGGAATCATGCCTTTCACTGCGTGCAGAACCAGCTTCTCCGGATGCCGGGCCCGGATCTGCTCGACCGTGGTGTATTTCTCGCCGCCTTTCCAGCCGGAATAGGTCATGTACTCCTTCAGCTCCTTCTTGCCGGTGACCCGGACCTTTTCAGCATTGACGACGACGACGAAGTCGCCGGCGTCGAGGTGCGGCGTGAAGACCGGTTTGTTTTTTCCGCGCAAAATGTCGGCGACCTGCGCGGCCAGCCGGCCGAGCACGGCGCCGTCAGCGTCAATCACGTGCCATTTCCGCTGGTCCAAATTCACTTTGGGCAAATAGGTTTTCATTCAAGCAAAGGAGTGATGAATCTATCAAACCCGCGGACAAAGTCAACAGGCCATTTCAACGGCCCAGGTAGGCGCTTTGGACCTGCGGATTCCGGCGCAAGTCAGCGGAATCGCCCTGCAAGGCGATCTTGCCGGTTTCCAGCACGTAACCGAAATGGGAAATTTCCAGAGCCAGATTGGCGTTTTGTTCCACCAGCAATATCGTGATGCCTTGCTGTCGGTTGATCTCGGCGATCTTGTCGAAAATCGTTTTGACCAGCAACGGCGCGAGTCCCAGTGACGGTTCGTCGAGCATCAGGAATTTAGGCCGGCTCATCAGCGCGCGGCCGATTGCCAGCATCTGCTGTTCGCCGCCGGAGAGGGTTCCGGCAGTCTGCTGCTCGCGCTCCCGCAAACGCGGGAAGGTGGCAAAGACGTATTCCAACTCACGTCGAACGACTGACCGGTCCTTCTGGAGATACGCGCCCATCTGCAGATTTTCCATCACCGACAGGTTTGCAAAAATCATCCGGCCCTCGGGAACGTGCGACAGGCCGAGCTTGACGATTTGATGCGGCGGCAGACCGGCGATGTTTTTGCCGTCGTAAAGAATCTCGCCGCCGCGTACGCGCAACAGGCCGGAGATGGCCTTGAGCGTCGTCGACTTGCCAGCCCCATTGGCGCCGATGAGCGTGACGATGCTGCCGGGCCGCACGGAGAGGGAGACCCCGTGCAATGCGATAATCGCGCCGTAGCCGACTGACAGATTTTTTATTTCCAGCATCTTGCGAAATGACGAATGACTAAAACCCGACGACGAAATAAGTCCCAATTACAAATGGCAAAACCGCCGGGCTGGTTCGTCATTCGGACCTGGTCACTCTTTCGTCATCAGGGTTTAGGAATCAGTCATTTTTCACCGGCAAATGTTCTTCGCCCAGATAGGCTTCAATCACCTTCGGATTTTTCCTGACTTCCTCCGGCGTGCCTTCGGCGATTTTGACACCGTAATCCAAAACCGAGATACGTTCGCAAATGCCCATGACCACCTGCATGTCGTGCTCCACCAGCAGGACGGAGATCTGGAATTTGCCCTTGATGAACCGGATCAGTCGCATCAATTCCGTCTTTTCGTTCGGGTTCATGCCGGCGGCAGGTTCGTCGAGCAAAAGCAGTTTGGGCCGGGCTGCCAGGGCGCGAACGATTTCCAGCCGCCGTTGGTCGCCATAGCTCAGGCTCCTGGCCGGGGCACTGCGGAATTTTCCCAGATGGAAAATCTCCAGCAATTCCAGGACCTGCGCCCCGATGCTTTCTTCCTCCGCCCAAAACGAGCGTCCCCGCCAGAGCGCATGGCGCACGTCGCCCCTCAAATGCAAATGAAATGCGGTGCGGACATTGTCGAAGACTGTCAACGAGGAAAACAGCCGGATGTTCTGGAAGGTACGGGCAATGCCCCGGGCCGTGATGCGATACGCCTTGCTCCCGGTAATGGACTGGCCGTCAAAGAAAATCCCGCCTTCCGTGGGTTGGTAAACGCCGGTGATAAGATTGAACACGGTCGTTTTGCCCGCCCCATTGGGACCGATCAACCCGACCAGTTCGTTCCGCCCGATTTGCAGGTCCAAGCCGGACACTGCGGTCAACCCGCCGAAACGGATGGTCAACTGCTCGGCGCGCAACAACGGCTTTTCACTTTCGTGGTTCATGCCGGGAAAGGGGTCTTGCGTTTCCAGGTGAACAAGCCCTGCGGCCGCGTCAGCATGAGTACGATCAACAGCAGGGAATAAATAACCATCCGCGTGTTGCCCACCCAGGCGAACGGATACGCCCGGGGGATGCCCGGGAGGGAGGGGACGCCGGCGAGCCAGCGCAGCCCTTCCGGCAGCAAGGTCAATACGATGGCAGCGAGAACCACCCCGGGCGTGTTGCCCATGCCGCCCAGGATGACCATCACCACGATGGCAATGGATTGCATGAAATTAAAGCCGCTGGGTGTGAGAAATTGTATGGAATGCGCGTAGAGCCCGCCGGCCAGCCCGGCAAAGAAGGCACCGACGACAAAGGCGGTGACCTTGTATTTGGTGGTGTTGATGCCCATCGCCTCGGCGGCCACCTCGTCATCCCGTACGGCGATAAACCCGCGACCGTAGGTTGAATGCACCAGCGCGGTAACGACGTAGATGGTCACGGCGGCCGCGCCGAACGTCCAAAAGAAATTGGTGTAACCATGCACCACGCTCAAGCCGCGCGCCGCCCCAACGGCATTCATGTTTTGGAAGATGACGCGGATGATTTCACCGAAGCCGAGCGTGACAATGGCCAGATAATCCCCCCGCAACCGCAACGTCGGCAGACCCACGAGCAACCCCGTCACGGCCGCCAGCAATCCACCGGCGAGCAACGCCCCGAGAAAGAGCGTGCCGGCCGCAAACGGGTTCAAGTCGCCAAACCGGTTGGTGATGACCGCCGCCGTGTAAGCGCCCACGGCCATGAATCCCGCGTGGCCGAGCGAGAACTGGCCCGTGTACCCGTTGATCAGATTCAGGCTGACAGCCAGGATGATGTTGATGCCGATGTAATAGAGCACGAAGAGGACATACGAATTGATGCGGCCTGCGAACAGTGAAACCAACAGGCTGAACGCGAGCGCGACGAGCAAAAGGAGTTTGGCGTATCGGAACTTCATACTTTTTCAATCTCCTTTCTCCCGAGCAACCCCGACGGCTTGATGAGCAGGATCAAAATCAAAATGGAGAAGGCGATGGCGTCGCGGTAAGTCGAGGAAATGTAGCCGGAAACAAAAGTCTCCGTGGTGCCAATGATGAGTCCTCCCAGCACTGCGCCCGGCAGGTTTCCAATGCCGCCGAGCACGGCCGCGACAAATGCCTTCAAACCGGGCAAAATGCCCATGAGCGGGTCGATGGCCGGATAATTGATGGCGAAGAGGATGCCCGCCGCCGCTGCCAGCGCCGAGCCGAGCGCGAAGGTGAATGAAATCACGATGTCGGTGTTGACACCCATGAGCGCCGCTGCTTCGGGGTTGAAGGACAACGCGCGCATGGCCATGCCAATCTTCGTTTTCAGCACGATGAACCGCAGCGCCACGAGCAACAGCCCGGTCACTGCCAGTACAATGACCTGGTTGCTGGTAATGCTCAATCCGCCCAGATGCGCGATCGGGTAAACCGGAATCAGGGGAGGAAAACTTTTGGGGGCGGCGCCGAAAACGAGTTGGCCGGTGTATTCGAGAAACAGCGACACCCCGATGGCGGTGATCAAGACGGTCAGCTTCGGGCTGCGGCGCAACGGGCGGTAGGCAAATCGCTCAATCACGACGCCGATGGCGGCGCAAATGAGCATGGCCATGAACATCACGGCCAGTCCGCTGGCCACGGAGGGTGTGGGCAAAACCGCGGCGATTTTCGGCGCCAGATAAAATCCGGCGAACGCTCCGAGCATGAAGACGTCGCCGTGGGCAAAATTGATGAAGCGGAGGATGCCATAGACCATCGTGTAGCCGAGGGCGATGAGGGCGAGAATCGAGCCGAACGCCAGGCCATTGATGAGTTGCTGGAGAAATTCGGTCATGCCGGTTCTGCAAAATTCAAGTTCGCCATGCCAGATATCACCGCCCGCAGGATGGCGCGGCGGCGGAATTTTGTCGAGCACGCCCGACCCGCAACCTTAGGGTTTAATCGTTTCGACGTATTGGAACTGACCGTTGGTGATGGTCAGGATCACAGCCGGCTTCGAGGCGTTGCGGTTCGAGTCAATCGTAATCTTGCCGGTGACCCCGGCAAAATCCTTCGTCGCCGCGAGCGCCTCGCGGACTTTCGCGCCCTCGGTGGAGCCGGCGCGCTTGAGGGCGTCCGCCAGAATCATCGCCGAATCGTAGCCGAGCGCGGCCATGGCATCGGGCGTGTCACCGTATCGGGCGCGGTATTCCTTCACAAAATTCTGAACGGCGGGCGAGGTGTCCTGGGGCGAATAGTGAGTGGAGAAGTAACATCCTTCCAGGGCCCGACCACCGATGGGCACCAGCGAGGAGGATTCCCAGCCGTCGCCGCCGAACAACGGCACGGTGATGCCCAGCTGCCGCGCCTGCAACGCAATCAGCCCCACCTCCGTATAGTAACCCGGAACAAATATTCCATCGGGATTATCCGCTTTGAGGGCGGTCAGTTGTGCGCTGAAATCCTTGTCCCCATGGCTGTAATTTTCCTCCCCCACAATGTTGCCACCATCGGCCGTGAATCCGGCCACAAAATATTTCGCCAGCCCCACACTGTAATCACTGCTGGTTTCCTTCAACACCGCCGCCGACTTTAGTTTGAGCGTTTTGCGCGCGAAATTGGCCATGACCGTGCCCTGAAAGGGATCGATGAAACAGACCCGGAAAATATAATCACCCGCCTCGGTTACCCTCGGATTTGTGGAGGCGGGCGAAATCATCGGTATTTTATTTTCCTGGCAAATCGGCGCGGCTTCGAGCGAACGCGACGACGCCACCTCACCAAGGACGGCCATGACGCCGTCACTGGAGATCAGTTTGCGCACCACTGTCGCCGGCTGGCCGGCCTGGGACTGGTCGTCTTCGGTGATGAGCTGGATTTTTTTGCCGAGCACGCCACCCGCGGCATTGAGATCGTCCACCGCCAGGGCGGTACCCTTGTGGGAAGACTGGCCGAACGTGGCCTCGCTGCCGGTCAACGAGGCATACTCGCCGATCTTGATGACCTCGCCGCCGGCTCCCGATGGCGACGCGGGCTTGTTACAGCCCGCGAAGAAAACGCCGGCGGCCAGCAACAGGGCTTCCGAAATAAGCGAACGCCAATTCTTCATAAAAAACTCCTGGTTATCGTCCGGGCCATCCGAACCGGCAGCCAGCCTAATCATTTGGGCCGGCCATTCAAGCCTTTGAGCACCCTTTCGGCGCATCCCAAAGCCATTTGACAAATCGTCGTTCATTACCTACCGTTCGGTAAGTTATGGCCAAACACGGTCCCGAGACCCGGCAGCAGATTTTGCGGGCGGCGCTCAAGCGCTTCGCCAACGCCGGCTATGCGGCCACGTCCGTCCAGCAAATCGTCGGCGACGCCCGGGTGTCCAAACCCGCGTTGTATTATCATTTCCACGACAAGGCCGGCCTGTTTCAGGCGTTGGTAAATGAGGCGCTGGACCAGCGGCTGCAGGTGGTGCAGCAGGCGGCGGCCCGCGCACGGAATTTTCGCGGCCAACTGGTGGAAATCCTCGCGGCGCTGTTCGATTACTTCCACAAGAACCATGAGCTGACGCGCATCGCGTTTTCCGCGGCTTTTGCCGCACCCGGCGAAGTGCCGCACGATGTCTGTTATCTGGACCGTTGTCAGCGGAACCTGGAATTCATGCATTCGCTCATGAAACAGGCGCGGGCCAGGGGGGACCTGGACAAACGCTTTGACTGTCGCGATCTGGCCTACGGCTTTTATGGGCAGGCGCACCTTTATATTGTGGCGCACATTCTGATGCCTCATTATCGACTGAACCGCGCCGCCGCGGAGCGCATCGTGGATTTGTTTCTGTCCGGCGCCGGTGGGAAGAAAGGGAAATCGTAAGGTTATGAACGAGGAGAAATCACCCCCCGCGGCCAATGTCAACGGGACGCGGCTGGCAAAATTAAATTCACCCTGGTTCGTGTGGCCGGCGGCCATCGTGCTCGCCGCGTTGCTGTTCTTTGCACTCGATTATCTGGTTAACGCGTTAACGCACGAATCCACCGATGACGCTTTTATCGCCGCACATGTTGTCTCGGTTGCGCCGCGGATTGCCGGGCAGGTTACCGCCATCCACGTGCTCGACAACGAGATGGTTCACTCGAACGATTTGCTGGTGGAAATTGATCCGGCGGATTATTCGACCAGTGTCACGCAGAAACAGTCCTCCGCCGACGCCGCCGCGGCCAATTACCAATCCATGCTCGCCGCCCTCAATCTGATGAACGAGAAAGTGACCACGGCCGAAGCCACCGCCGACCAATCCAAGGCCGACGCCGAGGCGGCCCGGGCGACGGACTCGCGGGCGCAATCGGATTTCCAACGTTCCACCGAACTGCGGAAGCAGAACACCATTTCGGCGCAGGAATTTGACGCGGCACAGGCTGCGGTCAGGGAAGCCGACGCGAATCTGGCCGCCGCCAAACAGAAGGCCATTGCGGAGGCCTCGAAAATCAATGAATCCCAGGCGGAACTGTCCGCGACCGAAGCCGCGGTGGCCATGGCCCTGGCGCAAGTGCGCCAGGCGCAAGCCAACGTGCAGGCGGCGCAACTGGATCTTTCCTATACGAAGATCCACGCCCCGGGCGATGGCCGGGTCACCCGCAAGGCGGTCGAGCGCGGCGACTATGTCCAGATTGGACAACAATTGATGTCTCTCGTGCCCACGAATGTCTGGGTCCTGGCCAATTTCAAGGAATCGCAATTAAAGAAGATGAAACCCGGCCAGCGGGTCGAGGTGGAGATTGACGCGTTGGGGGGACGGAAGTTCCAGGCCCACGTGGACAGTGTGCAAGCCGGCAGCGGTGCGGCCTTCAGCCTGTTGCCGCCGGAAAACGCGACCGGCAATTATGTCAAGGTGGTTCAACGCGTACCGGTGAAAATTCTTTTTGACGACCCGCTGCCCCCGGATCACAACTTCGGCCCCGGGTTGTCAGTAACCCCCAGCGTGCGCGTCAGTTCCTTTGAGATTCCCGACTGGGCCATTGCGTTGCTCGCGGTGGTCCTGGCCGGCGCGGCGGCTTCTGTTTTTCGGCTGGTGTTAAAACGGAAGATGAACGGCGCCGGAAAGTAAATCCTCCATGCCCGGCGACGTTCATCATCAGGAATGGCGGCCGCGCCACAGTCCCTGGCTGGTCGCGGTGGGGGTGATGCTGGCGACCTTCATGCAGGTGCTGGACACGTCCATCGCCAACATCGCGCTGCCGCACATCGCCGGCAGCCTGTCGGCGACCACCGACCAGGCGACCTGGGTGTTGACCAGCTATCTCGTCTCGAACGCCATCATCCTGCCGATGACCGGCTGGCTGGGAAATCATTTCGGCCGGAAGCGGGTGTTCATCTCGTGCATCGGGATGTTCACACTCTCGTCGATTTTGTGCGGGATGGCGTTGAATCTGCCCATGTTGATTCTCGCGCGCATTTTACAGGGCGCGGGCGGCGGCGCCATGGTGCCCATTGCGCAGGCGATTTTGTTGGAAAGCTTTCCACCCCAGAAACGCGGCATCGCGATGGCGACGTTTGCCCAGGCCGTGGTGGTGGCGCCCATCATCGGCCCGACGCTCGGCGGGTGGATCACGGACAATTATTCGTGGCGCTGGATTTTCTACATCAACGTGCCCGTCGGCCTGCTGGCGATATTTCTGGCGGAATGGCTCGTGGAAGACCCGCCCTACATCAAGCGCAACCTCCAGGCCGCCATTGACTTCATCGGGTTTGGTCTGCTGGCGGTGTGGCTGGCCACACTGCAGATCGTGCTCGACAAGGGACAGGACGCGGACTGGCTGGGCGCGGTTTGGGTCCGATGGTTCATCGGCATCTCTCTCGTGGCCATGGTTGCGTTTATTGTGTGGGAATTCCGGGTGGAGCATCCGCTGGTGAATCTGCGGATTTTGCGCAGCGGAAACTTCCGGACCGGCCTGATGTTGATGACGGTCATCGGCATCATCCTTTACGGCACGACGGCGGAACTGCCGTTGTTCTTGCAGACGCTCATGGGATATCCGGCACTGCAAAGTGGCTTGGCCATGAGCCCGCGCGGCGTAGCGGCATTCTTCACCACTTTTTTAGTCGGGCGGCTCGTTGGCCGAGTCCCTCTGCGCTGGCTGCTGTGCTTCGGCTTTTCGATGCTGAGTCTGTCGTCCTACATGCTCAGCGGCATCAATCTCCAGGTGAGCATGGCCAGCGTTGTCCTGCCGACGGTATTGAACGGCGTGGCCATCAGCTTCATTTTCGTGCCGTTGACGACGGCGACCATGAGCCAGTTACGCCAACAGGAAATCGGCAGTGGCACCGGCCTTTACAATCTCATGCTCAACCTGGGCGGCAGCGTCGGCATCGCGCTGGTCACCACCCTCGTGGCGCGCGGCGCGCAGGCGCATCAGGCACTCATGGTCGGGCATCTGACTCCGGCCGACCCGGTGTTCGTCCGCCAGCTCCATGCTGCCCAGGCCGCCCTTGCCCGGCAGGGCGATCCGGTTACGGCCGCCAACCAGGCGTACGGACTTTTTTACAATCTCCTCAACCAACAGGCGCATCTGTGGGCGTTTGTGGACACCTTCCGGGTCTTCGGGTTGATGGTGCTCTGTTGCATTCCGTTGATCTTTCTGTTCAAACGAATCAAACGCCCGGTGGTGCGACAGGCGGAAGTGCAATAATCAAATTGAACAAAACCGGGGACCGTCAGTCGAATTGCTGTCGTCGCCTGTAACAAGAGGGATCCATTCGCCGTCTGGGAGGGCGAATATGAAAAACTCAATCTTAGTCAAAGGCCTTGTAGTCGCCGCGAGCCTGCCCCTGCTGGCGGGTTGCGTCGTCTATGAACGCCAACCCCCCGCCGCCGAGGTCGCCCCTGCCGGTGGCGGCGTGGTAGTAAACACCGAGCCGCCGCCGCCGCAGGTGGAAGTGGTCCCGGCGTGCCCCGGGCCGGTGGAATTATGGTTTTGGGTCCCGGGCTGCTGGGTCTGGCACGATCACTGGGTCTGGGCTGGTGGACACTGGGCGGCGCGCCCGCATCCGCAAGCTGTATGGGTGGCCGGCCATTGGCGGAGGCATTACCATGGATACGTGTGGGTGGAAGGTCACTGGCGATGATTGCCACTGGATAAAGTACCGGATTCATTTTCATCGGACCTTCTCGCGGCCATTGGCCTTGTGAATGGGCAGCGGTCCGGTTATCGACCGGCCTCCCGGCCGGGAACTTGAATAACCAGCGCAGGCGTGCTAGGAGTATAAACTGGCATGTCTGTTTCGGACGAGAAAGAGCGAAAACGATCCTATCTGCTCCCGGGCATGGGTGGCCGAGCTCATCGTCGCAAACAAAATCTGATTCTAAAATGCTCCATCCTCATCGCGCTGGGAGTGGCGGTGATAATGGCGACTCTGATGTACTGGATGAACCGCTTGGGCCCCTGAAGATGGCTGCCGCCGGACTTGACCCGCTGTCTCCGCCTGTTAGCATAGGTGGAATATCAGGTGAAATTGTTTCGTTTCATTCCGGTCCTGTTGATGGTTTTTTGCCCTGGCCTGCCGGTGCGGGCGGAATTGGCGGATGGCATCCTCGCCATCGTCAATAATTCAGTCATCACGCGCGAGCAGGTGGTGGAGTACGTCGCACCGGCCATTGACGCCTTGCGGCAGGAGTATGCCGGCCAGATGGACGGCGCCAGCCTCTTCGAACAAAAAGTCTCGGATGTATTCAATGACGGCCTGGAACAATTGATCGAACGCCAGTTAATCCTTCACGAATACGACACCAGCGGTTATGTCCCCCTGCCCGACAGTTTCGTGGACGAACTGGTGCAGGATCGCATCCGCGAACGCTACGGCAACCGCATTACTTTCATGAAGACCCTGCAGGCGCAGGGCGTGACCTACGAACAATTCCGCAAGGACGTGCGGGACCAGTACATTATCTCGGCCATGCGCTCCAAAAATGTTTCGCAGGAAATCGTCATCTCGCCGTACAAAATTGAAAATTATTACCTGGCGCATCAGGACGCGTTCAAGGTCGGAGACGAGATCAAACTCCGGATGATCGTGCTGAACAAGAGCGCCAATGACGACCAGGAGCCGCACCGCATGGCCGCGGAAATCCTGACTCAAATCAAACAGGGCGCTGCGTTTGCCCAAATGGCCTCCGTCTATTCCCAGGGATCGCAACGCGAACAGGGCGGCGATTGGGGGTGGGTCGAGCGCTCCGTGCTTCGCAAAGAACTGGCCGACGTGGCCTTCTCACTTAAGCCCGGCCAGATGAGCGACATCATTGAAACGCCCCAGGCCTGTTACCTCATGCTCGTGGAACAAAGACGTCCTGCCCACGTCAGGCCGCTCAGCGAAGTCCGCGATGACATCGAGGCAACCCTGCGCACCCAGGAACAATCACGCCTGGAAAAACAATGGATCGCGGAATTGAAGAAAAAGTCCTTTATCCGTCAATTCCCCTGACGTTTCGCGCATGACTCGCTGGATCGGTATTACGCTTGGCGACGTTACCGGCATCGGCCCCGAAGTCACCCTCAAAGCCCTCGCCGCCGGACCGGCGGGCGACGAAACGCGTTACTTGTTGATCGGCGATGAAGGCCACGTTAAGCGCCTGAACCAAAAACTGGGCACGGGGCTGTTGCTGGAGAAATTTTCCAGGTATGACGCCGCGGGGAAAATCTTTGTCACCCGGCCGTTCGCCGAATCGCTCCCCGAAAATCTGCCCGCCGGTTCGCCCGCCGCTGCCAACGCCGCGCTCGCGGCGCTGAAAGACGGTGCCAAACGCTGTCTCCGTGGCGAGCTGGATGCCGTGGTCACCGCCCCCGTCAACAAGGAAGCCATCGTCCGCGCCGGACATCGGTTCGTCGGCCAGACGGAATTCTTTGCCAAAGCCGCCAGAACCAACCGTTACGCGATGATGCTGCTCGGTCACGACGAACACAAGCGCTGGCTGCGCGTTGCGCTTGTCACCATTCATACTGCGATCAAATCGGTTTCCCGGAAAATCACTCCGGAAAAAATCACGCTCGCCATCGAACTGGCGGCACAAGCCTGCCACGGTCTTGGCTTGCCCCGGGCAAAAGTGGCGGTCTGCGGCTTGAATCCGCACGCCGGTGAAGGCGGGGAATTCGGCGACGAGGAAATCAAGACCATCATTCCGACGGTCCTGGCCGCACAAAAAAATGGGTTGGATGTTGTCGGTCCTTTGAGCGGCGACACTGTTTTTTATTATGCGCTGCGTGGCGACTTTGATGCCGTGGTGGCCATGTATCATGACCAGGGCCTCGCGCCGCTGAAAGCCGTGGCATTCGACACCGGCATCAACTGGAGCCTGGGCCTGCCCTTCATCCGCACCTCGCCCGACCACGGCACGGCCTATGACATTGCGGGAAAGGGAATTGCCAATCCCTCGTCCATGGTGGCCGCGATTCGCCTGGCGAAACAGTTGGCGAACAATAAAAAGTAGGACGACCCGCCGGGCCGTCCGCGGACATCGCAGCGAGGCGTGTCTACCCGATCAACTCGCGAATCTTGGATTCAAAATTGCCGCCCTTCATCAACGATTCACCGACGAGAATCGCATTCACTCCGTATTTCTTCAATCGCTCCACGTCGGCACGCGTGTGAATGCCACTCTCGGCGACCAGCAATGCAGGAGAGGCATCCTGCCTAG
>DATJYM010000306.1:0-10025 GCA_035499615.1 Candidatus Acidiferrales bacterium | reverse complement strand
CGGCCGATGATTTTCGCGCTGGCACTGCAAAATGGCTGGGTGCTGCGCGAGTTGACGCGCAATCGCCATTCGCTGGAGGATATTTACGTCCAAGTGACCCAGCCGGGGGAAGAAGAGGAAGAAAGCTGATGCGAATTTTTTTGACGCTCACACGACGGGAACTGGCGGCTTTTTTTGTTTCGTTCACCGGTTACGTCATCATTACGGCGGTGACGCTCCTGATCGGATTGGGTTTCGTCGTGCTGATGACAAACCTTGGCAGCGATCCATCACCCATGGCGGTCACGGAGTTGTTTTACCGGACCTACTACTTCTGGTTCATCGTGCTGCTGGCCACCCCCATCATCACGATGCGGTTGTTCGCCCTGGAAAAATTTTCCGGCACGTTCGAAACCCTGATGACCACGCCGGTGAGCGATTTACAGGTGGTCGCGGCAAAATTCGCCGCGGCGGTCCTCTTTTACATTATTATGTGGCTGCCCATGCTGCCTTGCCTCTTCGTGGTGCGGCATTTTACGGACCAACCCGGCACGCTGGACCCCGGCATGATCGGCGGCATGTATCTGGGAGTGTTTCTGGTGGGATGTCTTTTCCTGTCGCTGGGCTGTTTTGCCTCGGCCCTCAGTCGGAGCCAAATGGCGGCGGCCATGATTAGTTTCGTGCTCGGTGTCAGCCTGTTCTCCCTCGGGCTCCTGGCCCAGGCGATCACGGCGGCGGCACAGTGGCGCGCGCAACTGCTCTCCTACTTCGGGTTGTTTGATCAGATGAACGATTTCGCCCGCGGCGTGGTGGACGTCAGCGCGCTGATTTTTTATGTCAGCCTGACACTGTTTTTTTTGTTTTTGACCCTGCGCGTGGTGGAAAGCCGGCGTTGGAAATAAGATGACCGCCAACCCCAAGCCCCAGCCCAGTTTCTCCCCCGGCCGCCGGTGGAAAATCGGGTTCGACGTGGTGGTGCGAACGGCCCTGGTGCTGGCCATCGTCGTCATGGTCAACTATCTCGGCGGCCTTTTCCCCAAACGCTTTTACCTCAGTTCGCAGACCCGCATCGAGATTTCCCCGCGCACCGTGGACGTCCTCCGTTTCCTCACGAATCAGGTGGAAGTGACGCTGTATTATGACACCCAGGACGACTTTTACCCGACCATCCTGACCTTGCTCAATGCCTATCACGCGGTCAATCCGAAGATTTCGATTCGCACGGTGGATTACGTGCGTGACCCGGGCGAAGCGGAGAAAATCAAGGCGCAATACAAACTCAATTCGCCAACCGATAAGAATCTCATCATTTTTGATCGTGGCGGAGGGAGTCTACCCAAAATTGTTCCCGGCGACGCCATCGCCAAATACACATACGAGGAAGTTCCCAATGAAAAGGAACGCGAATTCCGGAAAAAACCGGTCGCGTTTCTGGGCGAAATGATGTTCACATCCACCTTGCTCGCGCTGGAAAACTCCAAGCCGTTCAAAGCGTATTTCCTGGAGGGCCATGGCGAACCGTCACTGACCGATAGCGGCGATGCCAGTTATTTGAAATTCGCGGCCGTTTTGGCCCAGAACTACGTTCAGGTGGAACCGCTGGCCTTGCTGGGCGACACTTCCATACCGGACGATTGCAATCTTCTCATCATCGCAGGTCCCCGAACCATGCTGTCCAATCCCGAACTGCAAAAAATTGAACAATACCTTTCCCAGGGCGGGCGGTTGCTTTTGCTGCTGGATTATTCCTCCATCCAACATCCCACGGGTCTGGAGGGCTTGCTCCGGCAATGGGGTGTCAATGTCGGCAACGATGTGGTGCAAGACCCACAGCGTACGGTTTCCGGATCGGATGTGGAGGTTTACAATTTCAGCCAACACCCCGTCGTCAATCCCTTGACCGGGACGGGGCTTGAGCTGATCCTGCCACGGCCGGTCAGCAGTATCGACTGGCAGAATCCGCCGGCCGACGCACCGAAGGTGGATGAGCTGGCTTTTTCCGGTCCTGCTTCCGTGCTGATGAATCAGCACGGCCTGCCACCGCACAGTTATCCACTCATGGCCGCCGTTGAACAAAAGGAGATTAAAGGCCTGGCTACCGCCCATGGCGGCTGCCGGATCGTGGTGGTGGGTGACTCGCTTTTTCTGAGCAACCGGGTCATCGATGGCGGGGCAAACCGCGATTTTGCCGGTTACGCCGTTAATTGGCTGCTGGATCGGCCGACCCTGCTCCAAGGCATCGGTCCGCGCCCCGTCGTCGAATTTCGGCTGATCATGACCCGACAGCAACAACGCCAGGTTCATTGGCTCCTGCTCGGGGCGCTGCCCGGCGGCGTGCTGTTGCTCGGAGGTCTGGTCTGGCTGCGCCGCAGAAAATAATGAATTCAAAAAACACCCTGGTCTGGCTGGTCATTGCCGCGGCATTGTTCGCGTTCATCTTCGCGTTCGAACATTTCCTGCGACCGAGCGGCACGGACCTGACCGCCATCCTGCCGGACCTGCATCCCTCAGCCATCACGAGTGTTCAAGTGATTCCTGCCAACGCGCTTGAAATTCGCGCGGATTACACGAATGGCACCTGGCTCCTGACCCAGCCGATTACCTATCGCGCCCAATCCGCCGCCATTGAAACCTTGCTGGAGGCGTTGCAGAAACTCACACCTGCCATTCGCATCAGTGCCGGCGAACGTCGTGAACACCGCGGCGCGGAGGCAGATTACGGTTTTGAAAATCCCAGCGTTTCGCTCGTCCTTGAAGCCGGCGACCAGCGCTGGCAACTCTTGGTGGGCAACAAAACCGCCCCCGGCGACCAGGTTTTTTTAAGCCTCGTGGGAAAGGACGGCGCCTTCGTCACCGATGCCGGCTGGCTCAAATACCTTCCCCACTCGGCCAATGACTGGCGCGACACAGCGCTCGTGAATTTCGACGGCCGGACACCCGATTGGATTATTTTGACCAACGGCACGAAGGTCATGGAACTTCATCGAAACGCCACCAATCATCTCTGGCAGATGACCCGGCCGCTGGTGGCCCGGGCCAACACCGGTCGGATCACCGAAGCCCTCCAACGGCTGCAAACCGCGCGGGTTTCGCAATTTGTCACCGACAATCCCAAATCGGATTTGTCCTCGTTTAACCTCCAACCGGCCGACCTGGATCTGTGGTTCGGCAGCGGAACCAATTTTGCCACGGCCATCCATATCGGGAAAAGCCCGACCAATGATTCGTCACTGGTTTATGCGCGGCATGACGGCGGGAACAGCATCGTGACCACCGCCAAAGAACCACTCTCATCGTGGTACGGAACGGTCAATGATTTTCGCGATCCGTATTTGTTTGAGTTTTCCGCTCCCGTGGCTGAAATCCAAGTGCGCGGCACGAACAATTTCACCCTGCAACTTCAGGGGACAAACGGCTGGCGGGTGGTCGGTGAAAAGTTCCCGGTGGACGCCGGGAGTCTGCAAAATTTTGTTGAAATGCTCGCCAACCTGCAGGTGACCGAATTCGTCAAGGATGTCGTGACGGCACCGGATCTGCCGGCTTATGGACTGGCCAACCCCGCCTGGCAGATCAATTTGCTTTCGTCGGTCGGCAACACCAACGCCGTCATCGCGCAATTGTTTTTTGGCGCGACCCAGACCAACGAAGTTTTCGTACGGCGCGGCGATGAGGATTTTGTTTATGCCATCCCGCTGGAGAATTTCAACCAGATGCCGCAAGCCGGCTGGGAACTGCGCGAACGGCGGATCTGGAGTTTTTCGGAAGCCGAGGTGGCGCAAATCACCATTCATCAAAACGGCCGGACCCGACAAATCATTCATCATGGGCCCAACCAATGGTCCCTGGCGCCCGGCTCGCAGGGTATCATCGTCCCGGCCGCCATCGAGGAAACCGCCCATCAGTTTGGCGAGCTCACGGCGGCCGTCTGGCTCGCCCATAATGCGGCGGAATGCCGGAAATTTGGATTCAAACCGGAAAATCTTTCCATCACTCTGGAACTTAAAAACGGTGCGAAACACACCGTGGATTTTGGCATCACCGGTTCGCAAACCGCCGTGGCGGCCGTGACTCTGGACGGCGAGCGATGGGCGTTTGTGTTCCCGCCGGCACTCTATCAGTTCGTTCTGAGTTATCTCTCCCTTCCGACCGCGCCAGGCGGGGCTCCTTGATATGCGCCACCGAACTGGCTTCTGGCGGAGGTGCCGGACGCTGTTCCGCCATTTCCGTCGCTTGTTCCTCCTCCTTGTACTCGTTCTAATCTGCGCCCTGGGCTGGCTTAATCGAGTCGGCCTGCCGGACTTTTTAAAGCGGCCGCTCGTCGACACGCTGCGCGCGCGCGGCATTGAACTGCAATTTGCCAGCTTGCGCCTGAGCCTCTGGCGCGGACTCGTGGCCGACGACGTTCATATCGGCGGCACCGGAGAAGGCGAAAGCCCGACGCTCTCACTCCGACAGGTTCAATTGCGGTTGAATTATCCGGCCTTGTTGCATCTTCAATTGCAGATCAATGGCCTCGTCCTGCGCCAGGGTAAATTCGTCTGGCCCCTCTCACCCACCAATACTCTTGCGCTCGACCAGGTCGGGTTCGAGCTGCGGTTTCAGACCAACGACCTCTGGTCGCTCGATAATTTCCAGGCCGGGTTCGCCGGCGCAAAAATCATCTTGTCGGGCGATATCGCCCACGCCTCGGCCTTGCGCAACTGGGACGTTTTCCGCAGCCAGACGACCAACACCACCCCCTGGCGGGTTCGCTGCCAAACATTTGCCGACACGCTTCGCCAAATTCATTTTGCGGGCACACCCCAGCTGAACCTGACCGTAAATGGTGACGCGCGCGACCCCCGCTCATTCAGGATTCATCTGAGGCTCATGGGCACGGGCATTGACACCCCGTGGGGTCGTGCGGCCACCCTCCAGCTCGCCGCCAAGTTGATGACTTTCAACGGCGCACCGGCAAATACCATGCCCGCCTGGGGCTGGTGGACGAACCTTCAACCGTATCGCATCGAATGGACCGCTGAAGTGGAGGAACTGGAAACGGCACGGCTAAACGCCCGGACCGTCAAGTGCAGTGGGTTCTGGCGTGAGCCGGAACTGGCCGTGACCAACCTGTCCGCCGGATTGGGCGGGGGCGAACTTGAGGCGAGCGCGCGGTTGAATGTGGATACGCGCGTCTTTGCCTTTACCAATTCATCGGATTTTGATCCACGCGCGATCGAGACGCTGTTGACCGAAAAAACCCGCACCTGGCTGGCCCAGTTTTCCTGGACCCAACCGCCGGTGTTGCGGGCACGGGGTTTGCTCATTCTGCCCCCCTGGACAAACCGCCAGCCCGACTGGCGGAGCGAAGTTCAGCCGACCGTACAACTGACGGGTGAATTTGCCGCGGCCCAGGGCGCGTTTCGCGACATCGCCGTAGATTCGGCGCAGGGAGATTTTTCCTATTCCCATCTCGTCTGGCGGCTGCCGCATCTCGTCGTCCAGCGCCCCGAAGGCGCGCTGACCCTTACCGATGTCGAAAATGATGCCACCAAGGATTATCACTGGCGGGTGCACGGTGCGCTGGCCCCGTCTGCCCTCCAACCTTTGCTGACCGTCAACCAGACCGGCCGGATTTCGGAACTTTTCACCTTTAACCAGCCTTTATTTCTGGACGCCGACGTGTGGGGCCGGCTGTATGATGACGACAGCATTGGCGCCAGGGGACATCTGGCCCTCACCAATTTCACCATCCGCGGGGAGATGGTGGACAGTGTTGAGAGTGACTTTCGATACACAAACCGGTGCCTCGAATTCTTTCAACCGCGCCTGCAAACCGGCGCGCAAAAGATGATGGCTGACGGCATTGCAGTGGATTTTAATGCGTGGCGGATTTATTTCACCAACGGCTTCAGCACGGCGGATCCACGCGCCGTGGCGCGCGCCATCGGCACCAAGGCCGGCCAGGTGATGGACCCTTATCGCTTCGCCGTGCCGTGTCCGGCCCAGGTCAACGGTTACGCGCCGTTGCGCGGAGTGGAAGACGCGGATCTGTGGTTTGAAGCCCAAGGCGCGCCCTTCGAATGGTTGAAACTGAAAACGTCGCGCATCACCGGAAAGGTTCACTGGCTGGGTGAAACGTTGATTTTGACCAACCTGACCGCGGCGGCCTATGGAGGCGATGCTGACGGTGTGGCTCACTTTGATTTTCATCCAAAGACCGGGGCGGATTTTGAATTCACTGCCCATGTAAGAAACGCGAATTTGCATTTGCTGGCCACCGACCTCTCGTCGCCCACCAACCATCTCGAAGGGGTGTTGAGCGGACGGTTCGTGATGACGAGCGCCAATTCGGGAAACTGGCGCACCTGGAACGGCTACGGAGTGGCCAATCTGCATGATGGATTGATTTGGGATGTTCCCATCTTTGGCATTTTATCGCCGGTGTTGAACGCCATCATCCCGGGTCTGGGCAGCAGTCGCGCGACGGACGCCGTGATGCAATTCGGCATGACCAACGGCGTGATCTTCTCGGACGATCTGGAAATGCGTTCCACGATGATGCGGCTGCAATATGCCGGGACGGTGGATTTGCACGGCCAGGTGAACGCCCGTGTGGATGCTCAACTGTTGCGTGATACCTGGGTGGTCGGGCCGCTTCTGAGCACGGCTTTGTGGCCGGTCAGCAAACTGTTTGAGTACAAAATCACCGGCACCCTCCAGCAGCCGAAGATGGAACCGGTTTACATTCCCAAATTCTTCCTGATGCCGCTGCATCCCATCCGCAGTCTGGAGGAAATGCTTTACAATGGCGTTGACACCAATGCCCTCCCGCTCAAATGACTCCAGAGGACAACTCCACCGGGCCGGTTGCCGGATGGCAACGGCAGTCGGACAACAGGCGAACGTCTGGCGCTGACAGAGTCTCGCTACCGGATTCTGGCACAGGTCGTCAGAATTGTTTTACGGGTTTGGAGACGCTACGGCATTGGTATTGACGTAGCCTTCCGGCGACAGGGGCTGGAACAGGTCGCTTCCCGGCGAAGGACGCGCGGGCGTCTGGTTCCCCTGTGACTTTTCGATCTGGGGTCGTACCGGTGTGTTCTCCGCCGGTGCATTCAATTGGGGCATGGCTACGCCGTTTGTTTCAACCAAAAAATTCTGTGTCACAGGTTGGAAGGACGAATCCGGCGGGACGGGATGCTGATGTTCCAGTCGGCGTTCCTCCTGTACGGCCTTGCGTTGTTCTGTTTCGTCACTGGAAATGGCTTCAGAAATGCCAGGCAACCGCCGTTCTTCCACCGCGGTTTGTGCGGCCGCCAATTCCGGGGTCCGCAACACGGTGGGACGCATCAGCACCAGCAGCTCATCGCGGGTTTTGTTGCTGCTGCGGCTGAGGAACAAATTGCCCAGGATGGGAATGTCTTGCAGGATGGGAACTCCACTTTTGTTCTTGTCGTTTTCATTCCGGATGAACCCGCCAAGAATGATGGCGTCACGATCCCGGACGGCGACCTCAGATTGAAGCGTGCGCTTGTCCGTGTTGGGAACATTGCCAACGCCGGTAATGGGCGTGGAACCGCTGATGTCGTCAATTTCCTGAGAGATGTCCATGACCACCAGACCCTGGGGATTAATAAACGGGGTGACATCCAACGAGATGCCTACCTGCAATTGCGAGTACGAGGAGCTGGGGCCGCCGCCAATGCCACTGTTGTAATAAACGCTGGAGACGTAAGGCACGGTGTTGCCCACAAAAAACTGCGCCTCCTTCGCCTGGGAGGTCTGAATGCGCGGACGCTGGATGATGTTCACGGAACTGTCCGCCGCTGCCATCTGCAAGGCCACATTCCAGGAGTCACCAAGATTCCCGAACCAACTGAAACCCCCTCCCAAATTGTTGAGAAAGTTGGCGGTGGCGTTGGTACTCAGGTTTTTGTTGAGAAAATTGAATAGTTGCTGCCCGTTGTTATAGCCGCCGGCACCCGTGACGGTTGCATTGTAAGGTTGAGGTGTCTGCGCGACCGAAACGCCAAAATTCCAATTTTTATTCAAGGTTACCTCCATGATCACCGACTCAATCAGGACCTGCGGCAACAGCACGTCCAGTTTGGAAACGATGTCTTTGATGGTTTTCATGTCCTCTTTCGTAGCGTAAACCAGCAACGAATTGCTGCGTTCGTCGGCGATGATTTTGGTCGGGCCCATCAGTTGAATGTCCCCGGGCCCGCCGCCCCCCGCCGCGCGTTGGATGATGGACTGTAATCGCTGGCTGAAAGTATTGCCCCCGCCGGAAGCCGTTCCAAAGGGCCGCGCCGTTTGGCCGCCGGGCTGATTGATACCGCCGGGCTGATACTGACCGCCCGGGCTGCCCGGGCTGCCCGTGTTAC
The DNA here is from genome assembly GCA_035499615.1 of Candidatus Acidiferrales bacterium. Classification (GTDB taxonomy): domain Bacteria; phylum Verrucomicrobiota; class Verrucomicrobiia; order Limisphaerales; family UBA11358; genus UBA11358. Next base: position 1,677 of record DATJYM010000306.1, on the reverse strand, counting down.
CGAAGCCCGTGCCCCGCGAACTGGGAGTGGTGGCGTTGCCAATGGCCGAACTGGAACCACCGAGGCTGTTCAACGCGTTGGCAATATCGTCCACCATCGCGTATTTGATCGGAATCACCTCGGAAATAAACTCCTCCGGCAAGACCACGTCCACCTTGCTGACAAACTCCAGCATCCGCTTGACGTTTTCGGCATAATCGCGAATGATCAGAATCCCATTGCTGTCGATCGGGAAAACGGCATTGGGAATTTTGGCAAACTGCTGCAAGACGGGCGCCAATTCGCTCGGCTTGATATATTGCAACTGGACGATGTGCGTGACGTATTGGCCGACGTCCGGCAGTTGGGCGGCGGATTGGTCGTTAAAGGCCGCACCTTCCTGGCTCGCCTGGGCCACGGGCACGGCCTTGACAAATTTATCGCCGATGTTGATCAGCGCGATGCCGTTCAACGCGAGCACGCCTTGCAACGCCTGAATCACTTCATCCTTGGTCAGAGGAGTCTCGGTGGTGAGGACAATCTTCGCCTGGGGCAGACCGGCCCGCAACAAGGTGCGCCCCACATACCGCGCATACACATCGAGGACCTGATCCACATCCACGCCTTGAAAATTGATTTCCCCGGGTTGAATCATTTGTGCTGACGCGGCATTGGGTGAGGTCATGGCCGCAGCGGGGCTGGCCGGGGACAGGGACGGTACAGCCGACGGCGGGTTGGCGGCCGGGCTTCCGGGAGGAAAGGCGGGCGGCATTTGTGCCCGGAGACGCAGGCTCGTTAAAAACACGAGCAGGATAAGTGCGGTCGCTTTCACACTCGTTTCCAGGTTGCGGTTGATTCTTCGATTCATTTTTTTACCGAGCCTTTCTGGTAGCTGGCAATCAGCCGGATGTTGGCATTCAGGCGCTGGCGCGGGGGATCGGGCTGCAATTCCAGGTCACTCACACGAATCATGGAAGCATCGGAGCCGAGTTTGTAGAGAAAGTCCACCAGTTGCCGGTCATCGGCGCTGATGGTGATACTTTGTGCCAGCTCGACGAAAAAATCATTCGTACGGGCCATCTGCCGCGACATATTGAGAATGCCCACGCCGCTGCGCGCCGACTGCGACTGGATGGTGCGGACGAAATTGATGGCCTGGTCCTCGGGCGCCACCGCCCCGCCCTGGCCTTCCATCTTTTTCACCAGCCCCGCGTACTGGGCGGATTGCGCAATGGTTGTCCGGTAAAGCACCAGCTTGCGCTGGGCATCCCTCATGTTGTACCGCAGACGATCCCAATCCGAAAAATGCGGCCAGATAAACACATAATTCAACACCAGAAACAAGGCCACCAGCACCGCCACCGCCAGCCGGCGTTCCAGCGGGCGCAATTGCGCAAAATACTTTTTCACGGCTCCTCCTCCTGTGACTGTCTCAATTTGAGCGAGAACTCCCAGCTTACCGCGTTGACCGCTTGCTGATGAAAAGTCGGAACCTCGCCATCCTCAAACATGGGTTGACCGTCCCGTTCCGCCTTGCGCACCGCATCATAAAAATGATCGGTGATTTGGGTGACTTCATCCTGGGGGACCGTTCCGTTCAGAGACAATTGCTGGCCGCCGGCAAAACTCAGCCGTTGCAGGGTCAGGCCTGCGGGCAATTGTTCGGCCACGATCTTCCAGCAATCCAAAGCCGCGTAT
>DATJYM010000305.1:0-22578 GCA_035499615.1 Candidatus Acidiferrales bacterium | reverse complement strand
AAGGGCATAGGAAGCATCACAGGAACCGTGTTGCAGCAAATCTTCGATGTGCCAGAGGTTGTCCCCGATGATATTCAGGGCGATGGTTTCAACCTGGTAGGGAGAGAGCTTCTCGATCGGCGGGTCGAGCACGACCGGCTTGAGTTCGCCGTAAGCTTCCACCTGAGGCGGCCGATCCACCGTGAACAGCAGATCCGACACTTCGGGCTGAGAGGCCAGCATGGCGGCCAGCATTTGGTCCAATTCGGCGCGGCGCATAGTTAAACGGTGTCTTCATCCACCGGCGGATGGGCCAGCAGCGGTCGGAATTTCTTTTTGTCGAGCGATTTTTCGTACGCTTCTTCCGGGGCGATGCGTTTCATGCGCACATGCTCCATGATATGGTCGTCCAACGGCTGGTTGCCAATTTTCTTGCCGACCTGGATCATGCCGTTGATCTGGTGTGTCTTGCCTTCACGCACGAGATTGGCCACGGCGGTGTTGAAAACCAGAATTTCAAACGCGGCCACCCGGCCTTTTTTGTCGGTGCGCTTGAACAGGGTTTGCGCCACGACTCCCTTCAACGCTTCGGAAAGTGTCTGGCGGATTTTGTTCTGTTGATCGGCGGGAAAGACGTCAATGACACGGTCCACGGTTTTGGCGGCGCTTTGCGTATGCAGGGTGCCAAAGACCAGGTGGCCGGTCGCCGCGGCGGTGATGGCCAGTTCAATCGTTTCCAGGTCGCGCATTTCACCGACGAGGATGATGTCCGGGTCTTCGCGCAAGGCCCCGCGCAGGCCGGAGGAAAACGATTTGGTATGCAGGCCGATCTCACGATGGTTGACCAGGCAATTTTTGCTTTCGTGAACGAATTCAATCGGGTCTTCCAGGGTAATGATGTGGTCCTTGCGGTTGACGTTTGCGTAATCCACCATCGCCGCCAGGGTGGTGGACTTGCCGGAACCGGTGGGCCCGGTGACGAGCACGAGGCCGCGGTTCAACATGCAAAACTTTTTGAGCACCACCGGCAGCGGCGCCTCGATCTTTTCAAAATCCTCAAAGGAGAGGACGCGGCTGGGGATCTGGCGGAAGACAGCGCCGATGCCCAGTCGCTGGTTGAAAAAGTTGACGCGAAAGCGCGAGACATTGGGAATCTCGTAGCCAAAGTCCACGTCGCCCGTCTCTTCAAATTGTTTAATTTTGTAATCCGGCGCGATTTCGTAGAGCATGGTCTTGAGCGAGTCGCTTTCGAGCGGGGGATAATCCACGCGTTGCAGTTCGCCATTGATGCGCAGCATGGGCGGGTTGCCGGAGGCCATGTGCAGGTCGGACGCCTTCTGTTCAAACATCAGGTTGAAAAACGCATCGATTTTGGCCATAAATTCTCTTCTCTTGCGCGCAGATTAAGCTAGAGCCGCGCCAATTACGAAAATGCAGCCCCTGATTAAACTTATCCAACGCGAAATTGTCGCGGGCGGCGCTTTGTCTTTTGCCCGGTTCATGGAGCTCGCGTTATATTGTCCAGATTATGGATTTTACGAGGTAAAAAAAGACAATCCCGGACGGCGGGGGGATTTTTACACGAGTGTTAGCGTGGGTGAACTTTTCGGACAACTGCTCGCCTTCCAGTTTTCCAATTGGCTGGAGACAGAAGGCGGAACCCGGAAGTCAGAAGTCAGGATCATCGAGGCCGGTGCGCATGACGGGACCCTGGCGAAAGATATTTTGGACTGGCTGCAGCTGGCGCGGCCGGGACTTTTCAGCCGGATTCAATACGGTATTATTGAGCCATCCGCCTGCCGCCGGGCCTGGCAGCAGGAGAAATTGGAGAAATTCGAGCCGCAGGTGCGCTGGTTCGCTAATCTGCAAGCCTTGTCACTCGCCACTGGTCACTCGCCGCTTCCCCGGGTGATTTTCAGCAATGAACTGCTCGACGCCATGCCAGTGCGGCGATATGGCTGGGACGCCGCCGCAAAAAACTGGTTCGAATGGGGTGTCGCCCTCGAAAGCGACAGGTTCGTCTGGGCCAAAATTCGGAAGCCGGAAGCCGGAAGCCGGAAGTCGGAACGGAATCGGGCATCCGCTCTCGGTTCTCTGCCTTCCGAATTGCTGTCTGTGTTACCCGACGGTTACACCGTCGAAACATCTCCGGCTGCTGAAGACTGGTGGCGCGAGGCCGCCGGCGTATTGGAACACGGAAGGTTGATGACGCTTGACTATGGCCTGGGCGCCGACGAATGGCTTTCGGCGAGCCGTCCGCGCGGCACGCTGCGCGCCTATTTTCGCCATCACTTGGCCGATGATATTCTGGCCAACCCCGGCGAACAGGATCTCACGGCGCACGTTAATTTCCAGGCGATCCAGGCCGCCGGTGAATCCGCGGGCATGACGACCGAAAGTTTTTCAACGCAGGCGCAGTTTCTGACGCAAATCCTGGAAACGGCCATGAAGGACAAATGTTTTGGCGAATGGAACGCTTCACGTACCCGCCAGTTTCAGACCCTCACCCATCCGGAACATTTGGGCCGGGCCTTCCGGGTGTTGGTGCAATCAAAGTAGAGCAGATATTTCGTGCACGACATGGCGGGCCCGCAAGGGCGGTGGGAATGGTCCCGTGCTGTTAACGATTCAACTCGTAATTGAGAATTGAAAGACAATATATCGCTGCGGTTTCGACACGGAGAGTCAGCCGGCCCAGCGAAATCGGCAAGGCGCCGGAGGCTTCAATCATTCTTAACTCGTCGGTGGTAAAATCGCCTTCCGGACCTATCCAAGCGGCGACGCTTTGCGGCAGGCGTCCGTTTCGGGCTTGGAATTCGAGAAAACAATCGCGCGGGTGACGGCGACCGGCTTGCAGCGAGCCAACCAGGGACAAATCAAAGACTGCAGGCGAAGAGCCGGTGACGGAATCGCTTCCGGTTCCCGGCGCCGGGCCGGGAGCGCTGGTCCCGGACCCGGTATGTTCGAGGCCTGACGGGCCGGGTCGGAAACCGGCGCTCCGGCGCGCTAGCGCTTCCTCGATGGGCATCGGTGTTTCAATTTCCGGCAGCCAGGCGGCGCCGCACTGCTTGATGGCCTCGACCGCCACTTGTTGCCATTTATCCAGCTTTTGCGTTTTCTCCTGGTCCGCCAGATGAGTCACCACCCGCTCGGTCAGCAACGGCAAGATGCGGTGCGCACCCAGTTCCACGGATTTCTGAATGATGGATTCAATGATTTTTCCCCTGGGTACCGCCTGTAACAGCGTGATTTGACAGGAGGGAGGCGGAATAAAATCCTTTTGCTTTACCCGCAGCATCATCGCAGCGCGCGAGGCATCGGCAATTTCGCAGAGAAATTCATGCCCTGCGCCGTCGAGGACGACAACCGGCTCACCGCGTTTGACCCGCAGCACATGCAACGCATGGTGTGCTTCGCGTCCCTCCAGCTGGAGGACGTCACCCGTGCACTTTTCGGGCGGCAGATAAAAACGATGCATGAACCAAGTGACAGGTGACGGGTAGCGGGTGGCAAGGAAAATTTGTCACGTTTCACGCATCCGCGTCAACGGAACAGGTTTTTTGCCTTCCCTAGAAGGCCTTTATCGTTTGTGTCAACGTCCTCGCCGCCCAGGGCGGCAAATTCCCGCAGTTTCGCCTTTTGTTCCACACTCAGATGCGTGGGCACTTGAACCTGAATGCGCACATGGAAATCGCCGTAGCCGTATCCTTGCAGGTTCTTTACGCCTTTGCCTTTGACCCGGAAGGCGGCCCCGGTTTGTGCGCCGGCGGGAATTTTGATCCTTACCTTGCTGTCCAGCGTCGGGACTTCAATTTCCGCGCCGAGCGCTGCCTGGACAAAGCTGACCGGCGCTTCACAGAGCAAATCGTCACCGTCGCGCTGGAAAAGTTCGTGCGGTTTGACATGCAGGATGACGTACAAATCACCCGCGGGCCCGCCGCGAAATCCGGCTTCGCCATTACCCGATGAACGCAGGCGCGAGCCCGTATCCACCCCGGCCGGGATGCGGAGTTTGATCTCCGAATTGTGTTCATGCCGGCCTTCCCCGTGGCAGGTTTTGCACGGCTTTTCCAGGAGCCGGCCCGAGCCTTTGCAATGCGGGCAGGTTTGCCGGAGGCTGATAAAACCGCGCGATGTGAGCACCACGCCGTGCCCGGCGCAGGTGGGACAAACGCGCGTTTTCGAGCCCTGTTCCATGCCCGAGCCATCGCACGTCGCGCAGCGGATGGATTTGGTGATGGAAATTTTCTTTTCACAGCCGAGGACCGCCTCTTCCAGGGTGATCTCCAGATCGTAACGCAAATCATCGCCGCGATGTGGTTGCGAAGGGTCCTGCCGGCCAAAAAATTCCTCGAAAATGCTGCTGCCGCTGAAGACCTCGCGGAAAATGTCGAACGGATCATGGAAACCACCGCCGCGGCCAGCGCGGGCGCGGGCATCAAAGGCTGCATGTCCGTACTGATCGTAGGCCGCCCGCTTATGGGCGTCGCTCAAGGCTTCATAGGCCTCGCCGATTTCCTTGAAATTTTCCTCTGCGGATTTGTCCCCCGGATTTTTATCCGGATGAAATTTCACGGCCAACTTGCGGTAAGCCTTCTTGATTTCGTCGTCGCTAGCCTCCCGGGCAACGCCGAGAACCTCATAATAATCGCGTTTGGCCATGGCTCAGGCAGCGGGCGGTGCGGAGGGTTTTTTGGCGACGACCACCGTCGCCGGCCGCAACAAACGGTCGCGCAGTTTGTAGCCCTTGCGGATTTGTTGAACCACATGACCTTCCGGGACCTCGGACGTTTCCATTTGTGAGACCGCTTCGTGCAGCGTCGGGTCGAAAGGACGGCCGCTCGCGTCGACCTCTTCGAGGCCGGTTTCGGCGAGAATGCCTTTGAGCTGTTGTTGAATCATGGCGATACCATCCTGCAAGGCCGCGGTCCCGTTCGGCGGTGCCGGTGCGTTCCGGACGGCGGCCTGCGCCATTTCGAAATGGTCGAGCACGGGCAGCAATTTATGGACCAGCGCGGCTGTGGCCGATTGGGCGGCGTCATGACGTTCACGGGCGGCGCGTTTCTTGAAATTTTCGAAATCAGCCGCCGTGCGCAACAAGCGGTCCCAATGCTCATCGGCCTTGTCGGCGCGCGTCTTGAGTTCGGCCAACTGGTCCGGGGTGATTTCCGGCGCGGTCGTCGCGGCTTCGGCCTTGGGCGCGACGGTAGCCGTCAGGGCGGGAGCCGCTTCCGTTTTATGTCCGTGCGAATCTGCCTTCTTCATGTTGTGATGCTGATGCAAAACATTTTGAAGCCGCCAAATTAACCTATTGGCCCGCACCCGGCAACTGGGATATGCCGGTAAAGGTAAAGCACCCCGGACTTATTGCCGGGTGGAATCTGCCATTCGGATACAGTTTACGGGGGGGAGACCAGTTTTTGGAAAGCCGGCAGGTTCCGCAGCTGGTCAAAGCGGTGATCGGTGCGCGCCTCGGCAAGGAGGTCACGTGCCTTGGGGTTTTGTTTAAGGCGTTTGGCACTCAGGTCCAGTGCCATCCCCAGGTCCTGGAGAGACTCGTTGGTCTTGCCGAGAACAACTTTAATGGCCGCCAGATCGTACCAGGGCTCGGGCTCACCCGGATCCACGTCAACCAGTCTTTGCAGAGTGCTCTCCAGTTTGGGCAGGTTTTGGGTTTGGGCATAGAACTGGGCGATGGCACCCAGGGCGTTTGCGGGGACGTGTGGATTGGCCGAGACCTGATCAAAAAGTTCCGTGATGCGTCCGGTCTGGTGCATTTGATAATAAATGCTGGCGAGGTTCATGATATTTTCGAAATTAGTCGGATTGTTATGGGCCTCGGTTTCCATTTGCTGAAGTTCAGACAGGAATTGTGTCCGCCCGCCGGCATTCTTTTTCATGTCTTCCAACTGCTTGACCAGGCCGGCGACCTGGTCGTTGTAGGGATCGAAATCAAGACAGGTTTGCGCGGCGATGATGGCATCATCGAACCGGTTTAACATGGCCAAAAAGTTGATGTAACGGAACACCGCCTCCGGGCTGTAGGGGCAAAAGGCAAATGATTGTTTGAAGGCAAAATCCGTTTCCTTGATCAGCGCTTCCCGTTCGGCTGCGGTTTTGGGCAGAAATTCCGGCGGCGTCGGGACCTGGCTCAAGGTACCGAGACGCCAGGCATACAGGCCGGCGATGGAGCTGCGAAGTTTGGAGAACGCCTGTTGCGCGTGGTCATCGCGGATGAATTTCCGGCTGCCCTTGAAGCCACTGTAATTGCGGTGCAGATAGACCTTCTCGGCAAAATCAGCAATCTGCTTGACGCTGGTGTCATAGGTGATCCAGTTGCCGATGAGCCGTTCGGAGTACTGGCTCCAGAATTCGTGATCTTTCTGAAAAACCTCCGGAGAAAAGCTTGGCACCACGTGCCGGTTGATTTTCATAATGACGCCAAACGGCGTTTCGTAGGGAAACATCCAGTCCAGCGGGAAGCTTTCCTCGACATAAAACTCATTGTCGGGGTTGTGATCAAAAATGACCTTGCACAGCAGGCCGTTGATTTTCATGACGGCCACCTGGCCCGCCAGTTGAATACTGACCTGGCCGTTCGCATTGGTGACCGGGACGACCACTTCGCCGGGCAGGAGCTGGTTGAGCTGTGCCCGCCGGCTGACGTCCTGGCTGTAATCGGAAAAGGCATTTTGCAGATCTTCCGCCGAGGGTATGTAAATTTCTTTGGGAGGGTAGACTCCTTCCTTGCGCCATTCGGCTTCGATGCGCGCCCCGCGTTTTGTCAGGGGTCCATCCAGGATCAGGCCGGCCAGCCGGGCCAGGAAGTTGGTGTAGTAATTGTCAGCGCGTTCGTCGGGGCCCCGAAGGAGTTCCTGAAAAAACAACGGGTCCTTTTGAGCGCTGCGGAAGTACTGGGCGCGGAGGTATTGCAGGTAGGTGCCGTCGGCGAGCGCGTTCTGGGTGATGAGATAAACGTCGCGGCGATCAAAATGGGGATCCATCGGCTTGCAACTCGGCGGTACAAAACTCTCGCAGAAAATCATGTAAGTCGGAACAAACCGGCCGGGATCGGTGCCGCCGAACACGATCGCGTTGCGGGCCATATCGGGGTAGATGCCAAACGGCGGTGTAAACATGTCATGCCCGAACCAATAGCCGAACCAATGGTTGCGTTGTTCGCTGGTGTTTGCGTGGGTGCTGGACCAATGGGTTAAAACCGAGTAACCGGGGAAGATGGCAAAGGCAATCAAGGCGATACCCAACGAAGCTTTTTGGCGAAGCAGCCACATCGAACAGAAAAAGAGCAGGGCCAGACCGAACAAAATCAAGGCGGCATAAATGGGCAAGCCAAACTGGTCGGGTTGGAAGGCCTGGACGAGATTGTGGAATAAATTGGAAAAACCGGCCACCCCGGGCTGGTTCTCCAAAATCGCAGCCAGGGTCAATCCCAGCGAACACAACACAAACAGGCCGGGAAGCCCAAAGGACAGCAAACGGTCATCCTGCAAACCGCCTTTCCGCAGGAGCAAAATGGTGACGCCGGCAAGAATCCAACACACCATTTTCAGAAAGCCAAAGCGGGTGGCCATTTCATCGTCGAGATTTCCGATCAGGGTCTGGCAATTCCACACCACCGTGAAGACGGCAAAATCCAACGCACAAAAGGCGCCGACCAGCAGCCATTTGCGCATGGATTCGTATTGGGTGGCCAGGTAGGCACAGGTGATTGTCAGACCGTACGCGCCGAACATGGCGAAAAAAACGTGACCGAGGGCGAACAGCGGGGCGGCAATGCCAATGGAGGTGCGATCGGGGGAAAAGTTGAGCAGCAGGACCAGGAACGGTCCGGTGCAGATATAGAGTGCGAACATGCCGATGATCCATACACGTTCACGCCGTTTTAACTGGCGAAAGACCAGAACCACGAGCAAGGCCAGCAGCAAATAGAACAGGTTGAACTGAATGGCGGTTCCTTCAAGATAACGCCAGAGCTGCAAACCGTAGATTCCAAAAAAGCTGACGCTTTTTTCGAGGAAATTATTCCCGACGCCGGCGGTGGGGTTGATGGGGGAATATTGACCTCGCGTTATGGCGTGGACGAAACCGTCCACCGTACGGGGATAGGCCCATTGCATCGGCGGGTCGGTCATACAGGCGATGGGTTCGTAGAGGTAGAAAGCCGCGCCCAAAATCCAAACGGCGCCACAGACCAGAACGATGAACCACTCCTTGGAGAGGTGTCTGGTTTGTTTGACGAAATAGGAAAAAAAGCCGCCCGCAACGATGGTGGCAATGACAATCAAAAAGAGTTTCGAACCATTGTTGGCAGGGGGGTAATAATTGGTGATACCGAGGAAAAGCAGCGCCAGGCAACCCAGCAGCGCGAGCATCGCGGCATCCCGGCCGAACTCAATCGCGGTCTTTTTGGTTTTGAAGACCAGCCAGATCCAGGATACGGCGGACGCGATGCCAATGACATAGAAGACCGCCAGGACGGTCGGATTGTTCAAGAGCAAGCCGGGCTTGATCAAAAATCGGCAAGCCAGAAAAATCACGGTGTTTCCGAAGAAAAACTCGCGTCCCAATTTCGGTTCCGCCATCGCCATCAACACCTGCATGCCCATGATGATGGGGAGCAGCGATTGGTGGTTGTTGAAACAGATGCCATACATGAAAAACGCGGCATAGAGGTACCGGTGTTGGTGGGGGGCGTAGACCCAGCGCAGTAGAAAGACCAACACGCCCAGAAGTGAGGCGATACTCAGGGTGTGTTTGTCCACGATTACGGCCTGGCTCCACATGAAGCTGTCGAAGTCGCTCAATCCGCCGGCGACAAAACCGGCGACGAGGCAAATCAGGTTTTCCCAGCGGCGATTGATATTTTTGAAAGCGTCGACGCTTTCAATGATCATGCTGCTGCTGCGGGAGACGACCAATGCCAGCAGGCCCGCCGCGATGGCACCGGCGAAGGCGTTGCCCAACTCGACGCGCCACGCGATGCTTCCGTAGGGAATGTGGGTCCACAGCCACGTATAAAGGGTCCACACCGGATAACCCGGCGCATGGGGAATGCCGCCGTAAAGCGAAGCGGTGGCCATCTCCCCGGAATCTTCCAACGTTACATCGGGCGCCAGGGTCAGAAAAAAAACGATGAACACGACCAGGGTCGAGATTCCGAATGCCAGCCAATCCACGGGGCGGAACAACGGCGGGACAGGTGGCGGCGGTGCGGCAACGGGGCGGGGGGAGACCTTGGGTGGTAATGCTTTGTTGTTTTGGTTTTTGCGTTTGTCGGCGCTCATTTATCAAAAATTGATCGCAATTAATTCATCCGATTTCGCGGAAAAGAAGGCATACTAGAAGTCGAACCGCTGCGGTTTGTCCAATCAAAAGTGACGGAGGAGAGTTCATTTTGGCATTTCCAATGGCTTTCCGGCGCCGGCCCCAGGAGACTCTGGTTGCTCAACATGGTGGCAACCATCGGGTTGTGACGGATCGACCGGCCGGGAATTGCGTTTCCCGAGTTGAACATCAAAAAGGTGAGCATGACGCAGGCCGTCGCCGGTACGAGCCAACCCACAAACCACGCCATTTGCGGCACGCGGTTCACCGGCGAAACAAACAGCCGCCGCTTAAGCCCGGCTGACGGGCGTCGCGGCCGCCAGGAACGTAACTGCGTTTCCAGTAAGTTCATCTCTTTCATAAGTCGCTCCCTCCAGTCGGAGTTTTAATTTTTGCAATCCATAGCGATAGCGGCCCGAGGCCGTGTTCGGCGAGATATCCAACAATTCGCCGATTTCCTCAAACGTACAGTGGTGCCAGATTTTAAGGACGATCACTTCGCGCTGTTCCAGTGGCAATTCGGCGAGACAGCGCATGGCGGTACGTTCCTCCGGGCTTTCCTCGGGTGATTCCTCAAACCAGCGCCACGCTTCCCATTCGCGGGTCAGGCGTCGCCACAACGACCGACGGTAATTCAAGGCGCAATTTCTGAAACTGCGCACGCAGTAATGTTCCGGTTTGAGAGGAATCCGCGGCTTCTGCATCAACCCCAGGAAGGTTTCCTGCAACACATCCTCCGCTTCATTGTGAGTCAAGCCCAGTGCCCGGCCATACAGGATCAGTTCCGCGGCTTTCCTTTCATAGAGCCGCAGATACCAACTGGATTCCGCTTCGCCGTTCACGTTTTCACCCTATAGACACCAGACGCGTCAAATTTGTATGCCGTTTTTTCATTTTTTTGGCGGATGGCATTACCGTGCTGAAAGGACAGGCATTCCGTTGACCACATAAAGGGCGTATTGCACGAATAAAAGCAGGAACCGCCCGCCGATTCAATCCGATTTTATTTTTCGCTTTCGAGCGGCAACGCCTTCGGGCAGCATGCACCGACACCGTTACGATGTATCGCGGCAAGAAAATCATTGTGGTGATGCCGGCTTACAATGCGGCCCGGACGCTGCCTCAAACTTATGCCGAGGTACGCGAACAGGGCATCGTGGATGAGATTATTCTGGTGGATGACCGCAGCCGGGATGACACGGTGGCGGTGGCGCAGGCGCTGGAGGGGGTGCGCGTGCACGAGCATGACATCAACAAAGGCTACGGGGGAAACCAGAAGACGTGTTATCGCCTGGCGCTGGCCGCCGGGGCGGACATCGTGGTCATGATTCACCCGGATTACCAATACACGCCCAAACTGCTCCCAGCCATGGTCTCGATCATTGCGAATGAGTTGCATCCGTGTGTGTTGGGGAGCCGTATTCTGGGGGGGTACGCACTTCGGGGCGGAATGCCCTGGTGGAAATACATTTCAAACCGTTTTCTGACCCTGGCGGAAAATATTTTGCTCGGGGCGAAGCTCTCGGAATATCACACCGGTTACCGCGCGTTTTCACGCCGCGTTTTGGAGGCACTCGACCTGACGAAAAACTCCGATGATTTTGTTTTTGACAACCAGATGTTGGCGCAGATTTTCTGGCATGGATTCACCATCGCCGAGGTAAGTTGCCCGACGAAATATTTTGCCGGGGCGTCCTCGATCAATTTCCGCCGCAGTCTTAAATATGGTCTGGAATGTCTCGCGGTCGGACTCAAGTTCCGCCTCGCGAAGCTGGGGTTGCTGCGGTCGGAACTGTTTAATTCAAAACCGAGGCCAGGCGGGATTTCTTCCGGTTGACGGTGGCGCGGGGGACGGCGCCTGCCTTGGCGGCCTTGTCAAAGGCGGAATGGAGGCCGGGCAGGAATTTGGCCGCCTCGTTCTTTTTACCGGCGGCAAGGAGCAAGCGATAATCCTTTTCCAGTCGCCGCAGGCGGGATTTGACACTGCGATTGTGCTGGTGCTTGCGATTGCTGGCGCGCATCCGTCGCTCGGCTGACTTCGTATTCGGCATAGTTAGAGTCTTGATTTCGCTTGAAAAGCGGCAAAGTCGGCCAAACCCGGCTGAATGTCAACGCAAAACGATTTTTTCCGGCGCCGCTACGCCCCGGTTTACTTTGGCACGCTTATTGTTAGGAGAAACCCGATGTTTGGACCCAATGCAGGCCACGATTGCGTGGCGGACGGAAAATGAACAAGCCATTGCGCATTCTTCATCTAGAGGATGACCCGGATTTCGCCGAGTTGGTGCGGACGCTTTTGCAGCAGGATGAGCTGCATGCCGAATTAAAACGCGTGGCTGGACGCGCGGACTTTGAAGCGGCCCTGGACAGTGAGAAGTTCGACTTGATTCTGTCCGACTTCCGCCTGCCCCGATTTACCGGCCTGGAGGCGCTGGCTTTTGTTCGCAAAGAATGTCCTGAAGTGCCGTTCATTTTACTGTCCGGCACCATTGGCGAACATGCCGCGATCGAGAGCCTCAAGGCGGGTGCTACCGACTACGTATTGAAACACAATCCGGAACGGCTGGCTTCGGCGGTCCGTCGCGCGGCGCAGGAGGCCGGCGAACGCGCCAAACTGCGGCATGCGGAGACGGAACTGATGCGCCGCGAGAAGTATTTCAGGACCCTAACCGAAAATACGCTCGATATTCTGTGCATATTGGGTCGTGACACACAATTCCTGTATACCAGCCCTTCGATGGAACGTGTGCTGGGCTACACCCCGGAGGAATTAAAGGGAACGGATTCACTCGCCCATGTATATCCCGACGACTTGCCCGCAGTACAGGAAGCGGTGCAAGACGCGATCAGACAGCCGGGTCGCACTCTGAAAGTTCAATTCCGCTATCGGAAGAAGGACGGGGCGTGGAGACACATGGAACTGGTGGGGCAGAACCGGCTGGAGGACCAGGATGCCGCGGGGATTGTAACCAATTGGCGGGATGTGACCGAGCGGTGGCAGGCAGAAGAGGAATTGCGCCGGAGTGAGAAGCAATATCGTTTGCTGTTCCACGACAATCCGAATCCGATGTGGGTCTTTGATCTCGAGACCCTCGCGTTTCTGGAGGTGAACGAAAGCGCCGTTCAGTTTTACGGTTATTCGCATGAAGAGTTTCTGGCGATGAAGATGTCGGACCTCCGCCGGGCGGAAACAAATGGCCCGACCAAAGTCACTGCCTTAAGTGAGGCGGAAAGTGGCCACATCTGGAGACACCGGCGCAAGGACGGCACGTGCGTCGAAGTGGAAGTGATCTGGAGTCCCATGGTGTTTCGTAACCGTTTTGCGGCGTTGACCATGGTTACGGACGTGACGGAACGCCGCCGCCACGAGCACCGGACCCAGGTCTTCTCCCAGCTCAGCTATCGCCTGAGTTCGGCCACCACGGCTGTCGAGGCGGCCAGGATTATTTGTGAAACGTCCGACGCGCTGTTTGCCTGGGATGATTTTGCACTGGATTTGTATTCGGCGGACAAGGATGAAGTTTTTTCGTTGCTGAACATCACGACCGTGGAGGGACAGCGGGTGACCATCCCCCAATCTTCCCAATCCAAGAGTACCAACACCCTTATCCGGCGTGTTATTACCAAAGGGGCCGAGTTGGTGCGAGCGCCCGACCCCAAAGGCCTTTCGGTGGATGCGATGCTGGTGCCCGTGCGCAAGGGCACCCGGATCATTGGCGTGTTATTTGTGCAGAGCCATCTGGCAGGCGCCTATTCCGAACAGGACCTGGGAATGTTCCAGACGCTGGCCGACCAGTGCGGCGGCGCGCTGGAACGTGTTTATGCCGAGGAGGCGCTGCGTGAAAGCCAGCAACGCTTCCGTGATCTCTTTGAGAACTCACCCGATGCCATTTTTGTGGTGGACCTCCAAGGCAAGGTGCTGGATGTGAATCTGGCGTGTTCAGTGCTGCACGGTCTTACGCGGCAGCAAATGGTCGGGAAGAACATCGTGACGGATCTCGTTCCTGAGTCCAGTCGGGAACAGGCGCGGCTGGATTTTGAGAAAATGGCGGGCGGCAAACGGACGCAGACGGAAAGCGAAAGCCTGACCGTGGAAGGCCGGGTCACGCCAGTGGAAGTTCGCGCCAGCCGGATCGAATACGAGGGCCGGCCGGCCGTGCTATTGCACGTGCGTGATATTACCGAACGCCATCAAGCCGAAGCTGCCCTGCAAAGTTCGGAAACGCTGTTCCGCTCGGTCTGGCAGAATTCCGTTACCGGGCTCCGGCTGGTCAATGAAGAAGGTGTAATTGTGGCCGTCAACGACGCCTATTGCCGCCTGGTCGGCAGGGAAGCCCGGGCGTTGGAAGGCCAGCCGCTCACGGTGATTTATGCAGAGTCCGAAGATCGGGAAAAGATACTCGAACAACATCGTGAGGCTTTTCTAACCCGCGACGTGGCCCGCAGGCCCGAGCGCCAGTTCATATTGCACAATGGAAAGGCGGTGACCCTGGAAATCATCGACTCGTTTATTCAATTGCGCGGTCGGCCTTTGCTGATGTTGAGTCTGTTTCGGGATGTCACCACCCAGCGGCAACTGGAGGAACAATTGCGTCAATCGCAAAAAATGGAAGCCATCGGTCAACTCGCTGGCGGCGTCGCCCATGATTTTAACAACATTCTCACTGTTATTCAGGGGCACGCCTCATTGCTTTTGGGGGCCAATCTGGGTGATTTGGCCGGAAAATCAGCCGAACAAATTGTCCAGGCCGCCGAGCGCGCCGCCGGGTTGACGCGGCAATTGCTAACCTTCAGCCGCCGCCAGCTGATTCAACCGAAAAAATTGGATGTCAACCGGATCGTTGGCAATATGACGAACATGCTCGGGCGGCTACTGGGCGAGGACGTGGCGTTGCAGTTGAATTACTGCCAATCGCCGGCGATGGTGGAGGCCGACGTCGGTATGTTGGAACAGGTGTTGTTGAACCTCGCCGTCAATGCGCGTGATGCCATGCCCAAAGGCGGCCAGCTGGCCATTCGCATTGCCTTGGTGGAGGTGGGAGAAACGTACAATCCTGGACGATCCGAGGCCCGCAACGGCCGATTTGTCTGCCTGAGTGTTACCGATACCGGCATGGGCATTACCCCGGAAAATCTGCGCCGGGTTTTTGAACCGTTTTTCACAACCAAGGAGGTCGGCAAAGGCACCGGTTTGGGATTGGCCACGGCCTACGGAATTATCAAGCAGCATCGGGGTTGGATTGAAGTGGACAGCCAGGTGGGGAAGGGGACAACCTTTCGAATTTATCTTCCCGGTATTGAGACAGGACCGGCCGCACCGGAAAAGCCCGCTACGCAGATTCACGTGCGGGGCGGCCATGAGACCATTTTACTCGTAGAAGATGAAGCGCCCGTCTGCGAGCTCGTTTCCCGGGTGCTGAACAAATATGGCTACAGGGTTTTGTCCGCGAACGATGCCACCGAAGCGATCGAAGTCTGGCGAAACAACAAGGGAGAAATTGCCCTCCTGCTCACCGATCTCGTAATGCCCAACCACATGAATGGCCGCGAACTCGCGGAAAAATTGTGGGCCGAGCACCCGAATCTCAAGGTCATCTTCACCAGCGGCTACAGCGCTGATATTGTGGGCAAGGACTTCAAACTCGAACCGGAGTTGAACTTTTTGCAAAAGCCCTACCAGCCGCAAATGCTGGCCATGACCGTACGCCGTTGTCTCGACAGCACACGAAACTGAACGGTGGGCATCTTCCAACTTTTCTTATTCGCGGGATTATGCCTAAACTCCGTCCATGATCATTGCGCCTTCGTTGCTGGCTGCCAACTACGCCCGTTTGGGAAGGGAAGTTGAACGGGCCGACTGCTCCGGCGCCGATTGGCTGCACCTTGACATCATGGACGGCCATTTCGTGCCAAACATTTCTTTCGGTCCTGGAATCGTCCGCATGGTTCGACCGCTGACAAAACTTTTCCTCGACGTCCACCTGATGTGCTCCCGGCCGGAAATTTTGTTGGAACCCTTTGCCGCGGCCGGCGCGGACGAAATCATTGTTCATGTGGAATTGGGCGAGCAGGTGGCGGCGTTGATCTGGAAAATCAAATCGCTCAAGAAGAAAGTCGGCCTTGCCATCAATCCTCCCACTGCCATCACCGAAGTCCAGCCCTACCTGGACCAGATTGATTTGTTGCTGGTGATGACGGTCAATCCGGGGTTTGGGGGACAATCGTTCATTCACGAGTGCCTGCCCAGAATTCAGCAGGCCGATGCCTGGCGTCATGAACGGAAACTGCCGTATCGCATCAGCGTGGACGGGGGCATCAATTTTCAGACGGCCGGCGAATGCGCGCGCGTCGGCGCGGACACTTTTGTGAGCGGGACAACTTTGTTCAGTGCGCGCAATCTGCGTGCCGCCGTGAAAAAGATGCGTCAGGTTATCCATGCTCACGATCCTGCCCTGGCGGATTTGAAACTTTAAACTGCCGGTAATGAACATCAAATTCGGCACGGACGGCTGGCGCGCGGTCATCGCGGAGGAATTCAATTTTGCAAACGTTGCGCGCGTCGCGCAGGCTACCGCCGACTACTGGAAATCAGAAGTCAGACGTCCGAAATCGGAAATCTTTGGCCGCGAATTGAAGGTTGTTGTTGGTTTCGACCGCCGATTTTTTTCGGACCGATTCGCACAAACCGCCGCTGACATTCTGGCTGGAAACGGTTTTCATGTCTTGCTGACCCCGGAGCCGACGCCGACGCCGTCCGTTTCCTTCGCGGTCAAAAGTCTGAATGCCGTCGGCGGGGTGATGATTACCGCCAGCCACAACCCGCCGATTTTCAACGGGTTCAAACTGAAATCATTTTATGGCGGTTCGAGCAGTCCGGATGAATGTAAAGCCGTCGAGAGTTTCCTCGGTAAAACCGTTCCTCAGATCGGCCATCGCCCACCGCCCATCGTTATTTCAGACGTCCGCCCGGCGCATTTCGCGGCCCTGAAGCGGCTCGTGGATTTCAAGTTGGTTGCGAAATCAAAACTGCGTTTCGCCCACGACGCTTTGTTCGGTGTTGGCGCTGGCTGCTTTGAACAGTTGCTGGCGGGCACCACCTGCAAGGTCACGACCCTGAATGCGCAGCACGACGTGTTGTTTGGCGGAATCAATCCCGAACCAATCGTGGCTAATTACGGGCGCAGCCGCATGTTCCTCCGCCGGCATCCTCACGACATTTGCCTCGTGACTGATGGCGACGCCGATCGCATTGGCGGCATGGACGGTCAGGGTGACGCTCTGACGACGCACCAGGTCATTTGCCTGTTGTTGCATCATTTGATTGTGAATCGAAGGGGCAGGGGCCGGGTGGTCAAAGCGCTCACGACCACTTCCATGGTGGACAAGATGTGCGCGGCGCATGGCCTGCCGCTGGTCGAGACCGGGGTCGGGTTCAAATATATCTGTGCGGAGATGCTCAAGGGCGATGTACTGCTCGGCGCTGAGGAGAGTGGCGGCATCGGTTTTCCGGGGCACATTCCCGAACGCGATGGTCTGGCCGCCGGTTTGCTCTTGCTCGAATTGCTTGCCACCGAGCGTCTATCGGTTGGCCGAATGCTGGCGAAATTGGAGAAACAGTACGGGCCGCATCGTTACAGCAGGATTGACACGCATTATCCTTTGGAGAAACGCGCGGCACTGATGGACCTTCTGAAAAGCGATCCACCGGCGAAACTGCTGCGCTCGCCGCTGGCCGGCATGAAGACTTATGATGGGGTTAAATTGGTCGCCGAGGATTCTTCGTGGCTCATGTTGCGCGGCTCCGGCACGGAACCGGTTTTGCGAATATACGCCGAAGCCGGATCGAACGCCGCTGTGCGGAAGTTGCTGGAGCTCGGTGTGAAGCTGACCCAACGCTAAACGTCAAATTGTTTCCCGCGGTAAAGACTTCGATTCAGCCCAAATTCGAAGACGGTCCTTAGTGGAGAACCAGCCGATAAAACCTGTTTGGAAATTGTCCGGCCTGTGAATCTGCAAATTGGGTCCAGGCGTTGGACGTCGCCGTGCCCGTCCGTCCGATGGTTGTCCAGGCCTGCATGTTGATCGAGGCTTGAACTTCATACCAATGGCCTGGCGCCACCGGGAATTCCATGCCCAGGGAGCCGAAATTGACCGCGCCGAGCAAGCGGAGCCATCCCGGGGTGAGATAGGAGGTGTCATTCGAGAGGGCGCTTTCCACACCATCCGAATTGTAAGCGGTGACGGCAAAATGGTAGGTTTGTCCTTCTTGCAGACCGGAGACGGCGGCGGTGGTGTTGTTGCCGATGTCAATTTTATTGGTATAGACACCCGGTTCATTCCCGCAGTAGAGGAAATAGCCGGCCACGGTCAAACTCTTCGGAGGGTCCCAGGCCAGATGGACATTTTGTGAGCCCAGTGCATTGCTAAAACAGGAAAAATAAAATATCAGAACGAGTAAAATTGTTTCCCATCTCCCACCACGACTTGTAGAAGCACAACTTTTACGACTTTCTTTCCCAAAATCCATTTGTACAACTTTGTTTCAATAACCAACGGCATCTCCCTTCAGCAAAATTATTGCCAATGATTTTTTGCCCAATAAATCCATGCAATGCGGCGGGGAGACTTGTTGAAGTGCCTCAAAAGTGAACTGTGATTTTTCCATTAAGACAGTGATTCCGCCTTTGAGACAGCGGGATGGAGCTTGTGCCTGGTTGACTGATTTTCCGACCTGCCCGGGGCCGTTCTCCCACCGAACGCGGCGTTTCACCTGCAATATTTCGCCAGGATCGGACGCAAAATTTCCCCACCCGGCATCAAACTCCGCAGGGTTGACTTCAACGAATGGCCTCAGGGCAAGGATTTTATGGGGAAAACAATAAAAATGGCTGGCACCACTGATGCTTGGAGCAAGGCATGAACAGGACCTGGTTGCAAATTATAGCAGTGAATCTGTTGCTTGTGGGCATTCTTGCCAAGTTGCGCGCCACGTTGAACAACCGCATCCCACTCGGATATCAGGATGAGGCGGGTTTTCACTTCGGCGTTCAAAATGCCCGCGAAGAGTAGATAATGACCCTCAGCGCTCCGTTCACGGCGCATTTGGGGATGGTCGCCGTCTTCCGGCGTATCTTGCAAGGACAAGGGATGCCACTCCCGGTGTGCAAATCTCCGTTTGAGTGTACCAAAACTCCAACGATGGCAATCTGAACGCGTTTGAATAAATATTCCTTGTAAGTTTCAGGGAAATTTTATAGTCATTTAGCGGTGTAATATGCTTGTCGAATCCATGTGGCGTGGCGGTGTTATCGAAGCGTTAAGGGATTGGCTATTGTTCGGCGGCCTGGAATCTGCCTATGAGCAAATATGAAATGTTCGGTCGAACGCCTGGCAGGTCCAGACGATTCGTGAGCGTGTTCGCAAATGCGCATTATTCCACACAGGTTAGTCGTGTGGTTGAAGTCGGAGTTGTTCCCGGTGCCATTCAGAGTAAATCCCCCCCCAAACGAACATGAAGGATTCCGGTTCAGCCCGGCCGAAAAAAAACACGCGCATTCTCGTTGTCGATGATCACCCGCTGGTTCGAGAGTCGTTGAAGCGCATTATTCACCAGCAGCCGGATTTAAGCGTCTGTGGTGAGGCGGACAATGGCAGTCAGGCCCTGAAACTGGTGGGTGAAACCAAACCACACCTGGTGATTCTGGATCTGACCTTGAAAGATTCCCACGGATTGGAGCTTATCAAGAATCTCAGCGATAGTTATCCCAACGTGTATTGTCTGGTGTTTTCCATGCACGAGGAAACCCTCCACGCCGAGCGTGCCATCCGGGCGGGCGCTCGGGGATACGTGGCCAAAGAAGAGCCGATAGCAAAAATTCTACTGGCCATCCGCAAGGTTTTGAGTGGGGAAATTTACTGGAGCGAAAAGGCCGCCAACTGGGTCGCCTCTCAAATTGCCTCTCGCCCGCGCCCTTCATCCAATCTGTCGGTGGATTTACTCACAGACCGGGAATTGCAGGTCTTCGAATTGATGGGCGAGGGGCAAAGCACCCGGCAGATTGCCACGATGTTGCACATAGACACCAGCACCGTGGAGACCTACCGGGCGAGGATCAAAGAGAAGTTGAATCTTAAAAGCACGTCGGAATTGCTTCAATACGCCATCCGCTTTCAAATGTTGCCCAAGAAGAATATCTCCAGCCGGGCGTCTTAGACAACCCCTGCCGACGATTCGGGTTGAGGGGCGGCCTGTAGCGAATATCGCTACAACAATATACGTAAACTCACTTCAAGATTATCGTGTTCAGCGCTGTGGATAAACCCTCGGGAGTGTGGTTTACTATGTGACAGTTGACGTTTTAACAAACAATTATCAGATGGAGGGGCGATACAAGTTGGACCAGGATCGATTCAGCAGCGGATGCTGGAGGGCAACCATGGTAACGCAATCCGGAGTTCCGGTCGGCGCAGGGGCGGCAGGGTTTCCCGCAAAGGTTTGTGAAACCGAAACTTGCGATTCCTGTTTGAATTCCTTTACCGACAACCAGGATGTTATTTGATGTTGTTAAACCCTACAATTCGGACTGAACCTCTGGCTTGGTACTGTGCCCGAACCAAGCCGAAGCATGAGCACATCGCCGCGGCGAATTTGCGGAAGAATCTCAAAATAGAGGTGTTTCATCCCCGATTGCGCATCGAGCGGGCGACCCGGCGCGGAGTCGTCCGGGTTAACGAACCTTTATTCCCGTGTTACCTCTTCATCCGCTGTGACATTGAACACAGTTTAAACGACGTTCAGCGCACCAATGGGATCGGTACGGTTGTGCATTTTGCCCACCGGATACCCACGATTGCGGATTCCGTCATTGCCGAATTAAAGGAATGTTTTGCCGGGGAGGAAACCATGACCGTTGAGGACCGCATTTCGCCGGGTGACGAAGTGTTGCTGGCCAACGGCGCTTTTGCGGGAATGCGCGCCTTTGTCCTGCGGGTCATGCCGGCCAGAAGGCGGATACAGGTTTTGCTGGATGTTTTGGGCCGGCCGACGCCGGCGGAGATTGACGAGGGTTCGGTTGTCTTGGAACGAAACGCGGTGGCAGATCTGGTGCCGGTATTGGCGGCACGCCGCGTGAGCGATTTCCAGGTTTCAGGTTGAAGTTGGACCACATATTAAGGGGTGCTCTGAATCGGTTAATTTGGAGCGGGGACGTTTCGTTTGGCGAAAATTATTTTCGGCCTGCATGTGCGGAGCTTTGCATTGGTATTGCTGGCATGGGACAAAAATTGTTAACTTTAAATTCAGAAATTAGGAACGGGATTATAAGTCGTCTGACTTTTTCCGCCGGGCACCTGAGCCGCGTTGTAACTCTTCCAGATTCTTAGCCTTGTGAGCACACCCTTTTTCAATGAACGTCGGCTGACGGATGGAGCTTCTCTTGCCGGATCGGGCAGCGCTTTACGCTGGAAGCGGGTGCTCGACATTGTGGTTATCCTGTTGGCCTTGCCGTTGCTTGTTCCGTTGGTGATTGTCGTTGCCGCCTTGATCCGCGTGGTTTCGGCCGGGCCGGTTCTATTCAAGCAGGAGCGGGTGGGTTATCTGGGGCGGCACTTCATGTGTTTCAAATTTCGTACGATGTTTGTGGGTGCGGACGCGGTGGTGCATCAGGGACATTTGCGCCAGTTGATGGATTCGAACACGCCGATGACCAAGATGGATTCGGAAGGGGATCCGCGAATCATTCCGTTTGGTTTGTTGCTCCGTTCTTCCGGGCTGGACGAATTGCCGCAACTCATCAATGTGTTCCGGGGTGAGATGAGTCTGGTGGGACCGCGCCCTTGCCTCCCGTACGAGTACGAGAAATATCTTCCCGGGCAGAAGGAGCGATTTGCCTCGCTCCCCGGGCTTACCGGGCTCTGGCAGGTCAGCGGCAAAAACCGGACCACGTTTGTGGAAATGATTCACCTGGACATCCGATACGCGCGGGAGAAAAGTTTATGGTTTGATATCAGCATATTGCTGCGCACCGTTCCGGCCCTGATCATCCAGATTTGGGAAACGCGTTTTCCGTCAAGAAGACTTTCACGTTCGATCCGCTCAGAAACCGTTCTTCACCGGAGTCATCCCGCCCCGACCTATTCTGTGCGTAAATCTGCCTTTGCAGAAATTGTCCGCGCCGAACGACAGGGGCATCTGGATCCTGAAAGGAACAAACCGAAATTGTAAATATGACAAAGCAAATAAAAG
Source organism: Candidatus Acidiferrales bacterium (assembly GCA_035499615.1). GTDB lineage: Bacteria > Verrucomicrobiota > Verrucomicrobiia > Limisphaerales > UBA11358 > UBA11358. The sequence continues at coordinate 1,010 of DATJYM010000305.1, read as the reverse complement.
TTGGAGTTGTTGGCTGCGGATATTGGGGACCGAATCTGGTGCGTAATTTCAGAGCGCTTGCCGATTGCAGCCTCAAAGTGATGTGCGACGTGAACGAGCAGCGATTGTTGCATCTCAAATCGTTATATCCGGAAGTAGAAGGGGAAACGGATTATAACCATATGCTCAACGGCATTGGTCTCGACGCCGTCATCGTCGCCACTTCGGTCAAGTCGCACTATGCGATGGCCAAAGCCAGCCTGTTGTCCGGCAAACACACGTTCATTGAAAAGCCGATGGCCAGTTCCTCGGGAGAATGCCAGGAGTTGATCGAAATTGCCCGGAAGAAAGGGCTGGTATTGATGACCGGACATACTTTCCTCTATTCACCTGCCGTGAGGAAGATCAAGGAGATCGTAAAATGCGGTGACATCGGGGAGATTCGCTACATTTGCGCCCGCCGGTTGAATCTGGGACTTTTTCAAAAGGATATCAACGTGACCTGGGATCTGGCGCCGCATGACGTCTCCATTATTCTTCATATCATGGAGGAACGTCCCACCGTGGTGAACTGCCAGGGCAGTGCGCATATTACCCCGGGAGTGGAGGACGTGACAACCATGTGGCTGAATTTCTCCGGAGAACGGTCCGCCATTATTCACAGCAGCTGGCTGGATCCCCGAAAGATCCGGGAAATGACCATTGTCGGCAGCAAACGAATGATTGTCTACGATGACGTTTCACCACTCGAGAAAATCCGGATTTTCGACGCCCGGGTCGAACGACCACCGCACTATGACACGTTCGCCGAGTTTCATTATGCCTATCACTATGGCGACGTATATGTTCCCTACATCAAGCAGGAAGAACCGTTGAAGAACGAGTGTCAGCATTTCCTGGACTGCATTCAACATGGAACGCAGCCCCTGACCAGCGGTGACGACGGTCTGGAGTTGGTTCGCATTTTGGAGGCTTCCTCCGAGTCATTAAAGAAGGGCGGGGCTCCGGTCGGGCTGTCGGTTCAATCGAAC
>DATJYM010000304.1:0-3104 GCA_035499615.1 Candidatus Acidiferrales bacterium | reverse complement strand
GAACAAAGTGGAAATGACACTGCCGAGCAAAACCGCGGCGACCACAAATGATAGTTGCCCCGCGCTGAGACCGGACGTGGCTTCGAGATACGGCAGGGCGCCGGAAATGATGCCCACGTCCACGCCGTACAGCAGCCCGCCCAGTCCAGCGACGAACAGGAGAAACCGGTTATATCGAGTCTTAATCTCGCCGTGATGTTCGTTCATAGATGTGGTGAAAACAGGATTATCGCAGTTGCCTTGGTCATGGAGTTGAGTCTGTGATGCGGAGACGTGCCGCCCTGGGGAAATAATCTACCCGTTTCAACGAGGTGGGCGAAGGAGGAAACAAAATTATGATAAGGGTTCATAGTATTTTCGATGCGACGGAAGGTGATTTTTCACCGGAAGCCCTGCCGGTTCAACCCCCAATTCAGGGGGTTGTTGCCCCGAACCACTTGGGTAAGATTCAGTCTGCACAGCAACCTTGGATACAGAGGCCAATGTGGTTTTAGCAAACTAACTTTATGGAAGTTGTCATTCGACCAAATGCGGAGACCGCCACCGAGCTGGTGGCACAAGTCATTTCCAGGGAATTGCGGGACAATCCGCGACTCGTGATGGGGCTGGCCACGGGCCGCACCATGGAAGCGGTCTATGCCCGGCTGGTCCAGATGCATCGCCGGGAAGGTCTGGATTTCTCAGTCTGCCACACATTCAACCTGGATGAATACGTCGGGCTGGCGGGCAGCCATCGCAACTCCTACCGGCATTACATGAACCACAATTTGTTCCTGAACGTGAACGTGGATCTGCGCAACACGCATTTGCCGGACGGCGCCGCTGCCGACATCGAAGCCGAATGCGAGCGTTACGAACGGCTCATTGCGGAATGCGGCGGCGTTGACCTGCAGTTGCTCGGCATCGGGCTGGCGGGACATCTGGGCTTTAACGAGCCGGCTTCCTCGCTGCGCTCACGCACCCGGATCAAGGTGCTTTCGCCGGTGACACGCGCCCAAAACGAGCCCTTGTTCGTGCCACCCCATGAAATGCCGCGGCGTGCCATCACCATGGGCGTGGGGACGATTCTCGACGCGCGCCGCTGTCTGCTCCTCGCCACCGGCGAAGACAAGGCGGAGATCGTTGCGCGGGCGATTGAAGGTCCGGTGACCAGCATGATTTCCGCCACCGCACTGCAATTCCATCCGCATTGTACGGCAGTGCTGGACGAAGCCGCAGCCGGCCGGCTCCAGGAGGCGGATTATTATCGCTGGATTTTTGAGAATGAACCGCAATGGCAGTCTTACCGGAATGGATCAAACACTCCCGGTTTGGATGGTCATCCCGTCAAGCCCCGCCGGCGGAAGAAGGAAATTGCGACGGTGTTGGGCGGCGCATAACCAATTTCACGATCTTCCGGAAAACCTTTGACGACGCGCGCCAAATGTTTTCTCATTCGGCCGTCTGGCGATGAAATCCGTGTCCATGAAGCATCGAAGCAAATCGGCCCGGAAGTTCGGGCAAAACAAAACTCGCAGCAAAATCTTCCCTGCCCCGCCTTCGACGCCCGACCCGCCGGAGAATCCGCATCCCCGAAACGACGCACGTTATTGGCGGCAACGGTTGCTCTTGCGCCGCTATCGTTTCCCTGCCTCCGGTGAAACAGAGCAGGATTTGGCCGCGCAGATTGATCATGCCGGCATTGGTTTTTATTTTCCGCTGGGCACCCCCGATATGGAAGCGGCCGCCGCCAGGGCATGTCAGATTTATCAGGTGGCGGTGAAACAAGGCTGGGGGGCCGTCTGCCGGCATTTCTCCCGCGAACTGATTGTGAGTTTCGAATGGTGCATGAACCCGGTATTGTGGACCTATACCACCATCCATACCCTGGTCGGGAAACGTTCGGGGCCGGAATCCGATAAGACAACCCCCCATCCCAACCGGCAGCAAGTCCTGGTGGTGGAATTGGACGCAGGCATCCGCCGGGCATTGTGCTGGAGCATTGATCAACAAGCCGGATTCGTGAGTGTTCCCTGCGACTCGGCAGTTTCATTCACGAATGCACTGAAACTGCAGAAGCCCCGCATGGTTCTCCTGAATCGTCACATGGCCGGAAGAATCGGTTTCAAATCTCCCGGCACCGTCACCCCCCTCCAACCGGGAGTCCCCGCCCTCACTTATTCGGTTCATGTCGACGGAGATCAGATGTTTGTTTCCACCCCTGGCGGCGCAGGCGGCTATTTGGTCAAACGGGTCAAACCGGACCGGTTGCTGGAACCCATCCTCAAGGTCGCCAGCCGGTCGGAGCTGATGACCGAGGATTTTCTGCTGCGCGTAAAGTATTATTTTCAAGAACTGCTGCAACTGCGTTCCAGTCATGACAGCCTGGCGCTGGCCAGGCTGACACACCGTGAACAGGAAGTGATGGAGCTTCTAAGCAAAGGTTGTGTGGACAAGGAAATCGCGCAGGCCATGGGCATCAGCCTGTGGACAGTGCATGGCCACATCAAAAATATTTTTGAGCGGCTCCAGGTGCGCACCCGCACCGAAGCCGTCATTCGGTACTTGGAAAAATAAGTCCGCCGGTATCGTCCGCCGGCATCGGGCGCGCCCAACCACGCGGCAATTAGGATTGTTAACCTGCCCCCCCAAAACGGGGGATGGACGAAAACCCGGGAACCAATCTAAAGTAGGCGCATGAATGACAGTAATAAAGCAGGCAAAGTGCATGCTTGATTTAATCCGCGACCCAAAACCAGCGGAATTTCACAACCAGACAACCTAATCGATATATGAAACCAACAATAAAGTCGGTCACTTGGAGGCTTGTGTCGCTGCCCTTCGCGGCGGCATTCGTATTATTGGGCGTGCGCCCGGCCAGCGCAGCAGATTATCCCACAACCATCCTGGCGGATCATCCCGTCGCTTATTATCGGCTCGAAGAACCGAACGGATCCGCCACCGTGGCCGATTCCACAGGCAATGGTAATATCGGCTACGTCACTTACGTCACCCAAGGCGACAATGTTACCGTTTACCCGCAGTTGGGACTTGCAGGTATTGACACTAATTCCGCGCTTTTCGCCACGTCCACCGGCCCTGGACAGGGCAATATCGATGTTCCG